>JALOSG010000270.1 GCA_025458665.1 Serpentinimonas sp.
TCCACCGCCTCGGCGATGGTGCGGAAGTGCTGGTACTGGCCTTCCTGCGTGGGTTTGTTGTAGTAGGGGACCACCTGCAACTGGCAGTCGGCGCCCACCTTTTTGGCGTAGCGCGTCAGCTCGATGGCTTCGGCGGTGGAATTGGCACCGCAGCCCGCCATGATGGGCACGCGCCCCGCAGCCTGCTCCACCGATACACGGATGATCTCGCAGTGTTCCTCTACCGTGACCGTGGGCGATTCGCCGGTGGTGCCCACCACGCCAATGCAGTCGGTGCCTTCGGCCACATGCCAGTCGATCATTTTGCGCAGGGCGGGGTAGTCCACGCTGCCATCTGGGTGCATGGGTGTGACCAAGGCCACGATGCTGCCGGTGATCGGGTTCATAGGATCGATGCGGTTCCGTAGGTGGGTAAGAGAAACTCCCCCATTCTACCCAGCCCCCAGAGGATGGCGGCCGGGGTGGTCGGTGCCCGGGCGAACCGCCACAATGCGCTGGATGTAGCGGGGTGGATCGGACAGGTAGCCGTCCTCGAACGCCACCACTCGCCAGCCCGCACACACCTCCAGCAGCTCCCCGTGGCGCAGCAGGAAATCGGGCCGGGAGGGCTTACCCACGGTCTCGTTGCCGGTGGCGAAGGTCTCGTAAATGAGCAGGCCCCCTGGGCGCACGGCGGCCAGCAGCACCGGCCATAGCGGGCGCCAGAGGTAGTGGGTCACCACCACCGCGTCAAACTGCTGGCCTTCCAGGGGCCAGGGGCCGTTCTCCACGTCGGCCAGCAGCGTGGTGGCGCGTCGGTCGGGGCTGTTGGTGAGGTCTTGCAGGCTGGCCAGTGCGGCGGCGTCGCGGTCCAGTGCCGTGACGCGGCAGCCCTGGCTGGCCAGCCAGCGTGTGTGGCGGCCGTGGCCGCAGGCCAGGTCGAGAACACGGGGCCCGCCAATGCCAGAACTTTGGATCAGCGGCGTCCAGCGCTGGACCCAGGGGGACGGGGCTTGTGTGCCGTGCGGGCCGCTCATGCTGGAAGCCGGCCTTAGAAGCAGGCCCAGATCTGGTCGGCCAGATCGCGCAGGAAATGCGGCTGCAGGTACATCATGAACACGCCCACGGCGGCGGCCACAGCGGCTAGGTAGCCCAGGGCCGCCCAGGCTGCCCGGGGCAGCCGCCATGCCGGCGTGCTGGTAGCTTGCGCTGGCGGGTGGCCCGCATCGGTATGGGTGCTCATACGGCGCCTCCCGGGGCCAGCCGCTGCGGCCCGCGCTGAATGGGGGTCTCGCGCACCGGCCAGTTCACGGCTGCAGCAAACAGCCCCAGCCCGATGGCGATGTACCAGACGATGTCGTAGCTGCCAGTCTGGTCGTACAGCAGGCCGCCCAGCCACACGCCCATGAAGCTGCCCACCTGGTGGCTGAAGAACACAAAGCCGCCGAGCATGGACATGTGCGCCACGCCAAACACCTGTGCCACGATAGCGTTGGTGGGTGGCACGGTGGACAGCCACAGCAGCCCCATGACGCTGGCAAAGATGTACACACTCATGGGCGTGAGCGGTGCAATCAGGAAAATGGCAATGACCACGGCCCGCATGAAGTAGATGAACGACAGGATCTTGCGCTTGGCCAGCTTTTGCCCCAGCGCACCGGCTGCGTAGGTGCCGAACACGTTGAACAGGCCTATAAGAGCCAGTGCGATGCTGGCCACCTCGGGCGACAGGCCGTTGTCCTTCAGATAACTGGGCATGTGAACGCCAATGAACACCACCTGGAAGCCACACACAAAGTAGCCGGCCATGAGCAGTTGGAAGCTGCGGTAGGTGAAGGCCTCGCGCAGCGCATCCAGAATGGTTTGCTCGCGCTTCAAGGGGGCGGCTGTGGCGCCCGTGAACCCGGGTTCACGCAGGCCCCAGGCCAGCGGCGCGATCAACAGGGCAGAGGCGCCCAGTATCAGCAGGGCTTCTTTCCAGCCAAATGAGGCGATGAGGAAACCCTCCACCGGCACCATGAGGAATTGGCCAAAGGAGCCGGCTGCTGCTGCCATGCCCATGGCCCAGGAGCGCCGCTCGGCGGGAATTTGCCGGCCGATGATGCCGTAGATGACCGCGTAGGTGGTGCCCGCCTGTGCCGCACCGATGAGAACGCCGGCCGTGAGCGCGAACATGAGCGAGGAACTCGACAGCGCCATGCCCACCAGCCCCAGTGCGTACAGCACGGCGCCCACCACCAGCACGCGGTAGCCGCCAAAACGGTCGGCCAGCATGCCAGCAAAGATGCCGAAGATGCCCCACGACAGGTTCTGTATGGCCATGGCGAAGGCGAATGTCTCGCGGGTCCAGCCCTGCTCCTGGGTGATGGGCTGCAGCCACAGACCAAAGCCATGGCGTATGCCCATGCTCAGTGTGACGATGGCGCCGCCGCACACCAGCACCTGCAGCATGGAAAGCCGCGGGCCGCCGCTGGAAGCAGGCGCGGCGGGCGGAGGGGTGGTGGCTGGGGACATGGTGGGCAGGCGAAGCTATGAACAGCCCTCAAATGTACCCAAAACCCCGTTCGCGTGGCGGCGGCGCGGCCGGGCACCGCCGGCCCCACCTCTCTACAATTCCGGGCCATGGCAACACAACCCGCATCCACCGGCACCGCTTACGGCGAAGGCTCCATCCGCGTCCTGAAAGGGCTGGAGCCCGTGAAGCAGCGTCCGGGCATGTACACCCGCACCGACAACCCGCTGCACATCATCCAGGAAGTGCT
>JALOSG010000271.1 GCA_025458665.1 Serpentinimonas sp.
GGATGTCAGCGCGCTGCTTGTCGGCCACAGCCTGGACCAGGGTCACGATGTCTTCCAGGTCACCGGGCTCCAGCGGCCGGTCCTCGATGCGCGCCTGCGGCAGCAGGGCCGCCACGGTGGTGCGGATCTGTTGCAGCCCCCGGTCCAGCAGGTCGATGGTGCGCACACGAATCGCCTCGGTGCCCCCATGCAGGCGCAGCGTCTGCGTGGCGGTCAGCAGTCCGGCCAGCGGGTTGTTGATTTCGTGCGCCACAGCGCCGGTCATCTTGCCCACAGCCGCCAGGCGTTCGGCCGACAGGGCGCGCTCTTCAGCGGCCTTGCGTCGTTCGAGTTCGCCCATCAGCTGCGCCACCGCGTCGCCGATGCGGCTGAGTTCCGGGTCGCTGGTCTTGGGCACATCGGCACGCAACACGCCAGGGTCGTCGCGTCCGATGCGCTCGATCACCTCTGCCAGCCGGCCCACCGGGCGGGCCATGCGTTTGCCCACCCACCAGCCCAGCGGCACCAGCAGCGTCACTGCCAGCACGATGCCGATCAGTGCCGTGCGCGCGAGCGAGGCCCAGTCGGGCGCAAACGCGGCCGCATCGACTTCGGTGAACACGAAGCCCAGGGTCTGGCCGTCCTCGCTGCGGATGGGGTCGATCAGCACCACCGAGCCATCATCCAGACCCAGCACCTCGCGGTGCTCGGTATTCACCGCGGACGCCAGCGCTTTCTCGCGCCAGCGCTGACCCAGCACCGGGCGGCCGGTTTCCAACTGCACCGGGTCCGAGGCGGCGAAGACCGCGCCATCGGGCGACAGGATGGCCAGCCGTGCGAGATTGGCGTCGGCGCCGGGCACCAGCTGGACCGTGTCGCGCAGCAGCGAGAACACGCGCCAGGTGTCGTCGGCCGCCAGCAGCGGGCGCACCTGCGCGATCACCAGCACCACCGCCCGGTCGAGCAGCGCCAGCGTGTCGCGGCGCGCGTTCTGTGCCTGCACGCGGGCGGTGATGGCAGTCACCAGCACCGCCGCCAGCAGCACGGCCAGCGACAGCCCGAGCGGAATCTGCACCCGGTAGGGCAAACGCCGCAGCATCAGCCCCCCACCCCGCTGCCTGGCACCTGCTGGGCCTGGCGGCGGATGCTGTCGAACAGTACCGGTTGACCCGGCGTGAACCCGGAGAGGTTCAGCGAGGCCAGCAGCTCACGCCCCACCTTGTCGTCGCTCATGCGCAGAAGTGCCAGGCGCAGCGACTCCATGTGCGGATGCTCGGGGCCCTTGCGCGTGACCAGGGGCGGGAAGCCGAAGGGCTCGGATCGCCAAACCACTTCGGTCTTGGCGATGGCCGGCATGCCCTGGGATCGCATGGTCTCCCAGACGTAACCGTCGATGGAACCGGCCTGCGCCAGCCGGGCCGCCACCGCCTCCGCGACGTTGCGGTGGCCGTGGGTGAAGAAGGCGCGTTTGAGTTCGCGCACCGGCACACCGGCTTTGGCCAGCTGAGCCTGGGCCACCAGCCAGCCGGAGTTGGACAGCGGATCGGAGTAAGCCAGAACCCGGCCTTTGAGGTCGGCCCAGCCCTGTACCTCCGCACCGGGCACCTTGGGGCGGATCAGGTAGGCCTGGTAGAACGGTTGCCCCTGATACAGCGGCACCGCCAGCAGGTTCAACTCGTTCTCAAAGCGCACAAACGGATAGCCACAGATCCATGCGGCGTCGATCTGCCCCGAGAACAACAGGTCCAGGATGCTCTGGTAGGACTCGCGGGCGACGAATTCGACCTCGATGCCGACTCGGCTGGCGAGATAGCGACCCCAGCGCGACAGGAACGCCACCTGGTCGGCCAGGATCACCGGAGTCAGACCGATGCGCAAGCGGTCCGCAGCCCAGCCAGGAACTGCAGCGGCTGAGGCCAGTCCACAGACGCTTGCGGCCAGCCAGTGTCTTCTCTGCACGGTCACTCCAAGGTCGTTACGTTTTCGTAACCTTGATTTTTCACTCGGTTACGAAAATCACCCAGAGCACAAACCCTGATGTCGTAAGTCCTTGTTTTTGAACAGATCAACGCTGGCACAGGCATTGCAAATGCCGTCACGCCTTTGTTCAAACCAGGAGACAACATGGACGACGTCAAGATCGGCCGCCGCTTCTTTCTGAAGTCCGGTGGCGCCGCCGCAGCCGTAGCCGGTTCGGTGGTCATTCCCATCCGCAATGCCAACGCTGCCACCCCCGCTGCGGCCAGTGGCACCACCCTGCCCTATCCCAAGAAGGCGGTGGGTTCAGCCAAAGGCATGCCGCTGAACCAGGCGGTGAGCTTTGCCTACCCCGACGACAGCTCGGCCTGCCTGGCCATCCGCATGGGCTCGCCAGTGCCCGGCGGTGTCGGCCCCAACGGTGACATCGTGGCCTACAGCTCTTTCTGCACCCACATGGGCTGCCCGGTCGGCTACGAGCCCGGCACCAAGACCTTCAAGTGCGGTTGCCACTTCTCCATCTTCGACCCAGAGAACGGCGGGCAGATGGTCACCGGACAGGCCACCGAAGACCTGCCGCGCATCCTGCTGGAGTACGACGCCAAGACCGACAGCGTGCATGCCGTCGGTGTCGACGGCCTGATCTATGGCCGTCAGTCCAACATCCTGTAAGGAGCGCAGCCATGACCACGCAAATCAATGACCGCATCGCGCTGCCCCCGAAGGACGCGCAAAAGACCAACATGACCTGCCACTTCTGCATCGTCGGATGTGGCTACCACGC
>JALOSG010000272.1 GCA_025458665.1 Serpentinimonas sp.
GGCGGCAAGGCCGAACTCGACCTCATCTGGCAAGGCAGCGCCATGAGCACCGAGACCGTCATGAGCTGGGAACTCGACGCCATGCGTACGGGCAGCGAGGTCACGACGCTGTCTGTGCGCGATGTGGTGGAGCGCCACGGTGGGGCGTTCTGGTTCGAGCGCGACCGCGCCAGCCACAGCGCCTACTTCCGCTTCCTGCTGCCCAGTGCCAGCCCGCAGGAACAGGCCGATGCCACCGCCTATGTGCGCAACGAAAGCCGCCCCGAATACTACGACTTCGATCTTTTCCGCACCTCCGAGCAGACCCGGGCGCTGGACGACCGTCTGCTCACCGAACTCACCTACACGGTGTTCGATACCGAGACCACGGGCCTCAACCCTTCCCAGGGCGACGAGATCATCCAGATCGGCGCCGCGCGCATTGTGAACGGCAAGCTGCTCCGCCAGGAAAGCTTCGAGCAACTGGTGGACCCGGGCCGGAGCATCCCGGCGGCCTCCATCCCCATCCACGGCATCACGCCCGACATGGTGCAAGGCCAGCCCCGCATTGCCGAGGTGCTGCCCGCCTTCCACGCCTTTGCGCTCGATACCGTGCTGGTAGCCCACAACGCCGCCTTCGACATGCGTTTCCTGCAACTGAAAGAGCGCCAGACCGGCGTGAGCTTCGACCACCCGGTGCTCGACACGCTGCTGCTCTCGGCGCTGGTGCAGCCGCAGCAGGAATCCCACCGGCTGGAGGCCATTGCCGAGCGCTTCAACATCGTGGTCATAGGCCGGCACACCGCCATGGGCGACGCCATGGTCACCGCCGAGGTGTTCCTGAAGCTCATTCCGCTGCTGGCCGAGCGCGGCATCCACACCCTGGGGCAGGCCCGGGAAGCCGCACAGAAAACCTATTACGCGCGGCTCAAGTACTGAGCCCTTGGCGCGCTGTCAGCTGGGCATCAAAGCCGCCCTGGCTGGTAGCGGGTCTCCAGCACTTCCTGCAGCGCCCGCACCACCTTGAAAGCTGCGCGCAGGTGGCCCCGCTCGAAGTTGGACAAATCTTCGCTGCGCAGGAAGTTGTCGGCGGCGTAGCCGTCGTCCATGCGCTGCGCCTGGTGGCGTATGCGCAGGCCGGCCAGGTACTCCAGGGCCTCGCGCAGATCGCGCGCGCTTTGCTCGCTGATCTCGCCGCTGGCCGCCGCGCCCTGCAGCCGCTCGTAGGTGTTCACCGCACTCAGGCCGCCCGCCAGCGCATACACCCTTGCCAGGTCCACAATGGGCACAATGCCTCCCATCTTGAGGTCGAGCTTGCCTTTGTGTTCTCCGCTGCGCAGGGGCGCAATGCGGTTCATGAAGTTCAGGGGCGGCTTGTGCGTCAGTGCAATGGAGACCATGTAGGCCAAGAAGATGCGCTGGTCCTTGGCCAGGCGCAGCACCTCGGCACGCAGCTCATCGAACAGGGGCTGGCTGCCGTACACGCGGCGCTGGTCAAAGAACACGCAGGTGAGCATGAGGGCCTGCGGCTTGGGGTTGCGTATCCACTGTTCGAAGTAGGCCTTCCACTGCCGCAGCGGCTGGCGCCACGCGTCCGTCATGGCCATCATCTCGCCGGGGCAGTGGATGTAGCCACAGGCATTCAGCCCGTCGCACACCTGCTGCGACAGGGCCCGGAAGTAGTCGCCATGCACCGCCGCATCGTAGGCGTCGTCCATCAGCAGGCAGTTGTCCTGGTCCGATTTGGCGGTCTGTTCGTTGCGCGCCTGCGAGCCCGCAGCCAGCCACGCGTAAGGCACGGGCGGTGGCCCCAGTTCGGCTTCCGCCAGCTCCAGCAGGCGCACGGTGAGCGCGTCGGTCATGGCGGTGACGATGCGCCCGGTGTGGTAGGCACTGGCATCGGCTGCGGCCAGGCTGCGCTGCAGTTGCTTGACCTGTGCGGCGCAGGCCACCAGCCCCTCCAGCGTGGTCTGTTTGCGTATGGCGCCGGCCAGCACCACCGCGGAATGGTTGTGCTGTTCCGTCACATCGGTGGCCGTGACCATGCCCACCACCGTATTGCCGTCCATCACGGGCACATGGTGTATCTGGTGGCGGGCCATGAGCAGCAGAGCATCGAGTGCGGGGCTGCCCACGTCGATGGTGTAAGGGCGGGGCGTGGCAATGTCGGCCACCGGGCGCCCCACATCCAGCGCCTGTGCCACCACGCGGTTGCGCAGATCGCGGTCGGTCACCACGCCCACCAACTGTCCATCTTCCACCAGCAGCACCGAAGAAACCCGGTGCTGCTGCATGAACTGGGCCGCTTGCTGGATGCTGGCGCTGGGTGCCAGCTGCACCGGCGCGCGCCGTATGAGCGAGCGCACCGGGGTGGTGATGAGCCGCGTCTCCTGCGTGCTGTCCGGCTCTGTGTGGCCCTGGGGTCGGGACAAAGTTTGGGGTTGGGGCGGGGTGGTTGCTGTCATGGTTCAGAAACGGCCTGACTGATAACGCTGGGCCAGCACCTGCTGCAGCGTCTGCACCACGGTGAAGGCGTCGCGCAGCTGGGTACGCTCGAAGTTGGAAATCTCGGTCAGGCTCAGGTGGTTGTCGGGGGCTGTGCCGTCATCCAGCTGTCGGGCCTGGTGTTTCAGGCGCAGGGTGGCTATGAACTCCAGAGCATCGCGCAAATCGTGCGCGCTGGAAGCGCTGATGGCGCCCCCGGCCGCTGCCGCTTGCAGGCGGTCG
>JALOSG010000273.1 GCA_025458665.1 Serpentinimonas sp.
TCGGAGAAGATTGGCTATGCGCGCTACATCGCCATCTACCGCCATGTGGAGAAGAACCCCGACCTGTGCTTCCACCCCATCTTCAAGTGGTTCGAGCGCTGGTGCAACGACGAATTCCGTCATGGTGAGGCTTTTGCTCTGGTCATGCGGGCCAACCCGCACCTGCTCACCGGCTACAACAAGCTGTGGATCCGCTTCTTCGTGCTGGCGGTGTACGCCACCATGTACGTGCGCGACCACACCCGCCCGGAAATGCACGCGGCCATGAACCTGAACCCCACCGAGTACGACTACCAGGTCTTCCGCATCACCTCGGAAATCACCAAGCAGGTGTTCCCGCTCACGCTCGATATCGACAACCCCAAGTTCCGCGCCGGCATGGAGCGCATGCGCCGCATTTCCGAGGCGGTGGAAGCGGCCAAGGCCCAGGGTGGCGTGGTGGGTGCCGTCAAACGTATCGGGCTGGGTGTGGCGGCTGGCCTCACTTTCCTGCGTCTGTACACGCTGCCGGTGGTGCCCAACGAACTGCCCAAGGATGTGCGCGTAGCGCCCATCTGGTAAGCCAGCACGGCCGCTGCCCACCCCGCCAGAGTTGCCGATGTCCCTGTACGTGTACCCCATCCTCTGGACCTTGTTCCTGTGGTGGTTCAGTACGGGTGTCATCCTGTACCTCAATGGCCTGCCGCGCTGGACCTTCAAATGGACCATGCTGGGCACCACCGGAGTGCTGGCGCTGTCTCTGGTGGGCTTGTATGCCACGGCCGACGACACCCGCATCACCGGGGCTTACCTGGCCTTCACCTGCGCGCTCATGGTGTGGGCCTGGCAGGAAGTCGCCTTTTTGCTGGGCTACGTCACGGGCTCAAGGCGCACGCCTTGCCCGCCCAGTGTGCGCGGCTGGCAGCGCTTCAAGGTAGCGTTCCAGGCAGTGTGGCACCACGAACTGGCGCTGCTGGTGCTGGGTGTGGCGGTGCTGGCGGTCACCTGGGGTGAGCCCAACCAGACCGGTGTCTGGACCTATGCGGTACTGTGGATCATGCGCCAGAGCGCCAAGCTCAATGTGTTCCTGGGTGTGCGCAACCTGAACGAATCTTTCCTGCCGCCGCACCTGACCTACCTGCAGACCTACTTCCGCCGACGTGGCATGAATGGGCTGTTCCCGGTGTCGGTGCTGCTGGGCACGGTGGTGGCCTGGATGCTGTGGCAACTGGCTACCGCCACGGGCATTGGTGCGTTCGAGATCACTGCGTTCACGTTTGCCGCCACGCTCCTGAGCCTGGCCGTGCTGGAGCACTGGTTTCTGGTGCTGCCCCTGCCCTCGGAGGCGCTGTGGGCCTGGGGTCTGCGTTCGCGTGAAGTGCGAGCACCCTGATTGCCCGCGCACGGGTCGTTCCGGCACCCCGGCGCTGTGACATACTGATTTCCATGTCTCAACCTTTCCCTTTTTCCGCCATCGTCGGCCAGGACGAAATGAAGCTGGCCATCCTGATTGCCGCCATCGACCCCACCATGGGTGGCGTGCTGGTGCTGGGCGACCGGGGTACCGGCAAATCCACCGCCGTGCGCGCGCTGGCCGCGTTGTTGCCGCCCATGAAGGCGGTGGTGGGTTGCCGCTACAGCTGCGACCCCGCCGATACCCATGCCCGCTGCGAAGACTGCCCCAGCCTGAAGGGCGACGGTACGAAAGTGCGCAGCCATCTGGTGCCCGTACCCGTGGTCGATCTGCCCCTAGGTGCCACCGAAGACCGCGTGGTGGGCGCACTCGACCTGGAGCGGGCCCTGTCACAGGGCGTGAAGGCTTTCGAGCCTGGCCTGCTGGCACGTGCCAACCGCGGCTTCCTGTACATCGACGAAGTGAACTTGCTGGAAGACCATCTGGTGGACCTGCTGATTGACGTGGCCGCCTCCGGCGAGAACGTGGTGGAACGCGAAGGCCTGAGCGTGCGCCACCCCGCCCGCTTTGTGTTGGTGGGCAGCGGCAACCCCGAAGAAGGCGAGTTGCGCCCGCAGTTGCTCGACCGCTTTGGCCTGTCGGTGGAGGTGCGCACGCCCGACGACCTACCTTCGCGCGTGGAGGTGGTGAAGCGCCGCGACGCCTTCGAGCGCGACCCCGATGCCTTTGCCGGGCAGTGGAAGGCCGAGGACGAAAAAATCCGCAAACGCATTGTGTCGGGGCGCAAGCGCCTGAACGATGTGCAGATCACCGACGAAGCCCGCACACGCGCTGCCCAACTGTGCATGGCGCTGGGCACCGACGGCCTGCGCGGAGACCTGACGCTCATCCGTGCAGCCCGCGCGCTGGCCGCGCTGCAGGGCGACAAAGCGGTGAACGACAGCCATTTCCGCCGCGTGGCCGCACCTGCCCTGCGCCACCGCCTGCGCCGCAACGTGCTGGACGACTCGGGCTCCACCGCGCGCGTGCAGCGCGCCGTGACCGAGCTGATGGGCGCCTGATTTCCGCGCTTTGAACCCTAAGCCTTGAACCCCGACGCCGCGCTTGCCCTGGCCCTGCTGGCCACCGACCCAGCCGGGCTGGGCGGCGCGGTGCTGCGTGCACAGGCCGGTGGCTGGCGCGACGCCTGGCTGCGTACCTTGCGCGAGGTGCTCCCGGCCAGTGCGCCGGTGCGCCGCGTTCCGGTGGCCATTTCCGATACCGCCTTGCTGGGTGGCCTGGACCTGGGCGCCACCCTGCAACTGGGCC
>JALOSG010000274.1 GCA_025458665.1 Serpentinimonas sp.
GGAGTTGCCGGACGCGCCCACTTTCAACCTGCTCACCCCCCGCTCGCGCTGCGGGGCCTGTGGCACCACGATCCGCTGGTATCAAAACATTCCCGTGCTGAGCTACGCTTGGCTGCGCGGCCGCTGCGGGGCTTGTGGCGCCACCATCGGGCTGCGCTACCCCGCGGTGGAACTGCTCACGGGCGGTCTGTTTGCGTGGTGCTTCTGGGCCCATGGCCCTACCGTTCAGACGCTGCTCTGGATGGGGTTTGTGGCCGCCGTCGTGGCGCTGGCCTTCATAGACTGGGACACCACCCTGCTCCCCGATGACATCACCTTGCCGCTGCTGTGGGCGGGGCTGGTGGCTGCAGGGCTGGGCTGGGCCAGCGTACCGCTGGCAGATGCGCTTTGGGGCGCGGTGGCGGGCTACCTGTCCTTGTGGTCGGTGTACTGGGCTTTCAAACTGGCCACTGGCAAGGAAGGCATGGGTTACGGCGACTTCAAGCTGTTCGCGGCGCTGGGCGTGTGGTTCGGCTGGCAGGCCCTGGTGCCCATGATCCTCATGGCGTCGGTGCTGGGCGCCGTGGTGGGTATTGCCATGAAGTTCACCAGCGGCTTGCGCGAGGGGGGCTACGTACCGTTTGGCCCGTTCCTGGCCTTTGCTGGCCTGTTCGCGCTGGTGTTTGAGCCTGGCGCTTTCCTGGGCTGGCTGGGACTTTGATGGGGCAGGCAGCCATGGGGCCCGCAGTCCGGGTCGGGCTGACCGGCGGTATTGGCAGCGGCAAAAGCACGGTGGCGGCTATGCTGGCCGAACTGGGTGCCACCGTGATCGATGCCGATGCCATTTCCCGCGCCAGCACGGCGGCCGGCGGCTCTGCCATGGGTGCCATCCGGGCACACTTTGGCCCGGAGTTCGTCACCGCCAACGGAGCCCTGGACCGGGACCGCATGCGTGCCCGGGTGTTCTCCGAACCTGCTGCACGCGCAGAACTGGAAGCCATCATCCACCCGCTGGTGCGTGCAGAAATGGCTGCGCGCTGCGCGGCCATGCGGGGCGGGTGCGCGGTGCTCGATCTGCCGCTGCTGGCCGAATCGCCCTTGTGGCAAGCGCAGGTGGACTGCGTCTGGGTGGTGGACTGCACGCCCGAAACCCAGGTGAGCCGCGTCATGGCGCGCAACCAGTGGACGCGCGAGCAGGTAGAGGCGGTTCTGGCTGCGCAGGCCACCCGCGCCGAAAGACTGGCGCTGGCCGATGTGGTGATACACAACGACACCGCCACGCTGAACGAACTGCGCCAGGAAATAACAAAGCGTTACGGGGAATTGCAGCAACGGTTCGGGCTATGATGTTTGGAGCCCTGCTGCCCCGCCTCCCAGAACAAATCCGACCCGCCAAGTGATACTGTACGAGTACCCGTTCAACGAACGTATACGCACCTATTTGCGCCTGGAGCATTTGCTGCGCCGCCTGGCCGAACTGGTGCCGCGTGAGCATCCGCTGGACCACCATTACGCCATCCAGACCATTTTCGAGATCATGGACGTGGCGGCCCGCTCCGACCTCAAATCGGAGATCATGAAGGACCTGGACCGGCACAAACAGCTGCTCAACAGCTACCGCGGCAACCCGGCCATTGCCGAAGAAGCGCTGGACCAGTTCATTGCGCAAATGGACCGCTGCTTTGCGGCCCTGAACGGCAGCGCGGGCAAAGCCGGGCAGGCCCTCACGGAGAACGAATGGCTGATGGCCATACGCAGCCGCATTTCCATTCCAGGCGGTACCTGCGAGTTCGACCTGCCGGCCTACCACGACTGGCAGCACAAACCGGCCGCATGGAGGCAGGAGCAACTGGCCGGGTGGTCTCAGGAACTGGCCGGCCTGGCCGAATCGGTGCATTTGCTGTTGCGTTTGCTGCGCGATTCGGGATCGGCCCACAAGGTCATGGCGACCGGCGGACAGTTTCAGCAGAACCTGCCGCAGGGGCGAACCTTCAACCTCTTGCGGCTGCGGTTGGACCCGGCCATGAACGTGGTGCCGGAAATCAGCGGCAACCGGCTCATGTTCTCGGTGCGCCTGTTGCGCGAAGGCGCTGATCACCGCATGCACCAGTGCGCCGAGCACGATGTGGAAATGGAAATCACGTTGTGCGCCTGAACGCCCAGGCGCCTGAAGGCTTCTCTGCCACCATGAACCCGCCCGCCCCCAGTACCCCAGGCTTTACGCCCAAGACGGTGGACTGCCCCACCTGCGGCGGCCCCAGCCTTTACGCACCGTCCAACCGATTCCGGCCTTTCTGCTCGGAACGCTGCAAACAGAACGATCTGGGCGCGTGGGCCAGCGAATCCTTCCGCGTCCCCACCAGCCCGCCTCTGGAGCCCGGGCAGAGCGAAGAACCGCTGCACTGAATCCGCGCGAGAGATAGTCGGGAGCGGTCTCTTTAAGCGCCCTGCTCTTCCTGCATCCAGTCCAGCACCGGAACCGTACCGGGCAATACAGGCTGAACCGACACAGGCAGGCGCTGCCAGGCGAAGGTCTGGCCCTCGTGCATCTGGAGTTCACCCTGCCACTCGTATACGCGGCAGAAGTGCAAGCGCACCAGGGCGTGCGGGTAGTCCACCAGCTGCTCGCGCCAGGGGTGTACCGCACCTATTTCTACACCAATCTCTTCGCGGAGTTCGCGGCGCAGCGCTTCGGCCACGGTTTCTCCGGCTTCCAGTTT
>JALOSG010000089.1 GCA_025458665.1 Serpentinimonas sp.
CTGGCCTGGGCCGCATCCACCGTGCTCGATGTGTCACGCGCCATCCACACCCTGGTGTTTGGCCTGGTGCTGGTGGGCATTGTGGGGCTGGGCCCCACGGCCGGCATACTGGCCATTGCGCTGCATTCCATGGGCACCTACGGCAAGCTCTACGCCGAAAGCATAGAGACGCTGGACATGGGCGCCATCGACGCGGTGCGGGCCACGGGCGCCACGCCCACGCAGGTGTTCTTCACCGCGGTGTGGCCTTCCGTGCTGCCCCAGTTCGTGAGCAACCACCTGTACGTGTGGGAGTACAACATCCGCGACTCCACCATCCTGGGCCTGATTGGCGCGGGCGGGCTGGGCCTGCTCATTTCCGAGGCCACCTCCCTGTTCCAGTGGGACCGGCTGGCCACGGTGCTGCTGGTGGTGATTGCGCTGGTGGTGTCTTTCGACGCCATGAGCCGCCGCATACGCAAGGCCCTGCTGTGACGAAACCCGAGCCGCTGGTGATGCTGCACCAAGCCCGCTGCGTGGCGGGTGGGCGCACGCTGTTGCAGCTGCCTTCGTGGGCGCTGCACGCCGGTGAGCGTGTGGCCATCGTGGGGCACAACGGAGCGGGCAAATCCACCCTCATCAAGCTGCTCACGGGTTTCATGCCGCCGGCCAGTGGCACCGTGCAGGTGCTGGGCCATGCGCTGCACCAGCCACTCAGCCCGGCCCGCCTGCGCGCGCTGCGTTCCGAGGTGGGGCAGGTGCTGCAGGGCCTGCACCTGGTGGGGCGGCTCAGCGCGCAAGACAATGTGTTGCTGGGCGCACTGGGGCGCATGGGCCAGGCGGGTGGATGGAACGCCTGGCGCAGCTGCCTGCGCTGGTTCCCGCCGCACGAGGTGGCGCTGGCCCGGCAGGCCCTGGAGCGTGTGGGCATGGCCGCGCACGCCCACACCCGCGCCGACCGCCTTTCGGGCGGCGAGAAACAGAAAACCGCCCTGGCCCGCCTGCTCATGCAGCGCCCGCGCCTCATCCTGGCCGATGAACCCACCGCCGCCCTGGACCCGGCCGCCGCCACCGAGGTGTGCCAGCTGCTGGCCGGCGCCGCTGCCGCTACCGGCGCCACGCTGGTCACGGTGGTGCACAACACCGCGCTGCTACCGCTGCTGGCCGACCGCGTGGTGGGCCTTTCCCAGGGCCAGCTGGTGTTTGATATGCCCGTGGGTCAGGTCACCGAAACCCAATTGGCCAGCCTGTACCGGCCAGAACCATTCCAGGAACCCGCCCATGCTTGAAGAACTGCCCGGCCGCACCTGCCCGTTGCGCTACCGCTACGGAGCCGCCGCGCTGGCGCGCGCGCCGGAGGAAACCGCCGACATCCTCTATGTGGTAGGCGGCCTGTACGGCAACGTGGCTGCGCTCGATGCCCTGGAAGCCATGGCCGCCGAGGACGCCGCGCGCACCGGCCTGAAAGTCACGCTGTGCTTCAACGGCGATTTCAACTGGTTCAACGCCGACCCCGACAGCTTCCGCGCCATCAACCAGCGGGTGCTGCGCTACCGCGCCATCCAGGGCAATGTGGAAGCCGAACTGTCCTCCCCGGCGGACGATGCCGGTTGTGGCTGTGCCTACCCCGAGCAGGTGGATGCGGGTGTGGTGGAGCGCTCCAACCGCATCCACGCGCGCCTGAAAACCACCGCCAACGCCTTCCCCGAACTGCGGGCGCAGATCGATGCGCTGCCCATGCTGGCGCGCTTCCGCGTGGGTGCGTGCGCGGTGGGCGTGGTGCATGGCGATGCAGATTCCCTGGCTGGCTGGCGCTTCAGTGTGGAGGAACTGGCCTGCAGCAGCAACGCGGACTGGCTGGAACAGGTGTTCGCCACCGCGAAGGTGGACTTGTTTGCGTCCAGCCACACCTGCGAGCCGGTGCTGAAGTGCCTGCCCGGCACCCCGGAACGCGCCGTCATCAACAACGGCGCCGCGGGCATGCCCAACTTCCCCGGTGTGCGTGCGGGGCTCATCTCGCGGGTGGCGGTGGTGCCTGCGGTGCACCCCGTGGTGCATGGTACAAAGGTTCAGGGCGTGCATGTGGACGCGTTGAACGTGCCTTACGACCACAACGGGTTCGAGCGCAGTTTCCTGGCCAACTGGCCGGCTGGCTCAGACGCGCACGTGTCTTATTTCAAGAGAATCAGGGCCTGGGAGTGAGCGGCCAGTGGCCTGCTTTCAGTTGTAGCGCGGCCAGCCGTTGTCGTCGGTAGTGAGCAAGCGCATCAGCCTGGGGTGTATGAACAGCTTTTCCTTGCCCGCTGTCACCTCTTGGAGCACACCCAGCTGGACCAGATCTTTCAGATAACGCGACGCGGTTTGCCGCTGGGCAATGCCCTTGTCCACCAGATTGCCAATGCGGCAGTACGGCTGCTCAAAAATCACGTCGACCAGCTCGCGGCTGTAGATCTTGGGCAGACCCATACGCACGTGCTCGGCGGTGTGCTCCGCCAAGCTTCGAATGGCGCTGATTTTGTCCAGCGTCCAGCGTGAGGTTTCCTCCACGGCGCGCAACATGAAAAGCAGCCAGGGCTCCCACGCCTGTTCGCGGGTCACGGCCAGCAGCAGGCGGTAGTAGTCCGCCTTGTGCGCAATCACAAACCGGCTCAGGTACAGGATGGGCAACCCCAGCAAACCCTCCTGAATCAGGTACAGGATATTGATGACACGCCCGGTGCGGCCATTGCCGTCAGCAAAGGGGTGGATGGCTTCAAACTGGTAGTGGCCCACCGCCATGCGCACCAGCGGGTCGAGGCTGGTTTCGTTGTGCAGGAAGCGCTCCCAATTGGCCAACAGGCCGCGCAGGTGGTCTTCCCCCTCGGGTGGGGTGTAGATGATGTCGCCCGTACGGTCATTGGCCAGCTGCGTGCCGGGCGTCTGTCTGACGTCCATGTGGGCGCCCTTGATGGTGCGGCAGATTTCTATGGCGGTGCGGGTGCACAGCGGGGTGTGGCTCAGCGACTGGAAGCCCTGGTTCAGTGCCGTTCGGTAGCGCAATGCTTCCTTGGTGGCACTGTCGGCCATACCTTCGTTCTGCAAGTGCTGGAACAGGCGGTCGGTGGTGGTGACGATGTTCTCGATCTCGGAGCTGTCTTTCGCTTCCAGCAGGGGTAGCGTGTTGATCAGCATCGCCTGGTTCGGGATCAGCAACGCGGCCTGCTTCAATTCAGCCAGAGCAGCGCGTGCGGCAATACAGGCCCGCAGCACCGCCCTGGTTTCCAGTTCACGCCCGGGTGGTAGGAGGGGTAACTGGTTGTAAGGCTGGTGGGGCCGCCAGCCCGTGGTGTCAGCGAGCGACATGACTTCTCATGTCGATAAAATTGAATTCTGTGAACATATTTTCAGGATATGTTCACGCCGTCGTCACGTCAAGCCCTCACCGCGCCACCATCTGCCCGGCCTTGGCTTTGTCTCGGGCCAGCGCTTCGCGGTCGCTGCGGCGGCGGAAGGCCATGGTCACGAAGCTGCTGCTGATGACGATGAACAGGGAGTACAGCACCGGAATGAGCAGGATGTCCTGCTGCATGGGGCCGGTGAAGCTGAGCGTGACAATCAGCACGGCCAGCGGGCCGTTCTGTATGCCGGTTTCCAGCGCAATGGTGCGGCTGCGGTTGGCGTCCTGCCGCATGACCCTGGCCAGCCCGTAGCCCAGCGACATGCCTATGAGCCCGAGGCCAATGGCGGCAAAGTACACCGTCCATGGGGTGGTGAGGAGCAACTGGTAGTTGCGCGGAATCCAGGTGACCACCAGGAACAGAATCACCACAATGCCCAGGAAACCACCCAGCAACTCGATGGTGGCGCCCACGTTGGGGTTGAACTTGCGCAGCGCCATGCCTATGAGTGTGGGTACCAGCAGCACCACCAGCACCTGCGCCACGTTGCTGGCCGGAATCTTGAAATCTCCGCTGATGCCAGCCGCCTGCGAATAGAACTCCAGCAGGGCCGGCACCATGACCAGCGCCACCAGGGTGGAAACGCTCGTCATCATGATGGACAGCGCCAGCACGCCCTTGCTGAAGTAGGCGAATATGTTGGAGGTGGTGCCCCCTGGCATGCACGCCATGAGGATGAGGCCCACCGCCAGCGCGGGCGGAAAGTCCAGCAGCATGGCCAGTGCAAAGCCCAGGAAAGGCATGATGCCGTACTGGCAGACCATGCCCACCAGCACACCGCGCGGCTTCCTGAAGGCAATGAGGAAATCGCGCCAGGTGAGGGAGGCGCCCATGCCCATCATGATGACCATCATCATGATGCCGAGCAGCTTGGTTTCGAATTCGGTGACCATGGAAAACTCCGGGGAAGGGGGCTGGGCTCAGCGTGCGGCGGTGGTGTTCTGGAACTCTTGCTTCACCTCGTTCTTGAGGTCTTTGCGCAGCACCTTGCCTATGGGCGACTTGGGCAACTCGTCGCGCAGCAGCACCGAGGTGGGCCGCTTGTAGGCCGCCAGGTATTGCTTGCAGTGCTCCAGCACATCTTCGGCGCGCAGCTCGCCTTCGTGGTCCGGGTTGGGCACCACGTAGGCGCGCACCGCCTCGCCCGTGCGGGCGTCGGGCGTACCCACCACCGCCACTTCCAGCACGGCAGGCATTTGCGCAATCACGTCCTCCACTTCGTTGGGGTACACGTTGAAGCCCGATACCAGCACCATGTCCTTCTTGCGGTCCACGATGCGCAGGAAGCCGGTCTCGTCCATCACGGCCACATCGCCGGTGGCAAACCAGCCGTCGTGCATGACCAGTGCGGTTTCGGCCTCGTTCTGCCAATAGCCCTGCATGACCTGCGGGCCGTGCACCCAGATCTCGCCGGGCTGGCCGTGGGCCACGTCCTGGCCGGCTTCGTCCACCAGACGCACATCGGTGCCCGGTGCCGGTATGCCGATGCTGCCCACGCGCGGCTCGCCGCTCAGGGGGTTGAAGCTCACCACGGGTGAGGTTTCGGTCAGGCCGTAGCCCTCGGCAATGGGCGTGCGTGTCACTTCGCGCCAGCGGTGCGCCACGGCGCTGTGCAGGGCGGTTCCGCCTGCAATGGAGGCCTTCAGGTGCTTGGGCGGGTAGGCCAGAAACCACTCCTCGTTCAGCAGGCCGTTGAACAGGGTGTTCACGCCGGTCATCCAGGTCAGGGGGTAGTTCTCTACGGCGCGCTGCAGGTTCTGCACCGGGCGGGGGCTGGGCACCAAAATGTTGTGCGCGCCTATGGCCAGGAAGCCCAGCAGGTTGGCCGTGAAGGCAAACACGTGGTACAGCGGCAGGGCGGTGAGCACGCACTCCTTGCCCGGCGCCATGTGCGTGGCACCCATGGCCAGCATCTGCTGCACGTTGTTGAGCAGGTTGGCGTGGCTGATCATGGCGCCCTTGCTCACACCGGTGGTGCCGCCGGTGTACTGCAGCAGCGCCAGTTCGTGCGGTTCAATGTCCTGCCAGTAGCCGCTGGCAGGGTGCTGGGCCAGCGTGGCGCGGCCCTGGGCCAGTGCCGCCTGCAGGCGCACGTGGGGCACGGTCACGGGAGGCAGTACCTTGCTCCAGACCTTCTGCACCCCGCGGATGATGGCGCGCGGCACCGCCGGGAAAAATTCGGGCACGCCCGCCAGCACCACGTGTTTGACGCCCGTTTCGGCCATTACCTGGGGCAGCTTGTCGGCAAACATGTCCACCATGACCAGCACCTTGGCCTGGCAGTTGTTGAACTGGTGCACCATTTCCGTGGTGGTGTAGAGCGGGTTGGTGTTCACCAGTACGCAGCCGGCCTTCAACACACCAAAGGCCACCACCGGGTAAGACAGGCTGTTGGGCAACTGCACTGCCACGCGGTCCCCGCGGGCCAGGCCCAGCGTGCCGCGCAGGTAGCCGGCAAACGCATCGGACAACGCATCCACCTGCGCAAAGCTCAGGCTGCCGTTCATGCCGTTGGGCACCACACAGGTGAAAGCCGCCTTGGCCGAGCTTTCGCGGGCCCAGCGGGTGCAGTGGTCGTGCACCATGTGGGCCAGGTTGCGGTGGGTCAGGGCGGGCAGATCGGGAACGATACCGACCTGGGCGTACATGGCAGACCAGGGGCGTGCGGCGCCCGGGCTTGTGGGGGAAGCGGTCATGAAGCTGATGGAGAAAAGAGGAGCACGGCCACGGTTGGCGTGCGGGGTGCCGACATTATTCTCGGAGTCGGGGGCGGGAAACGGGTTCCACGGCCCACCCCGGGGTGGTGTTTTCCCTGATGGCTGGCAGGGCCGGCGGACTCAGCGCAAGGCCAGCCGCTGGTAGGCTTCGCGGGTTTGCGGGGATACGGATTCCAGCAGTTGCTGGTAGTGCGTCTGGTGGCGCGCCAGCATGCGGGCGGTGGCCACCGTGCGCGAGCGGCAGAACCAGTGGCAGGTGTGCTGCAGCAGCAAAATCTCGGCGGTCAGGGTGAAGGCCTTGTCTTTCTCGGTGCGGCCGTCGGTGTTGTTCACCACGGCTTCTATGCCGGCAGCGTGCAGCGCCAGTGCCTTGCGCATGTCGAAGGTGGCGCTGGGTACCAGCTTGTCGGCGTAGGGCAGGGCCACGGGCAGGGTGCTCACCAGCGTGTGGTCGCTCCAGACCTTGGAGAAATCTTCGGCCAGGCGCTGGACCTGGTCGCGCAAATCGGTCTCGGCCGAAACCAGCATGCTGAAAATCTGAGCGCGCCGCTCGTCGGTTTCCTCTCCCAGAGCGCGCAGGTACCCCGTCAGCAGGGTCTCCATCAGCTTCTCAATCTGGTGGCGCTCCAGGTACTGGCCCAGCAACTGAATGCGCCGCTGCTGTTCGCGGCCCTTGACGATCTGGAAGCCAGCGGCCAGGAGGAGGAGGGGGAAGAGCAATTCCATGGGTGCTTGCCAATTGGGCTTTGGGGGCTGTGCCGTTTTGGGCCCGCGCAGTATGCCATGCAGGTGCAAGACCCTGCGCCGTGCCCTAGCTACCGCGCAGCCACCACACCAAGCTGGGCGCCAGCGCCAGCACCAACAGCCCCAGCGACAGGTAGTTGCCACTGCGCGGGTTGAAGTCCTGCCAGATGCGTGGCCATTTGAACCGCATGACCACGCGGCCAATGAACATATCGAACCCGGCCATGAACGCGGCCAGCCCCAGGCCCAGCAGCAGGTGCTGGCCCAGGCCCACCGCGCCCATGCCAGGCACGAACAGGTAGCACAACCCCAGCGCCAGCAGGCTCCCCGTGACCACGCTGAGCTTGGTGGCCAACGCCTTGCCCACCCGGGGTGCCAGCCACACGTTGCGCGCAATGCCGTGCAGCGTTTCTGCGCTGGCCAGGAGGATGCATAGGGAGGCGAAGC
Source organism: Serpentinimonas sp. (assembly GCA_025458665.1). GTDB lineage: Bacteria > Pseudomonadota > Gammaproteobacteria > Burkholderiales > Burkholderiaceae_C > JALOSG01. The sequence goes on from JALOSG010000089.1 coordinate 7,325, forward strand.
GGAGTAGGTCGATGGGGGGCATGGGGCGAATACCCAAGGTCAGAACGTTGTGCAGCGAGTATGGCTGGATCAAGAGAACAAGTCCGTCGACACACCCACTGTAGACAGATACTCAAAGATGGGGTCGTAAAAGGATGCGTCCCGCGTCGGGTCCTTGGGGTCGCCGGGTGGCACCACGATCACCATGCCTTGCCGCGCTCGCGTGAGCAGCACGCGGTAAGCATTCTTCAGATACGTTTGCCGTTCTAATTTGTGGATTTTTTGCCACCGATTGCCCACGAACTGATGGTGGCTCCACCCGTTGTGAGTGGCACGAAAATCCGCGTCCCAAACCACGCAGGCCCAGTCGAGTTCTAGCCCCTGCACGTGGAATTCGGTGGCGACATCTTCCAAGTAGAAGGACGAGCGCACGTCGTCTTTGTCGTCCAAGAACCAATGAACTGGGTCCATCGGCGACCGAACGTTGATGGCGTGCGGTTTGAGTCGCTCGGCTTGAGACGAAACAACGATGCCGTAGCGCTCCGACCCGCGCGCTTGGGCTTTCAACCACCGTTTTGCTGCCGATAAATCTCGCGTCATGACGATGGGGTAGCGCTTCTGCACCGACTCCAGTGCATTCTTGGCCATGGCCAAGTCTTGGTCGAGCAGGTGCTTCACGAACGACGACACATGCTCGGCGCGGAATGACCGCATGGAAACAGCCAAGTGCAAATCGTCGCTAAAGACCACATGACCGGTGGCTTGTAGGGACGCTACGGCATCGGTAGCCGCATATTCGCTGTCCGTGAGATGGGGCGATATGTACACATCCCAATGAGGGAAATGGTGTTCTACAGAACTCAGCCACTCGCTGATCCCGGCTTCACCCGTATTGATCTCCTGACCACCGCCGACCAAGCAGATAACCACAGCCCAATCGGTGTGGCGGTCCATGCAGGAAATCAAAAATTCAGGCTCAGAGCAGTTGAAGTTAGGCCGCCCTTTCTTCTGGGCCATGAACTTGGTGGTCTGCTCGAGCGTCCACGCGCGCTGCGCCTCATCGAAGATAACCACATGGTCTGCAGGTGCCTTTTCATCCACCAAATACGCGTCCCGGAAGTGGTGGACATTCTGGATAAAGGCTTCTACCGACTTGCGCGCTTCGCCCACACGAAGGCGCACATTCTTGACCTTGGCGCGGGCTACCTCGTCACGGGTCAGCGCCTCGCAAAGAATTTTCACCAGCGGTCCGTTACCTGACAGATAAACGCTGTGTAAGTCGCTCTGGGCATCCATGTGTTTGGTGGCCACGTCCAGGCCCACCAGTGTTTTTCCTGCCCCCGGCACGCCTGTGACGAAGCAAATGGCTTTGCGGTTCTGCTCCCTGGCCTGTTGAATGACCCTGTCCACCGCGCCTGACGTAATCGACAGGTTTTTAGCGCCTGCATCGCTGCGCGAGAGTTCGGCCACAGAGTGTTGTCCGTACAACGCCGATGCAGCCTCTACGATGGTGGGGGTGGGCTTGTACCTGCCTGCTATCCAGGCCTGATGATCGATGGCCGGCCCGTCACCCAGCCATAAGGCTTGCTCAATGCACCGGCTCAAATGATGGGGGTCGGTAGAGATGGGGAGTAGAACGCCGTCGTTGTGGTGGCTCGCCTGTACGCTGCCCAAACCCGCCCGGGCCTCGGTAGCGACCAGAATGGGTGCGATCGTGACGCTGTGGCTGGGCTCATGGAAGTTTTTCAAGTCCAACGCATAGTCCCAAACTTGGTCTATGGCAGTCTTGGTGAAGTGAGCCTCGCCTACTTTGAACTCGATGACCAAGACGCAGTGGTCAATCAACACCAGTACATCGATACGGCGCCCCATCCTGGGGACTACAAACTCGAAAAAAACCTGCCCCCTGCTGCGCCAAGGCTTCAATTGGGCCTGGAGGATATCGATTTGCGTGACCCACGCATCGCGTTGCGTCAACTCGATCCCAAAACCCGAAGTTCGGGTCATTTCCCCCAACACCGAATCTGCGGACGAGCCTAGAAAGGTCGCGATGGTGGCAGAGTAGTAGGCGCGCTGGGTATGCATATGCCGAACGAGCATAGCCGGGATCGCACCCCAGCAGAAGTTCTACGCTGCAGCCAAAGAAAAAAGCCCGGACCTTGCGGTTCCGGGCTTCTGTCGTTTTTGGTCGGCGTGGCGGGATTCGAACTCGCGACCCCTTGCACCCCATGCAAGTGCGCTACCAGGCTGCGCTACACGCCGAAGCGTTGAATTATAGCGTGTTCGCGGGGCCGTTTCAGGCGGTGTCGCCCAGCAGGCGGCGTATCTGTTGCAGTTCCAGGCGCACTTTGGTCCAGTCGGTCTGGCCGTTCTCGGTGCGCACCACCAGCGGGGGCAGCACGCCGGCGTTGCCGTTCAGTACGGCTATGCCGGGGTTGCGGCTCAGTGCGGCGTTGGCGTACACGTAGCCGTTGGCGGGCTCCGCACGGCTGGCCACCTCGGCATCCAGGGAATCGGGGGCATCGTGGGCCTGTGCTTCGGTGGCGTCGCCGTGGCGTTTCAGTTCGCGCTCTTGCTGCGCCAGCTCCTGCAGGCGGTTGCGCGCGCCGTTGATGGTGAAGCCCTGCTCGTACAGCAACTCGCGGATGCGGCGGATCATCAGCACCTCGTGGTGCTGGTAGTAGCGCCGGTTGCCCCGGCGCTTCATAGGCCGAAGCTGAGTGAATTCCTGTTCCCAGTAACGCAGCACATGGGGCTTCACACCGCACAGCTCGCCCACCTCACCAATGGTGAAGTAGCGTTTGGCAGGAATGGGCGGAAGGGTGTTCTCCATGGAATCAAGGATTTGCGGGGGGAACCTCGAAATTTACTCCAACAACCCACCGGTGACAAAAGATTTCTACACCCGGAAACGCC
>JALOSG010000090.1 GCA_025458665.1 Serpentinimonas sp.
GCCACCACCGTCTTGCCGCTGCCTACATCGCCCTGCAACAGGCGGTGCATGGGCGCAGCGCGGGCCAGATCGGCGCCGATTTCATGCCCTACACGCTGCTGCGCGGCGGTGAGCTGGAAGGGAAGCGTGGCCAGCAGTTGCTCGCGCAGCGTGGGCTGCCCCGGCAGGCCGTTGCGCTGTGGCAGTACCGGCGCGCGCAGGCTCTCGCGCTCCAGCTTGGCCTGGTGCTGGGAGAGCTGCTGGGCCAGCAGTTCCTCGGCCTTCAGGCGCTGCCAGGCCGGGTGGCTGCGGTCTTCCAGCGCGGCCAGGGACACATCGGGCGTGGGTTCATGCAGGAAACGCAGCGCCTCCCGCAAGGACCAGCGGTCGGGCTCCAGCTGCGGGGTGGCCAGGTTCAGCGCCTGTAGCGCCTCGGGGGGCAGGGTTTCGCTCAGGTCGGCGCGCTGCAGGCCCGACAGCACGGCCCGGCGCAGGTAGGGCTGCGGCAGGCCGGCACTGGTGGGGTACACGGGGGTGAGGGCTTCGGGCAGCGTGCCACCCGCCGGCCGGAAGGACGGGTGCATCATGGTCCAGCCCAGCATGCCGCCGCGCAATTCGCCACGCGCGCGGATGCGGGCACCCACCGCCAGTGTTTTCTGGTGCGTGGGGTAGAAGGCAAAAAAGCGCAGCACGCAGGTGTCGGTGCCATCGTCCAGCGTGACCAGCAGCTGGCGGCGCGGGCGGAAAGACACCTCCGAGGCGGTGACGGTGCCCTCTATCTGCAGCGTATCGCCCTCGCGCGCCGTGCTCAGCCTATCGATCCGGGTTTCGTCCTCGTAGCGCAGCGGCAGGTGCAGCGCAAGATCAATGGGGCGCACCAGCCCCAGCTTGCGCAGGGCCTTCTGCGGCAGGCTCAGGGTGAGGGATTTGGGCGCGGGAGTGCGGGGCACAGCAGGCTAGAGCAACAAATCATCCATTATGCTGAGAGCGTCTTTTCCTCTGCGGCACCCATCCCACCCATGACCGATTTGCCTACCGATTTCGAACACATGTTCGAGCTGGCTCCCGTTTCCCTGTGGCTGGAGGACTACAGCGAATTGCAGGCTTTGTTTGCCCAGTGGCGCGCTGCAGGCATCGCCGATCTGCGCGCCTACCTGCAGGAAGACCCCCGCCGAATAGCGGCATGTACGGCCTGCTACCGCGTGCTGCGGGTGAACCAGCGCACGCTGGCGTTGTTCAAGGCCTCGTCGCAAGAGGAACTGCTGGACCGGCTCGGCGATGTGTTTTCGGGAGATATGCACGAGCAGGCGATCCGCGAACTGGAAACATTGTGGAACGGCGGCCTGACTTTCGAGAACCAGACCGTGAACTACGCCCTGAGCGGCGAGCGGCTGGACGTGATGGTGCGCGGCCGCGTACTACCGGGCCACGAAAGCCAATGGGACCGCGTGCTGGTGTCGGTGGAAGACCTGACCGCGCGGGTACGGGCCGAAGCGCACCTGCACCAGAGTGAACGGTACGCGCGCGATCTGTTCGACCGCTCCCCGGTGTCTCTGTGGGTGGAGGACTTTTCGGTGGTGAAGCAGCTGCTGGACGAAGTACGCGCGCAAGGCATCATGGACTTTGGTGTCTTCCTCAAGGTGCACCCCGAGTTCGTTTCGCGCTGCATGCAGGAAATCCGTGTGGTGGACGTGAACCGGCAGACTTTGCGCATGCTGGGCGCCCGCGACAAGGCCGAGCTGTTGAATAACCTGTCGCAGATTTTTCGGGATGAGATGCACGAGCCCTTCGCAGCCCAGCTGATGGACCTGTGGAACGGGCGCTACAGCCAGGAGCGCGAAGTGGTGAACTACGCCCTCAACGGCGACCTGCTTCACGTACACATGCAGTTCGCGGTGCTGGAGGAGCACCGCGAGCGCTGGGACCTGGTGCTGGTGTCACTGGTAGATATCACGGCGCGCAAGAAAGCCGAAGCGTACCTGGAGTACCTGGGCAAGCACGATGTGCTGACCAAACTCCGCAACCGCGCCTACTTCGCCGAGGAAACCGCCCGCCTGGCGCGCAAAGGGCCCTGGCCCGTGGGCGTGCTGGCCATCGATCTCAATGGCTTGAAGCTGGCCAACGACGACGACGGACACGCCGCCGGTGATTCGCTGCTACGACGGGCCGGAGAGGTACTGAACAAAGTGGTGGACGCTCCAGCCTGCGCTGCCCGCGTGGGCGGTGACGAGTTTGTGGTGCTGATGCCAGGCAGCGACCTGGACGCGGCCGAGGCGATGCGGCAGAACATTGTGCAGGTGCTCGACCTGAACAACCAGTTCTACCCGGGGCGCCCCTTGAGCATGTCTATCGGCACGGCGGTGTGCCACAAAGGCGACGCCATAGAGGCGGTGCTGCAACAGGCCGACCGCGCCATGTACGAAGAAAAGGCGCGTTACTACCGGGAAAACCCATTCAACCGACGCCGCAACGACGCAGGACCCGGCTGAAAAGGTGCGCTTGCCTCACGGGTGCTGGCGCCCGCCCATGCTGCGGCTCACAGGCTGTCGTGCAGCTCCACCAGCGCCTGCGTGAGCTTGTGGCGCGGGTCGAGAAAAATCATGGGGCGGGACAACTGGTGCGACTCGCGCACCTTCACGGAGGACGGCAGGTAGGGCTGCAGCACCGGCAGGCCTTCGTCAATCAGCTCCTGCACCAGGCGCTGCGGCAGGTTGGCGCGCGGCTGGAACTGGTTGACCACAATGCCCTTGATCTCCAGGTCGGGGTTGTGGTCCACCTTGATCTCCTGCACGTTGTCCATGAGGGTGTAGAGCGCCTGGCGGGAGAAATCGTCGCAATCGAAGGGGATGAGGCAGCCCGTGGCCGCAATCAGCGCCGAGCGGGTGTAGAAATTCAAGGCCGGCGGCGTGTCGATGTAGATGCGGTCGAAGTGTTCGCTGAGCTGCTGCAGCGCCTCGTTGAGCTTGTAGATCTTGTGGCGCGATTCGAGCTTGACCTGCAACTCATCGAGCTGGGGGCTGGCGTGCATGAGCGAGAGGTTGGCAAACGGCGTAGCCACCACGAAATCGGTGGGCGGTGCCGGGCGGAAGCTGTAGCTCAGCACCTGCTCGAAAAAATCGGCCACGGTGGGGATCTCGGGCGCCTCGGCGCCTTCTTCGGGCGCTACCGAACCCATGAGGTAGGCGCTGGAGTTGCCTTGCTGGTCCAGATCGACCACCAGCGTGCGAAAGCCCTGGCTGGCGCTGATGGCAGCGAGGTTGCAGGTGATGGTGGACTTGCCCACGCCGCCTTTTTGATTGAAAACCACCATGGCCATGAGAGACTCCGTTTCGTGTGTCCGAGGATGAAAGCGTGCCCGCGCAAGAGCGCCGGGAGTTGGTGCGCTGCCGGGCCTGCATCCTAAGCGACGCAGATGATGGCCCGCTGACGTTGCCGGGAAACTGGCGAAAAACTGGCAAAATTGCGGCCCTGCAGCGGCAGGCTGAACAAGCAAGTGGCGTACCTGCCCGGGCCAGTCTGTCGCTCCGCCCCCTTCGCCACTCTTTGCTCCTCTTCAACCCATCCCTTGGAACGGGCCCGTCCGGCCCTCAAGCGCATGCACACACCCTCCCCCGCCGTATCTCCTTACCCGCCAGCACAACCGCCCCAGCTGCAACTGAGCGATTTCGATTTCGACCTCCCCCCCGAGCTGATCGCCCAGCACCCGGCGGCCGAACGCAGCGCTTCCCGCCTCCTTGATGGACGCGATCCCCACGCGGCACAACCCACCCACCGCATCTTCAGGGAGTTGCCCACGCTGCTGCAGCCCGGCGACCTGCTGGTCTTCAACGACACCCAGGTGGTGAAGGCGCGGGTGTTTGGCGAGAAGGCCAGCGGCGGCAAACTGGAACTGCTCATTGAGCGGGTACTGGCATCCACCGAGGGACCGGCACACCAGGTGGTGGCGCACATGAAGGTGAGCAAGAAGCCGCTGCCAGGCAGCACCCTGCACCTGGCGGGCGGCCACACCGCCACGGTGCTGGGCCGCTGGCCGCAGCCCGACGGTCCGCTGTTCCACCTGGCGCTGAGCACCGACCCCTACACCCTCATGGCCGAGCATGGCCATGTGCCCCTGCCGCCCTACATCACCCACGAAGACAGCGAAGACGATGTGTCGCGCTACCAGACGGTGTTTGCGCGCCACCCGGGCGCCGTGGCCGCACCCACGGCGGCGCTGCACTTCGACGAAGGCGTGCTGGCCGCCCTGGAAGCGCGCGGCGTGCAGCGCGCCAGCGTGACCCTGCACGTGGGGGCGGGCACCTTCCAGCCGGTGAAGACGGAGCGCATCGAGGAACACCACATGCATTCGGAGTGGTACCGCATTCCCCCAGCCACCGTGCAGGCGCTGGCGGCCTGCCGGGAGCGCGGCGGGCGCGTGGTGGCCGTGGGCACCACCTCGGTACGGACGCTGGAATCGTGGGCGCGCAGCGGGCAGACCGAAGGCGATACCGATATCTTCATCACCCCGGGGTTCCGCTTTCAGGTGGTGGACCTGCTGATCACCAATTTCCACCTGCCCAAGAGCACACTCATGATGCTGGTGAGTGCATTCTCTGGTCATGCGCACATCATGGCGCTGTACCGCCAAGCCATTGCAGAGCGTTACCGCTTTTTCAGCTACGGCGACTCCATGCTGCTGCAGCGCCAGCTCCCACAGGAACCCACCGCATGCTGAAGTTCGACCTGCTCAAGACCGACCCCGACAGCCACGCACGGCGCGCCCAGCTCACGCTGAACCACGGCGTGGTGCAGACCCCCATCTTCATGCCGGTGGGTACCTACGGCACGGTGAAAGGCGTGATGCCGCAAAGCCTGCACGACATGGGTGCGCAGATCATTCTGGGCAACACCTTCCACCTGTGGATGCGGCCCGGGCTGGACATCATGCAAAGCTTTGGCGGGCTGCACCAGTTCGAGCAATGGAACAAGCCCATCCTGACCGACTCGGGTGGATTTCAGGTCTGGAGCCTGGGCGCCATGCGCAAGATCACCGAAGAAGGGGTGCACTTTGCCTCGCCAGTGAACGGCGACAAGCTGTTCATGTCGCCCGAAGTGAGCATGCAGATACAGACCACGCTGAACAGCGACATCGTGATGCAGCTCGATGAGTGCACGCCCTACTGGCAGGGCGAGAAGCATGTGGGCCACATCACCACCGAAGCCGAAGCGCGCCAGAGCATGGCCATGAGCCTGCGTTGGGCCCAGCGGTCGCAGGCGGAGTTTGCGCGGCTGGAGAACCCCAACGCGCTGTTTGGCATTGTGCAGGGCGGCATGTTCGAGCACCTGCGCGAAGAAAGCCTGCAGGCGCTGGTAGAGATGGACTTCCCCGGCTACGCCATAGGCGGCGTGAGCGTGGGCGAGCCCAAGGAGGAGATGCTGCGCATCATGGCGCACACGCCGCACCGCCTGCCCACCCACAAGCCGCGCTACCTCATGGGCGTGGGTACGCCCGAAGACCTCGTGGATGGCGTGGCCGCTGGCGTGGATATGTTCGATTGCGTGATGCCCACCCGCAACGCCCGCAACGGCACGCTGTTCACCCGCTTTGGCGACCTGAAGGTGCGCAACGCCCGCCACAAGGCAGACCCCCAACCGCTGGACCCCACCTGCACCTGCTACGCCTGCGCCGGGCACAGCGGGGTGAGCTGGAACGATGGGGGCCGCGAGGGCTTTTCGCGCGCCTACCTGCACCACCTGGAGCGTTGCGGTGAAATGCTGGCGCCCATGCTGGCCAGCATCCATAACCTGCACTATTACCTGAACCTGATGCGCGAAATTCGCGAAGCCCTGGAGGCCGGCACGTTCACCGAATTCCGCCGCCAGTTCAAGGCCGACCGGGCCCGCGGCGTGTGACCCTGGGGGCGGCTGGTTCTCAGTCGGCCACGAAGACGGTGAGCACCCCGGTGTAGCCGTACAGCCGGTGGTGGGCAATTTCACCGCCGGCAAAAAAGCCCACCAGCGGCACATCGCCCAACGCGCGGCGCACGATCTGCATTTCCGCGCTGGGGCCGCCAAAGTGCGGCCCACCGCGCCCGGCACAACTCACGTAGATGGCGCCGGCCATGCGGCGCGCCAGGTGCGGTGCCGACTGCTCCTGCGCATCGGCCATGGCGGCCACGGTTTCCAGCGGCCATTCGTGCGGCTCCAGTTCCTCACGGATTTCGGCGCACACGCGGGTCAGGTCGGCGCGCGCGGCTTCGGCGTTGCGCTCGCAGAAGGTCAGGGTCATGCCTTCCTGCACACGGTCGGCAATGGCCACGCCGCGGCGGCCTGGGTCCAGGCCAATCAGGTGGCGCACCCGCACTTCTTCGCTGAACTGGCCGCGCAGCACGGGGGCCTGGCTTCCTGCAGAGGGCGCGGCGCGGCCGGGAGGCGCAGCATCTACCAGCCCCACCAGCGTCTGGCGCAGCCGCGTGGTGGCCGCCTGCGGCTGCTCGAGGGTGATGCGCAAGTCGGACAAGAGCACCTCCAGCGCCGGCTCGCCATCGAGTTCCAGCACCACGTTGTTGTCGGCACGGGTGACGCGGTGGCTGGGCGCCACCGGCCGCACGCCCTGCGTGACGCGGGACAGCAAGGACACACTGCGGGCAAAGGCCACGCCACTGAGGCCACCCTGGAACACGCCTTGCGCGCCCGCGTGCCCACTGCCCGCCAGCGCACCCTGGCTGGAACGCGCGAACTGCACGCCCACCGTGCGCGAGGAGGCCAGCCCGCCGAACACATAGGCACTGGCCGTGCGGTCGGCAATCTCCTCCACCAGTTCGGCCACGTCGGGGGTCTGGCCGTCGGCGTGCAGCAGGGCGGTGTGGGCGCGGAAACCGCCTGGCCCTTGCGCGGGCGGCAGGGGTGCGACACCGCTGAACACGCGGTACTGCTGGGGCGACAGGTCGCACAGCATGACGGCCATGGCGGGCTCGTCGAAATACTCGGCGTTGTTCACGCAGATGCCTACGCCGACCGTACCCACCCAGTCGGTCACTTCGGGCAGTTCGGCGCTCAGGTGGTCCAGGATGTCCTGCGCCGCGCCGGCGTAGTGGTCCGTGATGTAGAGCGCAGCCAGCGGCGGTTCGGCGGCGTGGTCGGGCAGCGCCATCTGCGCGCGCAGCTGCGCCAGCACCAGCGCAGCGGCCATGCGCCATTGCGGGTGGGTGGCGTGGGCAAAGGGGAACAGCTTCATGCGGGCCAGCGTTTGCGTGCGGGGGGATTGGCGGGCGCGGGGGTGGAAGCGCTGGCAGGCCGGGCTGCCACTTGGCGCGGCGCTTTGGTGGGGGATTTGGCCGTGGATTTTGCCGTGGTTTTGGCCGTGGTTTTGACGGAAGCCTTGGCCGCGGGCTTCGCCGGACTTCTGCCTGCAGCTTTCCCGGCTGTCTTGGCTGGCTTTGTGGCACCCGCCTTGGCTGCAGGTTGGGCCGAAGCCCTGGACGTGGCACCGGCTTTGCCAGCAGGCTGCGGCGCAGCCTGAGTCGCGCGGGCCTGCGCCGCCTGCAGTGCCGCCGCTTGCGCAGACATTTCCTGCAGCGTATTTTGGGCAATGGCCTGGAACTGCTGGGTCAGGGAGCCCCACCACTGCATCGGGTCTGCGGCAGGTGCAGAGGCTTTCGCCGAAGTGCCATCGGCATGCAGCGGTTCCGAGCCTGCCGGCTCCGCCGCCGTGGGCTCGGGTTCAGGCTCGGTTTCCAGTTCGGGTTCAGGTTCTGGTTCCGGCGCTGGTCTGGCCGAGGCTACAGGTGCTGGCGAAGGTGCTGGCGAAGGTGCTGGCGAAGGTGCGGGCTCGGTGGCCGCCATGGGCCGTATCTTCATCGACTCCGCCACTTCGTTCAGGCTCACATTCATGCCTTGCAGCGTGGCCAGCGTCATGCGCTGCACTTCCAGCGCCTGGATGGTAGCGCTCAGGGCCTTGGTGTTCTGGTCGAGCCAGAAATGCACCGCCTTCAGGTCCTTGATGCGGCGGTCCAGCTCTTCCACATCGAAGGTGGGCGCTACCCACTGGCTCAGCTGCGCCATGCCCGCCATGGCCGAGGGTGAAGCGCCAGCCCCCATACCCGCCATGCCGGCCGATGCCTGCTTCGTCAGGTTCTGCAGGAACTCGAAGCCGGGCACGAAGGAGGCGAATGCCGCGTTGGGGTCGGGCTGGCTCATGGTGGGCTCCTTAAGGGGATATCAGTAGGACGGTGGGCGCCGCTCGCGCAAGGATGCCACACCTTCGCGCACATCCGGGCCGGCAAAACCCATGAACTCCAGCGCCAGCGAGGCATCGAAGGTGGGGCCGGCCTGGCGCAGCCAGTTGTTCAGCGCGTACTTGGTCCAGCGTATGGCGGTGGCACTGCCCTGAGCGAGGCGGTCGGCCACTTCGTAGGCCTTGGGCAGCAGGTCCGCCTCGTCCACGGCCAGCGACACGAGCCCGATGCGCTCGGCCTCTTCGCCGCTCACCGGCTCGCACAGCAGCAGGTGGTACTTGGCCTTGGCCATGCCGCACAGCAGCGGCCACACAATGGCGGCGTGGTCTCCAGCCGCCACGCCCAGGCGGGTATGGCCGTCCACGATCCTGGCGGTGCGCGTGGCAATGGAAATATCGGCCAGCAGCCCAGCCACCAAGCCCGCACCCACAGCGGGCCCGTGCATGGCGCTCACCACCGGCTTGTCGCAGTTGATGAGGTTGTAGACCAGGTCCCGCGCTTCCTGCCATACGCGGCTGCGTACCTCGAAATCCTGCGCCATGTCCTGCACCAGCGCCAGGTCTCCGCCGCCGGAAAAACCCATGCCGTCGCCGCGCAGCACCACGGCACGCACCGCCGGATCGCGGGCGGCATCGCGCCAAATTTCGCTGAGCTCCCAGTGGCCCTCGTGCCCGGAGGTGGGCAGCTTGCCGTTGCCACCCGGGCCGTCGGCGCGCATCTGCACGTCGAGCACGGAGGGGATGCCGCCGTACTCGGGGCCGCGGCGGGTGATGCGCAAGGTTTGGTAGTGGCTGTAGTCCATGGCTTCATTTTGCCTGCAGAGGCGCCGGTCCAGCTAGCTTGACCTGCATCAAGGCGCTGTGGCCCAAGCTCTGGGAAGATGGCCCGAGATTCCCGTTTGGAGACGACCCGTGACCACACCCTCTGCCACACCCTCTGCCACACCCTCTGCCACACCCTCTGCCGTGCCCGCCAGCGCGCCGCTGTCAGACACCTTCGGCCTGCAACTGCAGCACATGCGTGATGACCTGCTCGCGCGCATCCGTGCCCAACGCGGTGGCGCGGTGGGCCGGGCCGAAGCCGCTGCCGCGCGCAAGGAGCAGGCCAGCGGAGACTGGGCGCAGGACGATGCAGAGCAAGACCTGTGCATTGCGATGGACGAGCGCGAGACGGCCGAACTCACCGCGCTGGACCAGGCGCTGCAACGTGTGGCCGATGGCAGCTACGGCCTGTGCCTCGATTGCGGCGTGAACATCCCGACAGCCCGCCTGCACGCCAACCCCAGCGCCATGCGCTGCGTGGCCTGCCAGGAAGCCCAGGAGCGCTAAAGCCAGCTCCAGCCAGCTCCAGCCGGCTCACGGCTGCTTCCGGCCCGAGCAGGTCACGCCAGCGGCGCGATGGTCTGGTCGATGGCGCCGAAGATGCTCTGGCCGTCGCGGCCCTTCATCTCGATGCGGATGGTGTCGCCGTACTTCATGAATGCGGTGCTGGGCTTGCCGTCCTGGATGGTCTCTATGCAGCGTTTCTCGGCGATGCAGCTGTAGCCCTTGGGCCACTCCTTGCGGCCATCCACCTCCACCGCCTTGTTGCTCACGGTGCCGCTGCCCACAATGGTGCCGGCGCGCACATTGCGGGTTTTGGCAATGTGCGCAATGAGCTGACCGAAGTGGAAAGTCATCTCGGGGCCGGCCTCGCACATGCCCACCTTGCGGCCGTTCCAGGTGGACTGCAGCGTGAGGTGCAGGCGGCCATGGTCCCAGGCATCGCCCAGTTCATCGAGCGTCACGGCCACCGGGCTGAAGGCGGTGGCCGGCTTGCTCTGGAAGAAGCCAAAGCCTTTGGCCAGCTCATTGGGAATGAGGTTGCGCAGCGACACGTCGTTGGCCAGCATCACCAGGCGTATACCGTCGAGCGCCTGCTCAGGCGTGGCGGTCATGGGCACATCGGCGGTCACCACGGCAATCTCGGCCTCGAAGTCGATGCCGTACTCTTCGCTGGGCACCACCACCGGGTCGGTGGGGCC
>JALOSG010000091.1 GCA_025458665.1 Serpentinimonas sp.
ACGTAATCGCCCAGCTGCTGGCTGTTGCGCAGGCCAGCGCAGTGGCCCAGCATGAGCCAGGCGTGCGGGCGCAGCACGGCGATGTGGTCCGTGATGGTTTTGGCGTTGCTGGGGCCTACGCCAATGTTCACCATGGTGATGCCGCTGCGGTCTGCGCGCAGCAGGTGGTAGGCCGGCATCTGCGGCAGGCGCGGCGGCTCGGCGCCCAGCGCGTCCACCGCCTCGGGCTGGGTGCCCACGCGGCGCGTCACCACATTGCCCGGCTGCACAAAGGCCACGTAGGGGCTGTCTGGGTTCTTCATTTCCGCCAGCCCGAAGCGGATGAATTCGTCGATGTAGAACTGGTAGTTGGTGAACAGCACGAAGTTCTGGAACCAGTCTGGCGAGGTGCCGCTGTAGTGGCGCAGGCGCTGCAGGGAATAGTCCACGCGCGGGGCGGTGAACAGCGCCAGGGGCTGGGCCTCGCCCAGTGCGGGTTCGTGCGTGCCGTTGGCAATGCCGTCGTCCATGGCCGACAAGTCGGGCAGGTCGAACACGTCGCGCAGCAGGGCACGGTGGGCCGGTGTCAGGTCGCCTTCCACGTGGTCGTGTTCGGCGTAGGCAAAGTGCACCGGAATGGGCTGCGGGCTCAGGCCCACCTCCAGTTCGCCGCCGTGGTTGTCCAGCAGCAGGCGGAACTGTTCCAGGTAGTATTCGGCGTACAGGTCGGGGCGGGTGAGCGTGGTCTCGAAGCGCCCCGGGCCCGCCACAAAGCCATAGCTCAGGCGCGCGTGGCCGTAGTCCTGTGGCAGGCGCGTGACGCTGTGTGTCTGCAGCCGCACAAAGGGGTAGCAGGCGCGCACACGCACCAGCGGAGAGCCCTCGGGCGGCGCGGCACTCACGAAGGCCTGCATCTGCGCGCGCAGAAAATCCACCGAGCGCTGGTAGAGCATCTGCACCTGCGCCAGGGCGGCGGCCGGGTCGGTGAAACGGGCGGGCGCGGTGAATTCGGGGCTGTGGTGCATGCGGGGGTACCTTCAGCTGGGGCGCGAAACCGGTTCGCGCATGGTGACAAACTCTTCGGCCGCCGTGGGGTGTATGCCTATGGTGCTGTCGAAGATGGCTTTGGTGGCGCCGGCCTTCATGGCCACGGCAAAGCCCTGCACGATCTCACCGGCTTCGGCGCCCACCATGTGCAGGCCCACCACGCGGTCGGTGTCGGCGTCCACCAGGAGCTTCATGAGGGTGCGCTCGGTGCTGCCACTCAGGGTGTGCTTCAGCGCCTTGAATTCGGAGCGGAACACCTGCACGTTCCTGTACTTCTCGCGGGCCTGCGCCTCGGTGTCGCCCACGGTACCGATGTTGGGGTGGGTGAACACGGCGGTGGGAATCAGGTCGTAGCTCATGCCGCGCGGCGCCTTGCCAGCGGCAGGTCCGAACAGGTGGTCCACCAGCTTCATGGCCTCGCCCAGCGCCACCGGCGTGAGCTGCACGCGGGCGGTCACATCGCCCAACGCAAAAATGGAAGGCACGTTGGTGGCGTAGTGGTCGTCCACCAGCACCGCGCCCTGCGCACCTTGTGCCACGCCCACTGCCTCCAGCCCCAGGCCCTGCACGTTGGGTACACGGCCCGTGGCGTACAGGGCGGCGTCCACCACCACGGTATTGCCGTCCTCCAGCAGCACGTGCAGGCCATCGGCCTGGCGGTCAATGCGGGTCACCCCAGCGTTCAGGCGCAAGTCCACGCCAGTCTTGGTCATCTCCGCGGCCACAAAGTGGCGCACCTCGTCGTCAAAGCCGCGCAGCACCTGTTCGCCGCGGTACAGCTGCACCACGCGCGAACCCATGCCATTGAAGATGCTGGCAAATTCGCACGCAATGTAGCCGCCCCCCACCACCAGCAGGCGCTGCGGGAAGGGCTCCAGATCGAAAATCTCGTTCGAGGTGATGACGTGTTCGCGCCCGGTGAAGTGCGGCACGTGCGGGGTGCCGCCGGTGGCCACCAGCAGGTGCCTGGCGGTGTAGCGCGTGTGGCCGGGGCTGCCATCGGCGTTGAGCGTGGCCACCTGTACGGTGTGCGGGTCCAGCAGTTGCCCAAAGCCGTTGAGCACCGTGACGCCCGAGCCGCGCAGCAGGTTGGCGTACACGCCATTCAGGCGCGCAATCTCGGCAGCGCGGCGGGCCTTCAGCGTGCCCCAGTTCAGCCGGGGTGCCTCGCCCTCCCAGCCGTAACCGTGCGACTCCTCGAAGCTTTCGGCGTAATGCGCGGCATAGCTGTACAGCTTCTTGGGTATGCAGCCCACGTTCACGCAGGTGCCGCCCAGGCCGTCCTGGCCCAGGGCCTCGGCCAGGGCCACGCGCGCGCCGCGCTGCGCGGCCATGCGGGCAGCGCGCACGCCGCCGCTGCCGCCGCCAATCACGAAAAGGTCGAAGTCGTAGGTGTTCATGTGGCCTCCTTCATGCGGTCTCCCCCTCGGGGTGGAGTGTGGAATTCGGGGTGTGGGGCGTGGCCCTGCTGCGCAGGAAGGGGCGCAGAAAGGGGCGCAGGTACCGGCCAGTGTGGCTGTCGGGGTGCTCGGCCACGGTTTCGGGCGTGCCGGCCACCACCACCGTACCACCGCCCGCGCCGCCCTCGGGCCCCATGTCGATGATCCAGTCGGCCGTCTTGATGACGTCGAGGTTGTGCTCGATCACCACAATGGTATTGCCCGCATCGCGCAGGTGGTGCAGCACCTTGAGCAGCAACTCGATATCGGCAAAGTGCAGGCCGGTGGTGGGCTCGTCCAGGATGTAGAGCGTGCGGCCGGTGTCGCGCTTGCTCAACTCTTGCGCCAGCTTCACGCGCTGCGCTTCGCCGCCCGATAGCGTGGTGGCGCTCTGGCCGAGCTGGATGTAGCTCAGGCCCACTTCCAGCAGTGTCTGCAGCTTTCTTTGCAGCGTGGGCACGGCGGCAAAGAAGTCGTGCGCCTGCTCCACCGTCAGTTCCAGAATCTGCGCAATGTTCTTGCCCTTGTACAGCACCTCCAGCGTCTCGCGGTTGTAGCGCTGGCCGTGGCACACGTCGCAGGGCACGTACACATCGGGCAGGAAGTGCATCTCCACCTTCACCACGCCATCGCCCTGGCAGGCTTCGCAGCGCCCGCCGCCCGAGGCCGACGACACGTTGAAGCTGAAGCGCCCCGGGCCGTAGCCGCGCTCGCGCGCCATGGGCACCTCGGCCATGATCTCGCGTATGCCCGTGAACAGGCCGGTGTAGGTGGCGGGGTTGCTGCGCGGCGTGCGACCAATGGGCGACTGGTCCACATTGATGACTTTGTCGAAGTGCTCCAGCCCTTCTATGGCCTCGTGCGGCTCGGGCTCGTCGTGGGCGCGGTACAGGTGGCGCGCCACCGCCTTGTAGAGCGTGTCGTTCACCAGGGTGGATTTGCCCGACCCGCTCACGCCCGTGACGCAGGTGAGCAGGCCCACCGGCACATCCACCGTGACGCCTTTGAGGCTGTGGCCGGTGGCGTTCACCACGCGCAGGGTCTGCAGCGCCGCAGGGGTGTCGGTTGACGCTGGGTGCTCCATGGGCGCAGTACGGGCAAAACCGCCCGCCGCCTTCACGTTGGCTTTTGCATTGGCCTTTGCATTGGCCTTCACGCTGGCGGCTTCCCGCGCGGCCTGTGCAGCGGCACGCTTAGCGGCCGCGCTGGTGGGCCGGGGCGCTGTGGGCGCCGGGCTGCGTTCGGGCAGCCAGGGCGTACGCCGGGTGGGCACCGCAATGTGCCGTTCACCGCTCAGGTACTGGCCCGTGAGCGACTGCGGCTGGCGCATGATTTCTTCGCAGGTGCCCTGGGCCATGACAAAGCCGCCGTGCACGCCCGCCCCCGGTCCCATGTCGATGCAGTGGTCGGCGGCGCGGATCATGTCCTCGTCGTGCTCCACCACCAGCACGCTGTTGCCCAGGTCGCGCAGGTGTTTCAGGGTGCCAATCAGGCGGTCGTTGTCGCGCTGGTGCAGGCCGATGCTGGGCTCGTCGAGCACATACATCACGCCGGTCAGGCCCGAACCTATCTGCGAGGCCAGCCGTATGCGCTGCGCCTCGCCACCACTCAGCGTTTCGGCGCTGCGGTCCAGGCTCAGGTAGTTCAGCCCCACATCGTTCAGAAACTTCAGGCGCGCGGCAATCTCGCGCACCACCTTCTCGGCAATGCCGGCCTTGGCGCCGCGCAGTTCCAGCGTCTGGAAGTACGCCAGCGCATCGCCCAGCGTGGCGTGGCTCACCTGGTAAATGCCACGGCGTTGCGCGCCCTCGCCCAGGAACACATGGCGCGCTTCGCGTTTCAGGCGGGTGCCGTGGCAGTCGGGGCAGGGCTGGGTACTGCGGTAGCGCGCCAGTTCGTCGCGCACCATGGCCGAATCGGTTTCGCGGTAGCGGCGTTCGAAGTTGCGCACTATGCCCTCGAAGGGGTGCTTCTTCACCACCTGCCGGCCCTGACCCCCTGGCTTGCCTTCCACGCTGTACTGGAAGGCAATGGCCTCGTCGCCGGAGCCGTACAGCAGCACCTGCTGTACCGCCGCGCTCAGGGACTCGAACGGCGCCTCGGCATCGAAGCCGTAGTGCGCCGCCAGGCTCTCCACCAGGGCAAAGTAGTGGCTGTTGCGCCGGTCCCAGCCCTTGATGGCACCGCTGGCCAGGCTCAGGCTGGGGAAGGCCACCACGCGCTGTGCATCGAACGCTTCAATGTGGCCCAGCCCGTCGCAGGTGGGGCAGGCGCCCACGGGGGAATTGAAAGAGAAAAGGCGCGGCTCCAGCTCGCTGATGGCGTAGCTGCACACCGGGCAGGCAAAACGGGCACTGAACAGGTGTTCGGTGCCGCTGTCCAGTTCCACCGCCAGGGCGCGCCCGTCCCCCAGGCGCAGGGCGGCCTCAAAGCTCTCGGCCAGCCGCTGCTGCGCGTCTTCGCGCACCTTGAGCCGGTCGATCACCACGTCGATGTCGTGCTTCTCGTTCTTGTTCAGCGCGGGCAGGGCATCTGCGTCCACCACCACGCCATTGAGGCGGAAGCGCACGTAGCCCTGTGCCTGCAGCTGGGCAAACACTTCGGCGAACTCGCCCTTGCGGTCGCGTGCCACCGGCGCCAGCACCATGAGGCGGGTGTCTGTGGGCAGGGCCAGCACATGGTCCACCATCTGGCTCACGGTCTGGGCCTGCAGCGGCAGGTCGTGGTCGGGGCAGTGCGGGGTGCCGGCGCGGGCGTACAGCAGGCGCAGGTAGTCGTGGATTTCCGTCACCGTGCCCACGGTGGAGCGCGGGTTGTGGCTGGTGGCTTTCTGCTCGATGGAAATGGCGGGCGAGAGGCCCTCGATCAGGTCCACATCGGGCTTGTCCATGAGCTGCAGGAACTGGCGCGCGTAGGCGCTCAGGCTCTCCACGTAGCGGCGTTGCCCCTCGGCGTAGAGCGTGTCGAAGGCCAGACTCGATTTGCCCGAGCCGCTCAGCCCCGTGATCACCACCAGCGCGTGCTTGGGGATGTCGAGGTCGATGTTCTTCAGGTTGTGTGTGCGGGCACCGCGCACGCTGATGCGGCGCTGCAGCGCCAGCGCGTGTTCGGCCCCGGACAGGGGGTGGTCGGGCGGGGAAGTGGTCAAGGCAATATGGGCAAAAAGGCCTGCGCGCAGGCAACCTTGCATGATAGAGCGAAGCGCCCGGGTCTGCCCAGCCGGCCCGGCCTGGCCCGGCGCTGCCACCGGGCCGGCCTGTTTGCTAAACTACGGCGCATGTTCATTCAACGCAGCACCCTGTCGGTCTGCCGGGCCACTTTCGCGGGCCGGGGAGCCTGGCCCTGGCGTAAGCCATAAGTTGCGCGCACTCTGGTGGCGCAGGCAGGCGCGTGGGCTCTCCGCCCGCAAGATTCATACAACGCGCTGTCCCTGCATTTTCCCGCCCACCACTCCCCCCTTTTCTTCGCGTCGGTGCACAGCGCCTCGGCCTGGCACCGATTGAACCGGACAGACCCGCAGGCTTTTCGCCCGCGACCCCGAGCTGCAGGAGGCTCCGCCTTGATCACCGAACTTGAATTCAAAAGCCTGGCCAGCCAGGGCTACAACCGCATTCCGCTCATGGCGGAGGCCTTCGCCGACCTCGAAACCCCGCTCTCCCTCTACCTGAAGCTGGCGCACAGCAGCTCCGGCCAGCCGGGCACCTCATCGGGCCAGAGCGGGCGCTACAGCTTCCTGCTGGAGTCGGTGGTGGGTGGCGAGCGTTTCGGGCGCTACAGCTTCATCGGGTTGCCCGCCCGCACCTTGCTGCGCGCCACCGGCTTTGGTGACAGCGCCGTAACCGAAGTGGTGCGCGATGGGGCCGTGGTGGAAACGCTGCCGGGCAACCCGCTCGATGCCGTGGCCAGCTACCAGAAGCGCTTCAAGGTGGCGCTGCGCCCCGGTTTGCCCCGTTTTTGCGGCGGGCTGGCGGGCTATTTTGGCTACGACACGGTGCGCCACATCGAGAAAAAACTCCAGCACAGCTGCCCCCCCGACACCCTGGGCTGCCCCGACATCCTGCTGCTGCAGACCGAGGAGCTGGCCGTCATCGACAACCTCTCGGGCAAGCTCTACCTCATCGTCTATGCCGATCCGGCCCAGCCCGAGGCCTACGGCAAAGCCAAGAAGCGGCTGCGCGAGCTCAAAGACCTGCTGAAGTATTCCGTGAGTGCGCCGTTGGTGAAGGGCAGCGAAGCCCATGCCGAACAGCGCGAATTCCCCAAGGCCGATTTCCTGCGTGCGGTGGACACCGCCAAGGAAATGATTGCCGCCGGGGAGTTCATGCAGGTGCAGGTGGGCCAGCGCATCAGCAAGCGTTACGAGGCCTCTCCGCTCAGCCTGTACCGCGCGCTGCGGTCGCTCAACCCCAGCCCCTACATGTACTACTACCACTTCGGGGACTTCCATGTGGTGGGCGCCTCGCCCGAAATTCTGGTGCGCCAGGAGCACACCGAGGCTGGGCACAAGGTCATCATCCGCCCGCTGGCGGGCACCCGCCCGCGCGGTGCCACCCCCGAGAAAGACGTGGCCGCCGAGCACGAGCTGGTGAACGACCCCAAGGAGCGTGCCGAGCACGTCATGCTCATCGACCTGGCCAGGAACGACATAGGCCGCATTGCCAAGACCGGCACCGTGAAAGTGACCGAAGCCTTTGCGGTGGAACGCTACAGCCACGTCATGCACATCGTGAGCAACGTGGAAGGCGAACTGCTCGATGGCATGACCAGCATGGACGTCCTCAAGGCCACCTTCCCGGCCGGCACGCTCACTGGGGCGCCCAAGGTGCACGCCATGGAAGTGATCGACCGGCTGGAGCCCAGCAAGCGCGGCCTGTATGGCGGTGCGGTGGGCTACCTGAGCTACGCCGGCGACATGGACCTGGCCATTGCCATACGCACCGGCATCGTGAAAGACGGCACGCTGTATGTGCAGGCCGCCGCTGGCGTGGTGGCCGACTCGGTGCCCGAGCTGGAGTGGAGAGAAACCGAACACAAGGCGCGTGCGCTGCTGCGCGCCAGCGAACTGGTGGAGGAGGGACTGGAATGAGCACGCCCACAAGACTCCTCATGGTGGACAACTACGACTCGTTCACCTACAACATCGTGCAGTACTTCGGCGAGCTGGGCGCTGTGGTCACGGTGGTGCGCAACGACGAAATTGCTGTGGCCGACATTGCCGCGCAGGTGCAGGCGGGGCAGATAGACCGGCTGGTGATTTCCCCCGGACCCTGCTCCCCTGCCGAGGCCGGCATTTCCGTGGCGGCCATACAGCAACTGGCCGGCCAGCTGCCCATACTGGGCGTGTGCCTGGGCCACCAGAGCATCGGCGCGGCCTTCGGCGGGCGCATTGTGCGCGCGCAGGAACTCATGCACGGCAAAACCAGCGTCATCACCACCACGCAACAAGGCGTCTTTGCAGGCTTGCCGCGCCAGTTCACGGTGAACCGCTACCACTCGCTGGCCATCGAGCGCTCATCCTGCCCGGACTGCCTGGAAGTCACCGCCTGGACCGACGACGGCGAGATCATGGGCGTGCGCCACAAGACGCTCCCCATCGAGGGCGTGCAGTTCCACCCCGAATCCATCCTCACCGAGCACGGCCACGCCATGCTGAAGAACTTCCTGGAACGCGCATGAACACAGCCCTTTCTGCTGCCAGCCCGCGCGTGGTCGATCTGCGCAGCGACACCGTCACCCGCCCCACCGCCGCCATGCGCGAAGCCATGATGGCCGCACCCGTGGGCGATGACGTGTTCGCCGACGACCCGAGCATCAACGCCTTGCAGGAAAAAATCGCCGGCATGCTGGGTTTCGAGGCGGCGCTGTTCGTGCCCACCGGCACCCAGAGTAACCTGTGCGGGCTCATGGCGCACTGCGAGCGCGGTGACGAATTCATCGTGGGCCAGATGGCGCATGCCTACCGCTGGGAAGGCGGCGGCGCTGCGGTGCTGGGCAGCATCCAGCCCCAGCCGCTGAGCCATGCCGAAGACGGCACCCTGCCGCTGTCCGACATCGAGGCCGCCATCAAGCCCGACGACCCGCACTTTGCCCGTACCCGCCTGCTGGCGCTGGAGAACACCTGGGGCGGGCGCCTGCTGCCGCAGACCTACCTGGAAGCGGCCAGCGCACTGGCGCTGAAGCATGGGCTGGCGCGCCACCTCGACGGTGCCCGGCTGTTCAATGCCGCCGTGGTGCAGGCCGAACACAACGGCACCGACCCGCGCACCGAGGCGCGCCGCATTGCGCAGTGCTTCGACAGTGTCTCGGTGTGCTTCAGCAAGGGTCTGGGCGCACCGTTTGGCTCCGCGCTGTGCGGCAGCAAAGCACTCATCGCGCGCGCCCACCGCGTGCGCAAGATGGTGGGCGGTGGCATGCGCCAGGCCGGCATCATGGCCGCGGCCTGCAGCTACGCCCTGGACCACCACATAGACCGCATGGCGGATGACCACCGCCGCGCCCAGCGGCTGGCCCACGCCTTGCAGGGTATCGAGGGTGTGACGGTGGTGCCCCCGCAGACCAATATGGTGTTCCTGCGCTTCAGCGATGCGCTGCGCAGCCGCGCCAGCACACTGACCCAGGCGCTGGAAGCCCAGCACATCCTCACGCTGGGGCGCTACGAGATGCGCCTAGTCACCCACCTCGATCTGGACGACGCCGGTATAGACCGCGCTGCTGCCGCCATCCGCGCGCACCTGACCGCCTGAGCAAGCCTCGGCCCCGATCTTCCCCGGAGATACCCATGCCCCACAGCCACTTCATCACCCCGCAGGAAGCGCTGCTGCGCACCATCGAGCACCGCGAAATTTTCCACGACGAGATGCTGCACATCATGCGGCTCATCATGAGCGGGGAGATGTCGCCCGTGATGATGGCGGCCTTCATCACCGGCCTGCGCGTGAAGAAGGAAACCATCGGCGAAATCACGGCGGCGGCGCAGGTCATGCGCGAGTTTTCCACCAAGGTGCACGTGGCCGACAAGACCCACCTGGTGGACATTGTGGGCACGGGTGGCGATGGGTCGCACACCTTCAACATCTCCACCTGCTCCATGTTTGTGGCAGCGGCGGCAGGCGCCAAGGTCAGCAAGCACGGCGGGCGCAGCGTGTCCAGCAAGTCGGGCAGTGCCGATGTGCTGGAAAGCCTGGGCGTGAACATCAACCTGAGCCCGGAAGCCATTGCGCAATGCGTGGCACAGGTGGGCATAGGCTTCATGTTTGCGCCCAACCACCACCCAGCCATGAAGAACGTGGCGCCGGTGCGCAAGGAACTCGGCATCAAGACCATCTTCAACATCCTGGGCCCGCTCACCAACCCGGCCGGTGCGCCCCACATCCTCATGGGCGTCTTCCACCCCGATCTGGTGGGCATTCAGATTCGCGCCCTGCAGCGCCTGGGCGCCGAGCATGCGCTGGTGGTGTACGGCAAGGACGGCATGGACGAGGTGAGCCTGGGTGCAGCCACTCTGGTGGGCGAGCTGAAGGACGGGCAGATCACCGAGTACGAAATCCACCCCGAAGACTTCGGCATGACCATGGCCAGCAACCGCGCCTTGCGGGTGGAAACGCCCGAGCAGTCCCGGGCCATGCTCATGGGCGTGCTGAACAACGAAGCCGGCGCACCGCGCGACATCGTGGTGCTCAACGCCGGTGTGGCGCTGTATGCGGCCAACGTGG
>JALOSG010000275.1 GCA_025458665.1 Serpentinimonas sp.
TCGGCCACGTTGTTGGCGCCAAACTTGGTGCGGGTGAACACCAGCACCTGGCTCCAGTTGTGCTGGTTGATGATGTGCGCCAGCAGAGCCTTCTTCTTGCCGCGGCCCACCGGGTGGATGGTCTGGGTGATGCGCTGCACCGTGGTGTTGGGCGGCGTCACCTGGATGCTCTGCGGGTTCTTCAGCAGGGCGTTGGCCAATTCGCGGATCTCGTCGCTGAACGTGGCCGAGAACAGCAGGCTCTGCTTGTCTTTGGGCACCAGCGCCAGGATCTTCTTCACGTCGTGGATGAAGCCCATGTCGAGCATGCGGTCGGCTTCATCGAGCACGAGGATCTGTACCTGCGAGAGGTCCAGGAAACCCTGCTGCTGCAGGTCGAGCAGACGGCCCGGTGTGGCTACCAGAATGTCCACGCCTTTTTTCAGCATGTTGATTTGTGGGTTCATGCCCACGCCGCCAAAAATCACCGCCGAGGTGAGCGACAGGTTCTTGCCGTAGGTCTGTACCGACTCTTCCACCTGCGCGGCCAGTTCCCGGGTGGGGGTGAGCACCAGCGCGCGCACCGCCACGCCGCCGCGTGCGTTCTTGAGCCTGTCGGTGCTGCTCAGGCGCTGCAGCATGGGCAGCGTGAAGGCAGCGGTTTTTCCGGTGCCCGTCTGGGCGCCCGCCAGCAGATCGTGGCCGGCCAGCACGGCAGGAATGGCCTGTGCCTGGATGGGGGTGGGGGTGGTGTAGCCCTGCTCGCGCACGGCTTCCAGAATGGCCGGGGCCAGGTTCAGTTCGTCGAAATTCATGTGATGTGGGGAGCACCCGTCCAGGGCGCCAGGGTTCATCGGCCATTCCAGTCGCCGTGGGCGGCTGGCCAGTCGGGGGCAGATGCATGTCGAACGTGGCCGATCGGGGTTGCCGATCATGGCCCCAGCAGGGTGCTGGTGTGGCACCGACTGCAGGTGCGCACAAGCCGCATTGTCGCATACTGGGATAATCGGGGGTTTCCCGCTCACCTGACCACAGACCCATGGCCCAATACGTTTTCTCGATGAACCGTGTCAGCAAGATCGTGCCGCCCAAGCGCGCCATCTTGAAAGACATCTCGCTCTCCTTCTTCCCGGGTGCCAAGATCGGCGTGCTCGGCCTGAACGGCTCGGGCAAGTCCACGCTGCTCAAGATCATGGCGGGCATCGACAAGGAGATTGAGGGCGAAGCCATTCCCATGCCGGGTATCCGCATTGGCTACCTCCCGCAGGAGCCGCTGCTGGACCCGGAGCAGACCGTGCGCGAAGCCGTGGAAGCCAGTTTGGGCGGTGTGCGCGCCGCCCAGGCCCGCCTGGAAGAGGTGTACGCGGCCTACGCCGAAGAGAACGCCGATTTCGATGCCCTGGCTGCCGAGCAGGCCGAGTTGGAAGCCATCATTGCCACGGCGGGCACCGACAGCGAACACCAGCTGGAAATTGCCGCCGATGCGCTGCGCCTGCCGCCCTGGGACGCCAAAGTGGGCGTGCTCTCCGGCGGTGAAAAGCGCCGTGTGGCGCTGTGCAATCTGCTGCTCTCCAAGCCCGACATGCTACTGCTGGACGAACCCACCAACCACCTCGATGCCGAATCGGTGGACTGGCTGGAGGTATTCCTGAAGCGCTTTCCGGGCACCGTGGTGGCCATCACCCACGACCGTTACTTCCTGGACAACGCGGCCGAGTGGATTCTGGAACTCGACCGTGGCCACGGCATTCCCTACAAGGGCAATTACTC
Organism: Serpentinimonas sp.; assembly: GCA_025458665.1. GTDB lineage: Bacteria > Pseudomonadota > Gammaproteobacteria > Burkholderiales > Burkholderiaceae_C > JALOSG01. The sequence continues at coordinate 1,750 of JALOSG010000275.1, forward strand.
CTCGTGGCTGGAGCAGAAGGAAGCGCGCCTGGAGCAGGAACAGCGCACCGAAGACGCCCGCATGAAGGCCATGAAGAAGGAGCTGGAGTGGGTGCGCCAGAACCCCAAAGGCCGCCAGGCCAAGAGCAAGGCGCGCCTGGCCCGCTTCGAAGAACTCAGCGATGTGGACTACCAGAAGCGCAACGAGACCAACGAGATCTTCATCCCCGTGGCCGAGCGCCTGGGCAACGAGGTGTTCGAGTTCACCGGTGTGAGCAAGAGCTTCGGCGACCGGCTTCTCATCGACAACCTGAGCTTCAAGGTGCCGGCCGGCGCCATCGTGGGCATCATTGGCCCCAACGGCGCGGGCAAGTCCACGCTGTTCAAGCTCATCATGGGCAAGGAGCAGCCCGATGCCGGCACCGTGACCATAGGCCAGACGGTGAAGATTGCCGCGGTGGACCAGACCCGCGAGGGCCTGGAGGGCGACAAGACCGTGTGGGAAGACATTTCCGGCGGCCTGGACATGATCACCGTGGGCAAGTTCCAGATGGCCAGCCGTGCCTACTGCGGCCGCTTCAACTTCTCGGGCGGGGACCAGCAGAAGCTGGTGAAGAACCTCTCGGGCGGTGAACGTGGGCGCCTGCACCTGGCCAAAATGCTGGCCGAAGGGGGCAACGTGCTGCTGCTGGACGAGCCCTCCAACGACCTCGATGTGGAAACCCTGCGTGCGCTGGAAGAAGCGCTGCTGGAGTTTGCCGGCAGTGCGCTGGTCATCAGCCACGACCGCTGGTTCTTGGACCGCATCTGTACCCACATCCTGGCTGCCGAAGGCGACAGCCAGTGGACCTTCTTCGACGGCAACTACCAAGAGTACGAGGCCGACAAGAAGAAGCGACTGGGCGAAGAGGGCGCCAAGCCGCGCCGCATGCGTTTCAAGGCGCTGAAGTGAGC
>JALOSG010000092.1 GCA_025458665.1 Serpentinimonas sp.
GTCGCGCACCCAGCCGGTCTGGTGCAGGGATTGGTGCAGGTCTTCCACGAACAGCCCCACCCCATCGAGCTGCAACTGCTGCACTGTGCCGTCGAATCGCCCACGGGAAAGCTGCAGATAGCGCTGATTCCAGCCTTGTAGCGCTGCGGCCTGTTCATCGATATCGCCAAAGCGGGACGTGACCACACAGCCTGGTTCCGTGGCTGACAACGGCGCGGAGTGCACCGGAATGGGGGGCATGACGGGGACCATGCCGTCGGGAAGCAATCGCTGTGCCACGGGGACGTGCCTGCCTTTGCGATGCGCGCCACCCGTCGGTGACGGCCGGGTAAGCGCTTGCCAAAACGGGATAGCCCGTTGCGGGGCCACATGCTGGAATGCCCCCCACACCCAGCGGTAGGCCTTGTGCGCCGCGGGTTGCGTCGCTACCAGGTCCACCAACAAAAACCGGGAGGTTTCCGTGTCCAGTGAAAAACCAGCCAACCAGGACGAAGACTTGAAGCTACTGCACAGCATGGGCTACGCCCAGGAGCTGTCGCGCAATATGAAGGGCTTTCAGAACTTCGCCATTTCTTTTTCCATTATCTGTATCTTGTCCGGCGGCATCAACTCGCTCGGTCAGGGGATCAGCGGTGTGGGCGGCGCGGCCATTGGCATCGGCTGGCTGCTGGGCTGTGCCGTCAGTTTCATCTTTGCGCTGGGCATGGCGCAGATTGGCTCGGCCTACCCCACAGCGGGGGGCCTGTACCACTGGAGTTCCATTCTGGGCGGGCGCGGCTACGGCTGGCTCACCGCCTGGCTGAACCTGCTGGGCCTCATCACGGTGCTGGGCGCCATCAACGTGGGCACCTACAGCTTCTTCATGGGCGCCTTCGGCCCCACGCTGGGGCTGGAGAGCAGCCTGGGCCTGCAGGCCGCCTTCGTGGGCGGCATCACCATCATCCAGGCCATCGTGAACCACGTGGGCATACGCGCCACCGCTCGGCTCACCGACCTGTCGGGCTACCTGATTCTGGGCGGCGCCTCGCTGCTCACCATCGTGCTGCTGGTGTATGCACCCAGTCTGGACTTTTCTCGCCTCTGGACCTTCACCAACTACAGCGGCGCAGCCGGTGGCGATGTGTGGCCGGAGACCCAGAACCTGCTGCTGCTGTTTGGCCTGGGCATGCTGCTGCCCATCTACACCATCACCGGCTTTGATGCATCGGCCCACACCGCCGAAGAAACCAAGGATGCTGCCCGGGCGGTGCCGCGCGGCATCGTGAACTCGGTGATCTTCTCTGCCCTGTTCGGCTGGGCCATGCTGAGCGCCTTTGTGCTGGCCATTCCCGATATGGATGCGGCCGCCGCCAGCGGCTGGGGGGTGTTCTTCCACACCCTGGACGCGGTGCTGCCCGCCGCGCTGAAGCAGACGCTGTATGTGCTCATCTTCATCTGCCAATTCATCTGCGGTCTGGCCACAGTCACGTCGGCCTCGCGCATGATTTTTGCCTTCGCGCGCGACGGTGGCCTGCCGGCCTCCAATGCGCTGAAGAAGGTGCACGCCCGCTTCCGCACCCCCGTCGCTGCCATCTGGACCGGCGCCGTCATCTCCATCCTGTTCACCCTGTACACGCCGGCTTACGCCACCATCGTGTCGGTCACGGTGATCTTCATCTTCATCTCCTATGGGTTGCCCATCATTGCTGGGCTGTTTGCCTACGGCCGCAGCTGGACGCAAATGGGCCCCTGGGATATGGGCCCGGCGTTCCGGGTGGTGGGGGTACTCGCCATCTTCGCGATTGCGCTGATCTTCTACCTCGGCGTGCAACCGCCCAACGACGCTGCGCTCACCATCACGCTGGCCTTTCTGGTTCTCACGGCGGTGGTGTGGTTCGGCTTCGAGAAACGCCGCTTCAAAGGCCCGCCAGTGGGCGATGAAGTGGCCCGCCGACAGGCAGAAATTGCAGCCGCCGAGAAGGCGCTGAACGAGGCCGCATGAGCGCCGCATTGCTCAGCAGCCCTGCGCGGGCTGGCCGGCTGGCCGGCAAGGTGGCCTTGGTTTCCGGGGGCGCCACCGGGGTGGGCGGCGCAGCCTCGCGCCTGTTCGCGGCCGAGGGCGCCCGGGTGGCAGTGCTCGATATCAACGCTGCTGCCGCTGAAGCCACGGCCGCGGCCATACGCCAGGCCGGCGGAGACGCGCTGGCTGTGGTGGCCGATGCGTCCCTGGCCGCTCCGGTGGATGCAGCCGTTGCGGCGGTGCTGGCCCACTACGGCCGCATCGATGTGCTGTTCAACCACGCCGGCAGCATTGTGGTGAAGCCTTTCCTGGACACCACCGAAGCCGAATGGGATGGCCTGATGGCGGTGAACGTGAAAAGCATGTACCTCGTGACCCGCGCGGTGCTGCCCGGCATGCTGGCGCAGGGCAAGGGAGCCATCGTGTGTACGTCGTCCATCTCGGCGGTGGCGGGCACCCCCATGGAGGTGCTGTACGACACCACCAAGGGCGCCTGCCACATGTTCGCCCGCGCCATTGCCGTGGAGTACCGCGACCGTGGCATACGCTGCAATGCGGTGTGCCCGGGTTTCATCCGCACGCCGCATGGCCTGCGCGAGGTGGAAGCGCTGCAGAAGCTGGGGGTGGATGTCTCCGATGCCGCGCTGGCCGCGGCGCAGGGGCGCATCTGCGAGCCCGAGGAAGTGGCCGCCGCCGCCCTGTTTCTGGCCAGCGACGAAGCCAGCTTCGTCAACGGCACCCACCTGTTCGTGGACAATGGTTTTACCGCTGTCTGAACCTGCATAGCCAGAGCCCCTGAAGCCATGAGTTACAGCCACACCGTTGCCGCCCGGCGCTACATCTTCACCGACCTGCGTGACCTCATGGCGCGTGCCACACCGCTGCGTTCGGGGGACCGGCTGGCCGGCGTGGCAGCGGGCAGTGCTGCCGAGCGCATGGCTGCGCAGATGGCGCTGGCCGACTTGCCGCTGCGCACCTTTCTGCACGAGGCGGTGGTGCCCTATGAGGCCGACGCGGTGACCCGGCTGATTCTGGACACCCACGACGCGGCGGCCTTCCTGCCGGTGGCCCACCTGACCGTAGGGGATTTCCGCAACTGGCTGCTGTCGGACGAGGCCAGCAGTGAAGCGCTCGCTGCGCTGGCGCCCGGGCTCACCCCGGAAATGGTGGCGGCGGTCTCCAAAATCTGCCGCCTGCAGGACTTGGCGCTCATTGCGCGCAAATGCCGCGTGGTGACGCGCTTTCGCGGCACCATAGGACTGCCCGGGCGCATGGCCACCCGCCTGCAGCCCAACCACCCCACCGATGCGGCGTCGGGCATTGCCGCCAGCCTGCTCGATGGCCTGCTGCACGGCAGTGGCGATGCCGTCATCGGCATCAACCCCGCCACCGACAACGTGCCGCAGGTGGTGCGCCTGCTGCACATGCTCGACGGGGTGATCGGCCGCTACGGCATTCCCACACAAAGCTGCGTGCTGACCCACGTCACCAATACCCTGGCCGCCATGGAGCGCGGCGCGCCGGTGGATCTGGTGTTCCAGTCCATCGGCGGTACCGAGGCCACCAACCAGAGCTTCGGCATCGACCTGGCCCTGCTGGCCGAAGCCCGCGACGCGGCCCTGTCTTTGCAACGGGGCGCCCTGTTTCCCTGCGCAGAAGGGACCGATGGGCATGCCAGCGAGCGCGGCGCGCATGTCATGTACTTCGAGACCGGCCAGGGCAGCGCGCTGTCGGCCAACGGACACCACGGCTGCGACCAGCAGACGCTGGAGGCCCGGGCCTACGGCGTGGCGCGGCACTTCAAGCCGCTGCTGGTGAACACGGTGGTCGGGTTCATCGGGCCGGAGTATCTGTACGACGGCAAGCAGATCATCCGCGCTGGCCTGGAAGACCATTTCTGCGGCAAACTGCTGGGCGTGCCCATGGGTTGCGATATCTGCTACACCAACCACGCCGAAGCCGACAGCGACGACATGGATGCACTGATGACCTTGCTGGGAGCCGCCGGCTGCAACTTCATCATGGGTATTCCGGGCTCGGACGACATCATGCTGAACTACCAGAGCACCTCTTTCCACGACGCACTGGTCCTGCGCGACCTGCTGGGCTTGCGTCCGGCCCCTGAGTTCGAGGCCTGGCTGCTGAAGATGGGTGTCTTCCAGCCCCCTGAGGACCACGGCATGGCCCGGCTGGCGCGCGATTTGCCGCCGGCGTTCTCGCCAGCACTGGCGCGGCTGGCCGCCTGATGGAGGGGTCTGCTGGGGACGAGCAAGGCCGCCCGGCGCTGCCGAGTTCGCCAGCGCCCGCCGTCGTTCCTGCCCGCTGGGAAGCGCTGCGCGAATTCACCCGCGCGCGCATAGCGCTGGGCCGTGCTGGCCATAGCCTGCCCACTGCTCCACACCTGGCTTTCCAGCTGGCCCACGCGCTGGCCCGCGACGCCGTGCACCTGCCCTTCGATGCTGCGGGTGTGGCGCGGCAGCTTGAATCTCTGGGGCTGGCGGTGCTACACCTGCAGAGCGCCGCTCCCGACCGCGCTGCCTACCTGCAGCGCCCAGACCTGGGCCGGCGTCTCTGTGATGTGTCGCGGGCCGCCTTGGCGCAGCGCGGCCGTGCCGCTCCTGCGGGTGGTGCCGAACAGGTGGACCTGGTGTTCATGGTGGGCGATGGGCTCTCCGCGCAAGCCGTGCACCAGCACGCCGCCCCGCTGGTGGCCGCTACGCTGGATCGCTTGCGTGCCTCGGGCAGCCCCTGGTCGGTAGGCCCTGTGGCCCTGGTGGAGAACGCCCGTGTGGCGGTGGGCGATGAGGTGGGCGCCGGCCTGTGCGCCCGTTGTGTGGTGGTGCTCATTGGGGAGCGGCCTGGACTGAGCTCGCCCGACAGTCTGGGCATTTACCTGACCTGGGACCCGCAACCCGGCTTGACCGATGCGCGCCGGAACTGCGTTTCCAACGTGCGCCCGGAAGGCCTGCCTGTGGCGGCTGCTGCGGCCAAACTGGTGCAGTTGCTGGAGGGCGCGCGCCAGCTGCAAACCAGCGGTGTGGCTCTGAAGGACGACAGCGACGAGCCAAACCCGGCGCTGTCCGACCCCACCCAGAGCTTCCTGCTGGGCCCCTGACTCACCGGTTTGCTGCGGGGCTCAGCGGGCTGCCTCTTTCTCCCGCAGCTTGAAACGCTGTATCTTCCCCGTGGCGGTTTTGGGCAGCTCGGGCAGAAACTCGATCAGGCGCGGGTATTTGTAGGGCGCCAGCCGCTCTTTCACGAACGCCTTGACCTCCTCCTCTGTCAGGCTCTGGCCCGGCTTCAACACGATGAAGGCCTTGGTCTTGGTCAGCCCCTCGGCGTCGGTGGTGCCAATCACGGCGGCTTCCAGCACGGCGGGGTGCTGCACCAGCGTGGCCTCCACCTCGAACGGCGACACGTAAATGCCGCTGACCTTGAGCATGTCGTCGTTGCGGCCGGCGTAGGTGTAGTAGCCGTCGGCGTCGCGGGTGTATTTGTCGCCGCTGCGCGTCCAGCTGCCCTGGAAGGTGTCGCGCGATTTGGCACGGTCGTTCCAGTACATCAGCGCCGCGCTGGGCCCGCGGATGAAGAGGTCGCCAATGTCGATGGAGCCGTCCGGGTTGGGAGGTACGGGTAGCCCGTCCTCACCGCGTATCTCCACCTCGTAGCCGGCCACCGGTGTGCCCGAGGTGCCGTAGCGCACATCGCCGGGGCGGTTGGAGAGGAAGATGTGCAGCATCTCGGTGGAGCCGATGCCGTCGATGATGTCGCAGCCAAAGCGGGCGGTCCAGCGCTCGCCAATGTCGCGGGGCAGCGCCTCGCCGGCCGATGAGCACAGCCGCAGCGCCACTTCCCGGCGCTCGGGCAGGGTGGGCTGGGCCAGCATGCCCCCGTAGCCGGTGGGTGCGCCATAGAACACGGTGGGTTTGCGGCCAGCCAGTGTGGCGGTTTCGCCCTTCAGGCGCTGGAACACGGCAGGCGGGGTGGGGCGTTCGGCCATCAGCACCACCGCAGCGCCCACGCTCAACGGGAAACTCAGAGAATTGCCCAGCCCGTAGGCAAAAAACAGCTTGGCCGCCGAGAACACCGTGTCCTTGTCGGTCAGGCCCAGTACCGGGCGGGCGTACAGCTCGGCAGTCCAGTACAGGTTGGCCTGGGTGTGTACCGTGCCCTTGGGGCGCCCGGTGGAGCCCGATGAGTAGAGCCAGAAGGCGGGCTCGTCGGCGTGGGTGCGGGCGGGTGCTGCTTGCAGCGCTGCCCCGCTTTCCCCCCCGGCAGCCATGAATGCGGCCCAGGGTGTTTCCCCCGCCAGGTGTGGTGCACCATCCATCTGCCCCGACACCACCACACGCTGCACCTCGTTGCCCGCGTCGGCCGTTGCCAGTGCCATGGCCTCCCGAAGGGTAGGCAGCAGTGCCGCCGATACCAGCGCCGCCTGCGCGCGGGCATGTTGCAGCATGAAGGCGTAATCCTGCGCGGTGAGCAGCGTATTCACCGCCACCGGCACCACGCCCGCGTACAGCGCGCCCAGGAAGGACACCACCCACTCGTGGCTGTCGTGCATGAGCAGCAGCACCCGGTCCTCGCGCTTCAGGCCCGTGGCGCGCAAGGCGGCGGCACAGGCGCGAACCTGTCTGTCCAGTTCCCCGTAGCTGAGCGTGCTGCGGTCGTCGATCAGGGCGGTGGCCTGGGGGCGGGCTTGGTTCACCTCCAGCAGGTAGGCCGCAAAATTGAAGGGGCCGGCAGATGGTCCGGTGGGTGGCCCGGCAGGTGGCCCGGCATGGGGCGCAGGGGAGGAGGTGGTCTGGGGGCTCATGGCGTCTCCGTCAGGCTGGTCAGGCCGTCTTTATGGTTGTATAAATGCAGTATCCTGCTTATCTGGGTGGTCCGGTCAGTATGCAGTAAAGTGCATGTTTTGGCGAGGTCCTCAAGCCAGCAGCAGGTCAGGGTTTACCCCGTGCAGGTTGCCAGCCCGCACCCGCCCTTTCGTCTGTGCAAGGAACTGCCCCATGAGTCTGTCTGTCCTAGCGCCTGCTGCGGCCGAATCCGGGGCCACCACGCCGGCTGTGGGCGCCAGCCCGGCCGGCGGCGACGAATCCCGTCACCCTTTCCTGCTGGCGCTCGGTGAGCGTGTGCGCACCCTGCGCTCGCGCCGCGGCATGACGCGCAAGGCGCTGGCGCTGGCCGCCGATGTGTCCGAGCGGCATCTGGCCAACCTGGAGTACGGCACGGGCAATGCGTCCATTCTGGTGCTGCTGCAGGTGGCGCAGGCGCTGCAATGCTCGCTGGCCGAGCTGCTGGGCGATGTGACCGCCAGTTCCCCCGAATGGTTGTTGATCCGCGAGTTGCTGCAGGGCCGCAGTGAAGAGGAACTCAACCAGGCGCGCGCCGGCATTGCCGCCCTGTTCGGCGCTGGCACGTCCGACCCGCAGGGCCGCGAGGCCCGCGTGGCGCTCATCGGTTTGCGCGGGGCTGGCAAGTCCACCTTGGGCCAGCGTCTGGCCGACGACCTGGGCTACCCCTTCATCGAACTGAGCCGCCAGATCGAGCAGTTTGCCGGCTGCAGCATCAGCGAGATTCACAACCTGTACGGGGCGCATGCCTACCGCCGCTACGAGCGCCGTGCGCTGGAGGAAGCCATACAAATCTACCCCGAGGTGGTGATTGCCACGCCCGGCGGGCTGGTGGCCGATTCGGCCAACTTCAACGTGCTGCTGAACCACTGCACTACCGTGTGGTTGCAGGCCGACCCCGAGGACCACATGAACCGTGTGGCTGCCCAGGGCGACCTGCGCCCCATGGCCGCCAGCCGCGAGGCCATGGAAGACCTGAAGCGCATTCTGGAGGGCCGCATGCCGTTCTATTCCAAGGCCGATCTGGTGTTCAACACCAGTGCCCAGGACCTGGAGGCGGGCTTTCGGTTGTTGCGCCAGCAGGTGCGGCAGTTGCTGGCTTTGCCCGCGTGACCGCCCGACCGTCTGGGCGTCCTGTCCGCGTGGGGCTCCATAAAATATGCATTAAAGTGCATTGACAGGGATTCCGGGCTTGCAATATACTGCAACCATGCCGATGGCGGCACCCAGAACACCCCAGGAGACTCCATGTCGCAGACGCCCATCGTTGAGTACCAGACGCACCCTTCGCGTTACCGCCACGTGAAGCTCAGCTTCGACGGCGCCATTGCCACCCTGAGCCTGAACATCGACGAGGACGCCGGCATCCGCCCCGGCTACAAGCTCAAGCTCAACAGCTACGACCTGGGTGTGGACATTGAACTGCACGACGCGCTGCAGCGCATCCGCTTCGAGCACCCCGAAGTGCGCACCGTGGTGCTCACCAGCCTGAAGGACCGCGTGTTCTGCTCGGGCGCCAACATCTTCATGCTGGGCCTGTCCAGCCACGCGTGGAAGGTGAACTTCTGCAAGTTCACCAACGAAACCCGCAACGGCATGGAGGATGCCAGCCGTTACTCGGGCATCAAGTTCGTGGCCGCGCTGAACGGCGCCTGCGCCGGTGGTGGTTACGAGCTGGCACTGGCCTGCGACGACATCGTGCTGGTGGACGACCGTTCTTCGGCGGTGAGCCTGCCCGAAGTGCCGCTGCTGGGCGTGCTGCCCGGTACCGGCGGCCTGACCCGCGTGACCGACAAGCGCCATGTGCGCCACGACCTGGCCGACCTGTTCTGCACCAGCGTGGAAGGCGTGCGCGGCCAGAAGGCGGTGGACTGGCGGCTGGTGGACGCCGCGCCCAAGCCCAGCCAGTTCCAGCAGGTGGTGCGCGAGCGCGCCGAAAAGCTGGCTGCGCAAAGCGACCGCCCCACCGACGGCAAGCCCGTGGAGCTGACCCCGCTGAACCGGCAGATAGACGCCGACGCGCTGCGCTACACCCACGTGACGGTAACCATAGACCGTAGCAAGCGCCACGCCACCTTCACCGTGAAAGCGCCCACCGGCGCGCAGCCCACCGATGTGGCGGGCATAGAGGCGGCCGGTGTGAACTGGTATCCGCTGGCCATGGCGCGCGAGCTGGACGATGCCATCCTGCACATGCGTACCAACGAATTGGACGTGGGCACGTGGCTGCTGAAAACCCAGGGCGATGCCGCTGCCGTGCTGGCCGTGGACGCCACCCTGGCCGCCCACCAGAACCACTGGCTGGTGCGCGAAACCATAGGCATGCTGCGCCGCACGCTGGCCCGGCTCGATGTGTCCTCGCGCAGCCTGTTCGCGCTGGTGGAGTCTGGCTCCTGCTTTGCCGGCACGCTGGCCGAACTGGCCTTCTGCGCCGACCGCGCCTACATGCAGGTGCTGCCCGACACGCCGGAGCAGGAACCCACACTCACCCTGAGCGAGATGAACCTGGGCTATCTGCCCATGGTGACCGGGCAGTCGCGGCTGGCGCGGCGCTTCTACGAAGAAGCCGCTCCCATGGAAGCGGTGCGCGGTGCCATCGGCCAGGCCCTGAATGGCGACGCCGCTGCCAAGCTGGGACTGGTGACGGCCGCACTGGACGACATCGACTGGGCCGACGAAATCCGGCTGGTGCTGGAAGAGCGCGCGGCCATGTCGCCCGACGCGCTCACCGGGCTGGAGGCCAACCTGCGCTTCTGCCAGCAGGAGAACATGGTGACGCGGATTTTCGGGCGCCTCACGGCCTGGCAGAACTGGATCTTCAACCGCCCGAATGCCGTGGGCGACAAAGGCGCACTGAAGGTGTACGGCAAAGGCGACAAAGCCACTTTCGACTTCAACCGCGTCTGATTTCTTGAAATTGTTGTGCAGCAGGTTTCCCGGTGGAGTCTGTTGCAACCAAATGCCTCTCCACCGCGTTTTCTTGTCCGGAGACACCCATGTCAGGCATCAACTACAGCGAAAAAATCCCCAACAACGTGAACCTGAGCGAAGACCGCACCCTGCAGCGCGCGCTGGAACACTGGCAGCCCAACTACCTGCAGTGGTGGCAGGACATGGGCCCCGAAGGCTCGCAGAACTTCGATGTGTACCTGCGCACCGCCGTGAGCGTGGACCCGGCCGGCTGGGCCCAGTTCGACCACGTGAAGATGCCCGACTACCGCTGGGGCATCTTCCTGAACCCTGCCGAGCAGGACCGCAAGATCCATTTCGGTGACCACATGGGCGAAGCCGCCTGGCAGGACGTGCCTGGCGAAC
>JALOSG010000276.1 GCA_025458665.1 Serpentinimonas sp.
CACGGCGCTGTAAATCTCGCTGGTACCCATGCGCAGGCCGTGGCGGTTGATGGTGGCGTCCGAGCGGCCGTAAATCACGCAGCCACCGTCCGGGCCAATCTTGAGCCAGTCGCCATGGCGCCACACCGGGGGTTGCCCTTCGCGGCCCGGGAAGCCCTCGAAGTAGCTGGCCTTGTAGCGGCGCTTGTTCTCGTCGCCCCAGAAGTACAGCGGCATGGAGGGTATGGGCTGGGTGCAGACCAGCTCGCCCACCTCGCCCAGCAGCGGCGTGCCGGCCTCGCTCCAGGCTTCCACCGCGCAGCCCAGCTGGCGGCACTGCATCTGGCCGGGTACCTGCGGCAGCTCGCGGTTGCCGCCTATGAAGGCGCCGCAAAAGTCGGTACCGCCCGAAATGTTGCACCACCACAGGTCGGGCTGCCCAATGGCTGCAAATTGCTCCGCGCCCCAGCGCTGAACGTCCTCGGCCAGCGGCGAGCCGGTGGTGCCCAGCGCCCGTATGCGCGAAAGCGCCGTGTGGCCCTGCGCCACCAGTTCAGGCAGGTTCACGCCCGCTTTCATGCAGTTGGTGTAGTAGGCTGCGCCCGCGCCAAAGAAAGTAACGCCGTGGCGGGCCGCAAAGCGCCACAGCAGGCCCCAGTCGGGCGCCTGTTTGCTGCCGCTGGGGCTGCCGTCGTAAATGACGATGGTGGTGCCCGCCGCCAGGCCGGCTACCTGCGCGTTCCACATGACCCAGCCGGTGGAGGAGTACCAGTGGAAGCGCTCGCCCCAGCTGTTGGGCGCGTAGCTGGCGCCCACATCGTTGTGCAGGCCTTTGGATGCCAGCATGGTGAGCAGGATGCCGCCATGCCCGTGCACGATGGGTTTGGGCAGGCCGGTGGTACCGCTGGAATACACCACCCACAGCGGGTGATCGAAGGGCAGCCATTCGGGCTCGAAGGCGGCGGTACGGGCGTCGTCGCGGTCGGTCAGGACCGTGAAGTCCTGCGTCTGCAGCAGCCGGCCCGTGGCGTAGGGAGTGCGCAGCACCACCAGTTGCTCCACGCTGGGCAGCGCCTGGCGCAGCTCGTCCACCACACTGGCGCGGTCCAGGGGTTTGCCGCCGTAGTGCACGCCGTCCACCGCCAGCAGCACCTTGGGCTCGATCTGGCGGAAGCGGTCGAGCACGGCCGCCGTGCCCATGTCGGGCGAACAGATGCTCCACACCGCCCCGATGCTGGCGCAGGCGATGAGCGCCACCGCCGTTTCCGGCAGGTTGGGCATGTAGGCGCAGACCCGGTCGCCGCGCTCCACGCCCATGTCTTTCAGGGCAAGCGCCAGCGAGGCCACCTGCCGCCGCAATTCGGGCCACGACATCTCGCGCACGCGGCCGCGCTCGTCGTCGCTGATGATGGCGGGCATGCCGGCGGCGTGGGCTGCATCCACATGACGCAGCACCTGGTGGGCGTAGTTCAGCTGGGCGCCGGGGAACCACTGCACATCGGGCATGTGGGTGCCGGTGTACACCGCCGAGTGCGGCGTGGGCGAGCGCAGGCCGTGGTAGTCCCAGATGCTCTGCCAGAAGCCGGACAGGTCGGTGGTGGACCACGTCCACAGGTCGTCGTAGCTGGCGAACTCCAGCCCGCGTTCGGCCTTCAGCCAGTCCTGGTACAGGCGGATGAGCGGAACATAAGGCGGCCGGCGGTAGGAAGGGTGGGCCGTGGCGGTGGTGTGGGACATGGCGCTTGCGAAGTGAGTCGTTGGCGAGACGCAAAGGGTAGCGCAAGCGCCGCATAATGGCGGCGCTTTGCGCGACGGCGGCACCCGCTGGGCCGTGCGCACCATTCAAAAAACATTTCCCTGGAGGAGTTTCCCCATGAGCATGCTGAACTGGACCGAGAAGTCCGATGCAGCCCTGAGCGCCGGTGGCGTGATAGGCCCCGACGAGCGCCTGCCCTGGCCGCAAACCACGGTCATGGGCGTGCAGCACCTGATTGCCATGTTCGGCGCCACGGTGCTGGCGCCCATCCTCATGGGCTTCGACCCCAACGTCGCCATCCTCATGAGCGGCATTGGCACGCTCATCTTCTTCGTGTTCACTGGCGGCAAGGTGCCCAGCTACCTGGGTTCGAGCTTCGCCTTCATTGGCGTGGTGATTGCGGCCAGCGGCTACGCCGGCCCCGGCCCCAACGCCAACCTGGGCGTGGCGCTGGGCGGCATCATTGCCTGCGGCCTGCTGTACTTCATCATCGGGGCCATCGTGCAGGTGGTGGGTGTGGGCTGGATCGAGCGCTTCATGCCGCCTGTGGTCACGGGTTCGGTGGTAGCCGTGATTGGCCTGAACCTGGCGCACATTCCCATCAAGAACATGGCGCCCACCAATTTCGATGCCTGGATGCAGGGCGTGACGTTCGTGAGCGTGGCGCTGGTGGCGGTGTTCACCCGCGGCATGGTGCAGCGCCTGCTCATACTCATGGGTCTGGTGGTGGCCAGCGTCATTTACGCCGTTCTTACCAACGGCTTCGGGCTGGGTACTCCCATGGACCTGAGCGGCATTGCTGCGGCGCCGTGGCTGGGCCTGCCCAACTTCAGCGCCCCGGTGTTCGAGGCCAACGCCATGCTGCTGATTGCGCCGGTGGCCATCATTCTGGTGGCGGAAAACCTGGGCCACATCAAGGCCGTGACGGCCATGACCGGGGGCCGCGCCTTCATGGGCGACGGCGTGGCCACCATGGTGGCGGGCGGC
>JALOSG010000277.1 GCA_025458665.1 Serpentinimonas sp.
CAATGGCCACCGGTATGCCCATGAGCATGAGCACCAGAAAGCTGCCAATGAGCCCGAATACAAACAGTTCGTTGCCCATTTATGCCGCTCCGTGGGTGGGTGAGGCGGCGGCGTTGCCGCTCTGGTGGGCGGTCAGCAGACGGCTCAGTGCCCGCAGCGTATCGCTCAGGCCCTGCACCGCCAGCAAAGAAAAGCCCAGCGGAATGATGGCCTTGAGCGCAAAGCGCCAGGGCAGGCCACCCGGGTCGGGCGAGCCTTCCCCGATCTCGTAGGACTGGATCACGTAGGGCACGGCCAGCCACGCAATGAACACGCCCACCCCCACCGTCATGAGTCCACCCGCCACGTCCACCATCGCACGGGTGCGCGGCGTGAAGCGGTCATAGAGGAAATCCACCCGCACATCGGCCCGGTGGTGCAAGGCGTAGGCCATACCCAGCAGCGCAATGGGCGATATCAGGTGCCACTCGACCTCCTGCAGCCCCACAGGGCTCCAGGAGAACACGTAGCGCAGCAGCACGTTGGCGGCCACCAGCAGCACCAGCGCCAGGACGGAGGCTCGCGCCACCCAGCCCAGCGCCAGCACCGTGCGGTCGGCCCAATGAATGAAAACTTGCATGACGGAACAGGCGGGGGTGGGTGCGGATTACAGGGACAGGAAGGTGCGCTCGCTCAGGCCGGCCCAGGAGTCGTGCTTCTTCTTGAAGGCCATGAAGGAGTCGTGCACTTTGCGGGTGGCGGGATCGGCCTTGGCGCCGGCTTCCAGCGTGTCGGCGGTCACTTCTTTCAGGCGCTTCACGATGGGCTCGGGCAACGGTGCGGCCTTCACGCCGAAGTTGGTCACCAGGTCGGTCAGGGCGTCGGCGTTGACCGATTCCGACCACGCGTGGCTTTCGCTGTTGCAAGCCTGCGCAGCCGTCTGCACGATGGTCTGCAGGTCTTTGGGCAGGCTTTCCCAGGCGCGCTTGTTGATGAGCAGCTCGGTCACGTTGGTGGGCTCGTGCCAGCCGGTGGTGTAGTAGTTCTTGGCGGCGCGGTGCAGGCCCAGGCGGCGGTCCTGGAAGGGGCCCACGAATTCGGCCGCGTCGATCACGCCACGCTCCAGTGCGGGGAAGATTTCGCCGCCGGGCAGCAGGCGCACGGCCACACCCAGTTCCGCATACACCTTGCCAGCCAGGCCAGGGACGCGCATCTTCAGGCCATTCAAGTCGGCCACGGTGTTCACGGGGTTACGGAACCAGCCGGTCATCTGCACGCCGGTGTTGCCCATGGGGAAGGCAATCAGGCCCAGCGGGCTGTACAGCTCGTGCCACAGCTGCAGGCCACCGCCGTGGTACAGCCACGCGTTCATCCCGTGGGTGTTCATGCCGAACGGCACGGTGGTGAAGTACTGCGCGGCAGGCACCTTGCCGGCCCAGAAGAAGGCGTTGGCGGCGTTCATTTCCACCTGGCCCTTGGCCACGGCATCGAAGCCTTCCAGCGCCGGGATCAGTTCACCCGCGGCAAAGTGCTGGATGCGCAAGCGCCCGCCCGACATTTCTTCCACCTTCTTGCAGAAGTCGGTGGGGCTGCCCGGGCCCTGCACATAGAAGGGCGAGCCGGGACCGTAGGCGTTGGTCATCTTCCAGTTGAAGGTGCGGTTCTGGGCAGTGACGACGCTGGGCGCGGCCAGAGCGGCGCCGGTGGCGGCAGCGGCCAGGAAATTGCGGCGGATCATGGTCATGCGGGGCTCCTGAAGATTGCGTTGCAAGCAACGGTGAAGATAGAAAAAGCGGGCAATCGATGCCATTTGTAAAACGGCATTCCAGCGTCCTTGCAAGCGCTGTGCCAGCACACTGAATCCCAGCAACCTGTTGATTTGTATGATTTTTGTGCTGTCTCGTGGTGCAAAAAGACAAGCTGGTGCCGCCGCTCTCTCAGGGATTTCCCGCCTATGGGGCATGAACAATGAATACTCTGGTGGCCTTTGCGTGATCGTTTGTAAACGCACAGCGGCAATTTGGCTGCTGATGTAGCCCGCGCTCTGCCCAAACGGGTCAAAAAGTGACGAAACGGTAGAAATTCAGCCGCATCGGGATGCACCGTGGCGGTGCGCGCGGCCATCTGGGGCTGGCCGGTGCCGGGAGAAAGGCGAACGGCAGGCCAGCTACAGCCGGGCGCCGCCGCGGCGGTTCTTCACCCGGCTCATCAGCGTCTTGCAGTCCACCGAGAGGATTTCTGGGCGGTTGAAGATGCGCTGACGCACGAAAGCATCAAAGGTCTCGTAGCTGTCGGTCAGGGTGTGGATGTGCAGGCTCTGCAGGTCGCTCATGACATACAGGCTCACCACCTCCGGGCAATCGGCCAGCTCCTGCGACACGGTTTCCAGCGCCGCCGGGGCCACCCGCAGGTCGATGAAGGTGGAGATGACCTTGCCCAGCTTCTCCGGGTTCACCACGGC
Organism: Serpentinimonas sp.; assembly: GCA_025458665.1. Taxonomy (GTDB): domain Bacteria; phylum Pseudomonadota; class Gammaproteobacteria; order Burkholderiales; family Burkholderiaceae_C; genus JALOSG01. Next base: position 2,441 of record JALOSG010000277.1, read on the forward strand.
GCTGAACAGCTCGATCACGCCGCTGTCCACCAGCGCTTGCACCCGGCCCCGTGCGTGGGCCCGCGATATGCCCAGCTGGCGCGCAATGTCGGCAAAGGAGGCGCGGCCATCCTTCACCAGAATGTTCAACAGGGCGCTGTCGAGCTTGTTCATCAAATTTTCCAAGAAAGCCAGTCGTTCAGGGCCGTAGGGTAGGTGGCCTGCGCGATGCGCTGGAGGGTT
>JALOSG010000278.1 GCA_025458665.1 Serpentinimonas sp.
TGCATTTCTACCAGCTGGGGTATTCGCCCTTCACGCTGGCTTTTCTGTTCCTGCTGTACGAAGCCGCCGGGGTACTGGCCAACCTCATTGGGGGCTGGCTGGCCACGCGCTTTGGCATTGCGCGCATGCTCACGGTGGGCCTGTCCACGCAGATCGTGGGCTTCACCCTGCTCTCCCTGCTGGACCCAGGCTGGACAGTAGCGCTCTCGGTGGCCTGGGTGGTGCTGGCGCAGGGCGTGTGCGGTGTGGCCAAGGACCTGACCAAGACGGCCAGCAAGTCGGCCATCAAGATCACGGCCACCGAGGCCGGGCAGGCCAACAGCCAGCTGTTCAAGTGGGTGGCGTGGTTCACCGGCAGCAAGAACGCCATGAAGGGCGTGGGCTTCTTTCTGGGCGGCCTGCTGCTGCAAACGCTGGGCTTTCAGGCGGCGCTGTGGCTCATGGCGGGCCTGCTGGCGCTGGTGCTGGTGGGGGTGGTGTGGTCCTTACCACCCATGATGGGCAAGAGCAAAGCATCGAAATCGGCCAAGGAACTGTTTGCCAAGAACGCGGGCATCAACGCGCTGGCCGCCGCGCGCGTGGCGCTGTTTGGCGCGCGCGATGTGTGGTTTGTGGTGGGCGTGCCGGTGTTCCTGTACTCGGTGGGCTGGACCTTCACCATGGTGGGCGGCTTTCTGGCCACCTGGACCATAGGCTACGGCATGGTGCAGGCGCTGGCCCCGAACATCGTGCGCCGCAGTGCCGACGGACTGAGCCGCGAGGTACCGGCAGCGCGCTGGTGGTCTGCCGTGCTGGCGGGTATTCCGCTGGCCCTGGCCGTGGCCGTGTGGCAGCAGGTGCCACAGCTGGAATGGGTGGTGGTGGCCGGGCTGGGCCTGTTCGGCTTTGCCTTTGCGGTGAATTCCTCCGTGCACTCTTACCTGGTGCTGGCCTATGCCGGCAGCGAAAAGGCCGCTGAGGACGTGGGCTTCTACTACGCCGCCAACGCCCTGGGCCGCTTCCTGGGCACGCTGCTCTCGGGCCTGTTGTACCAGTGGGGCGGGCTGATGGCCGCCTTGCTGGGCTCGGCGGCCATGCTGCTGGTGTGCTGGGGCATGACACTGCGCCTGCCGGCAACCGCCGCAGGGCCAGTGGCCAGGCCGAGCGCGTGAAAGGCCACCCGTGAACAGACAGGTCCCCACCCTTCCCCGCAGCGACGCGCTCACGGTGCGCTGGCTGGCTGCATTGGGGCAACCCCTGCGCTGGCGGGCTTACCGATGCGTCCTCGATGCCGGCCCTGCGGGCATCACAGCGGGAGCGCTCGCTCAGCTTCTTGGGGTAGCGCCCAGTGCACTGAGCTTTCACCTCAAAGAGTTGAGCGGAGCGGGCCTGTTGCACAGCGAGCATCTGGGGCGCTTCGTCGTTTACCACCCTACTCTGACCAGCCTGAGCGCGTTGGCGCAGACGCTGGCTGCCCATGTCCAACACCACGAGGAGATATGCATGCAGCAAAGTGGAACCACCGTACCTGTGCACGAACCGATCAGGGTACTGTTTCTATGCAGCCGCAATTCCGCGCGCAGCATCATGGCCGAAGCGTTGTTGAACCACCTGGCCCGCAGCGCCGAAGGAAGCGGGCAGCGTATGGTGCGCTTCCTGGCCCATTCGGCTGGCCGCTCCCCGGCTGAAGACCACCAGCCACACCCCATGGCTCTGCGCGCGCTGCAGGATGCGGGTGTAGCCACCGAGGGGCTGCACAGCAAGAACTGGGACTGCTTTGGCCTGTCGAACGCTCCGCGCATGGACTTGGTGATCACTTTGTGTGACCAGGCCGTGCGTGAGCCCTGCCCCGCCTGGCCAGGTCAACCCGCCACCGCGCACTGGAGCTTCCCCGACCCCACACTGCCCGCGCCGGGCCAGAATGAGCCCGAACCTCAGGCTTTCAGGCAGATACTCTTTGCGTTGCAGAAACGCCTGGAGCTGTTCATGGCTTTGCCACTGAATCGCCTGGACAAGCTCATGCTGGAAACCGAGGCCAAGCGCCTGGCAGCCTGAGCGGCGACCCGGGCGTGGCTGCTCTCAGAGCCACTTTTGCATGAAGCGCGCCTGGCCCATGGCGGGGTCGAGTTCATACCCTGCGAAGCCGATACGCTGGTAAAGCCGCGCGGCGGGGGCATTGCCTTCCAGCACCTCCAGGGTCAGCTTGCAGGCACCGCGCTCGCGCGCTATGGCCTCCACCAGCTCCAGCATGCGTTCACCAATGCGCAAGCCCCGGTAGCCGGGGAGCACAGCCACATCGTGCACATTCACCAAAGGCCGGCATTTGAAGGTGGAAAACCCTTCTATGGCGTTCACCAGCCCCACCGGTTGTTCGCCCAGGAACGCCAGCACGCTGTAGGCCTGCGGGCGCCGGGTCAGCTCTGGCACCAGATGCTCCCGCGCGTATTCGCTCAGGGGTTCGCCGCCGCCCGCCGGGTCGCTGGCGTAGGCATTGAGCAGCAACACCAGCGCTTGCGCGTGCACAGGGTTGGCGTAGTCGGCGCGGACCACGCTCAATGCATTCGGCGCACTCATGCGGGCAACTGCGCCACAGCAGCCAGTTGTTCGGCCAAGGCATGGGCCAGCGCAGCATCCTGCGCCTCCACCATGACGCGCAACACCGGCTCGGTGCC
>JALOSG010000093.1 GCA_025458665.1 Serpentinimonas sp.
TTGGCGCCGGTCACTTCCTTCTTGCCGTTGCCCGTGGACTGCACGTGCATGATGGCGCGCTGAATGACGCGCTGGAAACCCAGCGTGGGCTGGGTGTCCACCTCGTCGGTGCCGGGCACCTGCGGGGTGTTGTCCTTGATGAAATGCGTGAGGGACTTGCGCAGATCATCGATATTGGCGGAGCAGGCGCGCAGCACTTCGGCGGCGCTGGGGTTGTCCAGCAGGGCCAGCAACAGGTGCTCGACCGTGATGAATTCGTGCCGCTGCTGCCGGGCCTCCACGAAGGCCATGTGCAAGCTGACTTCAAGTTCTTGGGCAATCATGTGGCACTTCCTTAAAACGAGTCTTTAATTTACAGCGAAATGGTCGGGCGCTGGTGAAGAGATGGGGTAAATACCGCCGCTTTCAACCAGCAAATACTCAGGAAGCGGGCTCACTCAGGCACTGCAGGGGGTGGCCGTGCTGCTGCGCGGCCTGCAGAACCTGTTCTACCTTGGTGGTGGCTACGTCGCGGGAGAACACACCACACACGCCACGGCCTTCCAGATGGATCTTGAGCATGATCTGGGTGGCGGTTTCGCGGTCTTTGTTGAAGTATTCCTGCAATACCAGCACCACGAACTCCATGGGGGTGAAGTCGTCGTTGAGCAACACCACCTGGAACAGCTTGGGCGGCTCCACGCGCTGGCTGCGCCGCTCCAGCACGACAGAGTCGTCGCCCTGGGGGACGGAAGGGTTCACAACAGGGGGTTTCGGGGTGCTTGCCATGGTCGTTTCATTCTAGCGATTCAGGGATGGCCCTGCAGGGCCCGCGTCATACGAAAGACACACAAAAAAAGCCGCCAGGTCCTTCGGAGCTGACGGCTTTGGCAGCAGACTCCGTAGAGCCCGAGCGGAAGAATTCTCCGCTTACATGTTGTCGATCATGACCTGGCCGAAGCCGGAGCAGCTGACCTGCTCGGCGCCGTCCATCAGGCGGGCGAAGTCGTAGGTCACCTTCTTGGACAGGATGGACTTCTCCATCGAGCTGATGATGAGGTCGGCGGCTTCTTTCCAGCCCATGTGGCGCAGCATCATCTCGGCGGAAAGAATCTCGGAACCCGGGTTCACGTAGTCCTTGCCGGCGTACTTGGGTGCGGTGCCGTGGGTGGCCTCGAAGCAGGCCACGGAATCGCTCAGGTTAGCGCCCGGGGCAATCCCAATGCCACCCACCTGGGCGGCCAGCGCGTCGGAAATGTAGTCGCCGTTCAGGTTCAGCGTGGCAATGACCGAATACTCGGCCGGGCGCAGCAGGATTTGCTGCAGGAAGGCATCGGCAATGCTGTCCTTGATGGTGATTTCGCGACCCGTCTTGGGGTTCTTGAATTTGCACCACGGGCCACCGTCGATCAGCTCGGCACCGAATTCCTTCATGGCCAGAGCGTAGCCCCAGTCGCGGAAGCCACCTTCGGTGTACTTCATGATGTTGCCCTTGTGAACCAGGGTCACGCTGGGCTTGTCGTTGTCGATGGCGTACTGGATGGCCTTGCGCACCAGGCGCTCGGTACCCTCGATGGATACCGGCTTGATGCCGATACCGGAGGTCTCGGGGAAGCGGATCTTGGTCACGCCCATCTCGTCCTGCAGGAATTTGATGAGTTTCTTGGCCTTGTCGCTCTGGGCGGCATACTCAATGCCGGCGTAAATGTCTTCAGAGTTCTCGCGGAAGATGACCATGTCGATCTTCTGCGGCTCTTTCACCGGCGAAGGCACGCCTGCGAAGTACTGGACCGGGCGCAGGCACACATACAGATCGAGTTCCTGGCGCAGCGCCACGTTCAGGGAACGGATGCCGCCGCCGACCGGCGTGGTCAGCGGGCCCTTGATGGACACCACGTATTCCTTCAGCGCAGCCAGCGTTTCTTCGGGCAGCCACACATCGGGGCCATACACCTTGGTGGACTTCTCGCCGGCGTAGACCTCCATCCAGTGGATCTTGCGCTTGCCGCCGTAGGCCTTGGCCACCGCGGCGTCCACCACCTTGAGCATCACCGGGGTGATGTCGAAACCGGTACCGTCGCCTTCGATGTAGGGGACAACGGGTTCGTCCGGCACATTGAGGGACATGTCGGCGTTGACAGTGATTTTCTGGCCTTGGGCGGGCACCTTGATGTGCTGGTACATGGGGCTGGGGTCTCCGTGGAGGGTCGGGGGAAAATTCCGTGGTCGGCCGTTAAGCCATGGGTGAATGCGATGTTCACCGACGCTGAATTCTATCGCCAAAGGCTGACGCGAAAATTAGCGCCACGGGCGGTGCAGGCGGGCAGTGTGTACCATGCCGGCATGAAGACGAGAACGCAATTTTTCCTACCTGCGGCTCTGCTTGCGGCGTTGTGCTGGCTGGGCGCCGCCGGGCTGGCTTGGCCCCTTGCAGCGTCTGCGGCCACGCCGGCCACCGTGGGCGGAGTGCCCCAACTGAATTTGCCGCGCACTCAGCTTCGCGCGGGCATGCACCTGATCAATGCCCAGGTGGCCAGCACGCCCGAACAGCGGGCCGTGGGCCTGATGTGGCGCACCGAAATGCCCACCCACGAGGGCATGCTTTTTGTGTTCGAGCGCCCTGCGACGCAATGCTTCTGGATGATGAACACCCTGCTGCCGCTCACCGCGGCCTTTGTGGCGGACGACGGCACGATCGTGAACCTGGCGGACATGCAGCCCCAGACCACCGACAGCCACTGCTCCACGCAGCCAGTGCGCTATGTGCTGGAGATGAACCAGGGCTGGTTCGAACGCCGCCGCATCGGGCCGGGCTTCCGACTCACGGGCGGGGTGTTCCCCGCCCGCTGAACCTGGCTATCAGCCGAAGTTCTTCTCGGCAAACGACCAGTTCACCAGTTTGTCGAGGAAGGTCTCCACGAACTTGGGGCGGGCGTTGCGGTAGTCGATGTAGTAGGCGTGCTCCCACACGTCCACGGTCAGCAGCGCGGTGTCGCCGGTGGTCAGCGGCGTGCCAGCGGCGCCCATGTTGACGATGTCCACAGAGCCGTCGGCCTTCTTCACCAGCCAGGTCCAGCCAGAGCCGAAGTTACCCACGGCGCTCTTCACGAACGCTTCCTTGAACGCGGCGTAGCTGCCCCATTTGGCGTTGATGGCTGCGGCCAGGGCACCGGTGGGCTCACCGCCGCCGTTGGGCTTCATGCAGTTCCAGAAGAAGGTGTGGTTCCAGATCTGGGCGGCGTTGTTGTAGATGCCACCGTTGGACTTCTTCACGATGGACTCCAGGTCCATGCTCTCGAACTCGGTGCCCTTTTGCAGGTTGTTCAAGTTCACCACGTAGGCGTTGTGGTGCTTGCCATGGTGGAACTCCAGCGTTTCCTGGGAGTAGTGGGGAGCCAGTGCATCGATGGCGTAGGGCAGTGGCGGCAGGGTGTGTTCCATGTTTTTGTCCTCGAGGTGTACGCCCCGTACCGGGGCAGATGGCTAACAAAGCCACCCATTGTAGGAAACCTGCACCGCCCTACGAACGCTGTGTGCTTTGGGCCACTCCAGATGCCCCGCTGCTGACCTGCTCCACCCGCACATCGAGGCTGCCATCCACCAGCGTGGCGCGCAGCTGCTGGCCCGGGCTCACCTGCGCGGCCTGCGTCACGGCGCGGCCGTGCACATCGGCCAGCCACGCGTAACCACGCTGGAGTACCAGGGCGGGGTCCAGCAGGCTCAGGCGGGCGCCAGCTTGTGCCACGTCCTGCTGGCGCTGCTGCAGGGTGCGGCGCAGTGCGGGGTGCAAAGCGTTGGCCAGGACCGATAGGCGGTGTTCCTCCCGCTCCAGCTTCAAGGCGGCGGCGTGGGACAGACTCTGCCCCAGCCGCGCCAGCAGCCGCTGGTCCTGGGCCAGCCGTTACGAGGGTCTGCCCAGCCGCTGGGCCACGCGGTCCAGCCGCTGGGCGCGTTCGTCCAGCAAACGCCAGGTGGCTTCGCGCAGGCGTTCCTGCTGGCGCTGCAGCAGCTGCAGCTGGGTCACTCGGGCGGGAGCACACAGCTCGGCGGCCGCGGTAGGGGTAGCGGCGCGCACATCGGCAGCAAAGTCGGCCAGTGTGAAATCGGTCTCGTGGCCCACACCGCACACCACCGGCATGGGCGCTTCCACCAGCTTTTTAACCAGCAGCGGGCTGTTGAAAGCCCACAGGTCTTCCAGCGAACCGCCGCCGCGCACCAGCAGGAGCACATCGAGACCAGCATGGTCGGGGTCTGCGGGGTCCGTCCAGCGGTACGCCGCATCCAGCGCGGCGCACAGTGCCTCCGGGGCGGCATCGCCCTGCACCGGCGCTGGAAACAGCACCACGGGCAGATGGGGCACGCGCCGCTGCAAGGCGGTGGCTACATCGCGCAGCGCCGCAGCCCCCAGGGAAGTGACCAGCCCTATGCGCCGTGGCAGCACCGGCAGCGGCCGCTTGCGGGCGGTATCGAAGTAGCCGGCAGCCTCCAGTTCGGCCTTCAGGCGCATGAAGCGCTCGAACAGGCCGCCGGCACCCGCCGCACGGGCGCTTTCCACAATGAGCTGCAGGTCGCCACGGGGGCCGTACACATCCAGCCGGCCACGCACCTCCACCAACATGCCGTCGCGCAGCCCTTCCCCGCTCAACTGGGCGGCACGGCGGAACATGGCGCAGCGCAACTGGCCCTGCTCGTCTTTCAGGGAGAAGTAGCAGTGGCCGCTGGCTGCGCGGGAAAAGCCGGAAATCTCGCCCAGTACCGCCACCGGATTGAAACGGGCCTGGAGCGCATCAGCAATGGCACGGACCAGAGCGCCAACTGCCATCGGAGCGCGCTGAGGGACACCGTCTGTCGGCGGGAATCCTTGCACGGTAAGCCTTTCAAAGCGAAATGTGTCCACAAGCCGCGTGGTCCGCCCCGCCGAACGTCACGGCACCGACGCACACGGGAGAGGCAACGCAAGTATCTGTCAACATTAAGAAAATTGCGGAAGGCGCGGGACTGCAGCGATCCAGAGAATAGGACAGCTCGCCATGTAAACAAAGACTGTCAGTCTTATTCACAAAGTTATCCACAGACCGGAGGACCCCAGACTGGCTTGTCCCGGAAGCCGCCCGAGGGGGGATGGGACCGATGAGCCCTGGGCCATAATGTCGAGCAAAGAACCTCTGCAACCGGTCTCAGGAGTCACGCATTGTTTTCGATCATACAAGCCGCAGGATGGCCGATATGGCCCCTCATCGCGTGTTCGATCCTGGGTCTGGCGCTGGTCATCGAGCGATTCATTTCCCTCAAGGTTGGCCGCGTGGCGCCACCGCCCTTGCTCGAGGAAGCCATCATGGCTTCGCGCAACGGGGTTCCCGTGCCAGGCGTGGTGTCGCAACTGGAACAGAATTCGGTGCTGGGGGAGGTCCTGGCCAGCGGTTTCCGCGCGCTGCATGCCAACCCGCGGGCCACGGAAAGCGAACTTCGCGCCAGCATGGAAGCCGCCGGCCGGCTGGCAGCCGCCAAGTTGCAGCGCTACCTCGGAGCCCTGGCCACCATCGCATCGGCAGCACCACTGCTCGGCCTGCTCGGCACAGTCATCGGCATGATCGAGATTTTCGGCTCTCAGGCAGGCGCTGGGGGGCTCAGCCCGGGTGGTGGGGACCCGGCGCAGCTGGCTCGTGGCATTTCCATTGCGCTGTACAACACCGCTTTCGGACTCATTGTGGCGATTCCGGCCCTGATTTTCTGGCGTTATTTCCGCGCCCGGGTAGACCAGTACCTGCTGGAAATGGAAGTGGCGGCCGAGCGCTTCACCCACCACCTGCTCAGCCTGCGGCGCTGAACACCCCCGCGGAGCCCCCGAGATGAACTTTCGCAACGGCACGCGTGAAGAGCCCGAGATCAACCTGATCGCGTTCATCGACATTTTGCTGGTGGTGCTGATCTTCCTCATGCTCACCACCACCTACAGCAGGTATACCGAGTTGCAGGTGAGCCTGCCCGTGGCCAATGCCGACCCAGCCAGCCAGCGCCCACGCGAAGTGGTGGTGGCAGTGGCACAGGACGGACGCTATGCAGTGGCCGGGCAGCCTGTCACCAGCCCTACCGTGGATGCACTGGCGGCCGCACTCACCGCCGCGGCCAGCGGAGAAGGCGAGGTGGTGATTGTCATCAGCGCAGACGCTGGCGCTACCCACCAGTCGGTCATCAATGTGATGGACGCGGCGCGGCGCAGCCGCCTGAACCAGATCACCTTTGCCACCCAGGACGGCGGTGGCAACTGAACCCCGGGGGGTGGGGCTGGGCCAGGCGCTCGCGGGCGGGCTGCCCGACATCTGGCTGCGCCGTAGCGGGCGCGCGCGGCTTCTGTGGCCCGTATCCCTCGTCTACCGCCTGTTGCTGGCCTTGCGGGAAACTCTTTTCCGCATGGGGGTATGGCAAAGCGCCACGCTCCCCGTCCCGGTGGTGGTGGTGGGCAATGTGGCGGTGGGCGGTGGCGGCAAAACGCCCACGGTACTGGCAGTGGTGAAGCATTTGCAAGCCCGGGGCTGGACGCCCGGGATCGTGTCGCGCGGCTACGGCGGGCAGGCCCTGAAAGCCAACGCTACCGCCTGCCTTCGGGTAGAAACTGGACCCGGCAGCGCTTCGAGCTTTGGCGACGAACCGGTGTTGCTGGCGCGAGCCAGCGGCGTGCCTGTCGTGGTGGGGCGCCGGCGCGCCGAGGCGGCACACACTTTGCTGGCGCAGGAGCCGCAGGTGGACATCATCGTGTCCGACGACGGCATGCAGCACTGGGCCATGGCCCGCGATCTGACCCTGGTGCTGTTTGACGAACGGGGGCTGGGCAACGGTTGGCTGCTGCCAGCCGGCCTGCTGCGCGAGCCCTGGCCACCAGCACCGCGGCCTCGGCCCTGGCAACTCTCCAGACCAGATCGGCCGGCGTTCATCGTCCTCACCCGCCCAGATGCGCCGCCCTTGCCCGCCGATGGTTTTCCCCGCTACAACGTGCACCGCCGGCTGTCGGCCCAAGCCCTATCGGCCCATGGAACCCGTCGCCTGCTGGCCGATGTGGTCGCGGCCTGCACTGGCAGCCGGACGCCCTTGTGTGCTTGGGCCGGGATTGCGCAACCTGAGCGTTTTTTTCAGATGTTGCAAGACCGGGGTGTGCCGCTGGCACATACCCTGCCCTTGCCCGACCACGCCAGCGCGCATGCCATACAGCTAGCCTTGCTGGATGGCATGACGCGGCACCCCGACGCCATATGGCTGTGCACCGAAAAAGACGCCGTGAAATGTTTCGATACGCTGCCCGAAGATGTCCAGGATCGCGTCTGGGCGGTACCGTTGGAGCAGGAAATGGAGCCCGCCTTCTGGGACGCTATCGATGGCTACCTGGCGGCGTGGCGCAAACCCTGAGCCCCGGGTGCCGATGCATGGCCGCTAGCGCCCACTGCGACTATCATCCCGCCATGGACACCAAATTGCTCGAACTGCTGGTTTGCCCGGTCACCAAAGGCCCCCTGATTTACCAGCGCGATACGCAAGAACTCTTCTCGCGCAGCGCCCGGCTGGCCTATCCCATCCGCGACGGTATTCCGGTGCTGCTGGAGAACGAGGCCCGCCCGCTGACGGAAGAGGAAGCCTCGCGCAAGCCCACTCCCAAGCCCGCACCCGACCTTCAGCAGCCACCCACCTGAAGCGCCGGCCATGGCCTTCCATGTATTGATACCCGCAAGGCTGGCATCCACCCGCCTGCCCAACAAACCCCTGGCTGATATAGGCGGCCTGCCGATGGTGGTGCGGGTGGCGCGGCAGGCACACGCCAGCGGCGCCGAGCGCTGCGTGGTGGCCGCCGACGACATGTCCATCGTGCAGGCCTGCGAGGGCCACGGCGTGGAAGCCTTGCTGACGCGGACCGATCACCCCAGCGGCAGTGACCGCCTGGCCGAGGCCTGTGACCTGCTGGCTCTGCCCGATGACGCGCTGGTGGTAAACGTGCAGGGAGACGAACCCCTGATAGACCCCCTGCTCATCAGCGCAGTGGCCCGCACGCTGGAGCAGCACCCGCATTGCGTCATGAGCACCGCCGCCCACCCGATTGCCGACGCAGCGGAGTTCCAGAACCCTAATGTGGTGAAGGTGGTGCTGGACAAGGCGGGACAGGCGCTCTATTTCAGCCGCGCCGCCATGCCTTTCTGGCGCGATGCACCGGCCCCGGGTGCACTGCCCCAGGAGCCCGACGCCCTGCGTCATCTGGGGATTTACGGGTACCGGGTAGGGTTCCTGCGCCAGTTTCCGCGGCTGGAACCGGCACCTCTGGAGCGCTGCGAGTCGCTGGAACAGTTGCGCGTGCTCTGGCATGGCCACCGCATTGCGGTGCACATATCCCCCGAAGCGGCCGGCCCGGGGGTGGACACACCCCAGGATCTGGAGCGGGTACGCCGGCTGTTTTCATAGCGCAAAACACTGTAAGCCAGCGTCAGGAGTGTGCGTGCTATCCTCGCCGCTCGATTTCCCCCTCTGGGGACGGTCCAGGAGACATCGGGCCGCAAGAATTTGAACCATGGATTGAAGGACCGTCATGAGACTGATACTGTTGGGCGCGCCGGGCGCCGGCAAGGGCACGCAGGCCACGTTCATCTGCCAGAAATTTGGCATTCCGCAAATTTCCACGGGTGACATGCTGCGCGCCGCAGTCAAGGCGGGCACCCCCCTGGGTATCGAAGCCAAGAAGATCATGGACTCGGGCGGACTGGTCGGCGACGACCTCATCATCAACCTGGTGAAAGACCGCATTGCCCAGCCCGACTGCGCCAAGGGCTTTCTGTTTGATGGCTTCCCCCGCACCATTCCCCAGGCCGATGCCATGAAGAGCGCCGGCGTGAAGCTGGACTACGTGCTGGAAATAGACGTGCCCTTCGATGCCATCATCGAGCGCATGAGCGGGCGCCGCACCCATCCGGCCTCGGGCCGCACCTACCACATCAAGTTCAACCCGCCCAAGGTGGAGGGCGTGGACGATGTGACCGGTGAGCCCCTCATCCAGCGCGACGACGACAAGACCGAAACCGTCACCAAGCGGCTGGAGGTGTACAGCGCCCAGACGCGTCCGCTGGTGGACTACTACGCGAACTGGGCCGCCGCCGAACCTGCGGCAGCGCCCAAGTACCGCAAGATCAGTGGCACCGGACAGGTGGAAGAAATCACCGCCCGGGCCATGAAGGCACTCAGCGAGTAAGCCCACCGGAGCGGGCTCAGCCCCGCTCCATGTCCTCGTCGCCCACCCCGGCCAGCGCCAGCATCAGCGCGATACGCGCCTTGGCCGGTACCAGGGAACTGTAGTACCAAGCCGGGCCGCCCCGGCCGTCCGGTGGCCGGACACGGCCCCGCGCACAGCGGGTGGTGATGCACACACCCCATCCAGCGGCCACTGCCTCGCGCAAGGCTGCCTCGAGTCCCACATTCAGCGTGCCGTTGCCGGTGCCGGCCACCACCAGGCCGCGTGGCCGCTGCCCCTCTTTGTCACCCAGGCGCGAGGCAACCAGCAGGTCGCGCACCAGAGCGCCATCGGCGTCGGTGTGGTTGCTGATCCAGTCGACGCGGGGCCATTGCGGCTGGGCCAAGAGGCGTTCCAGGGCTGTCGTATCAGCGCGGGGAGCTTCGGGCCAGGCGCGCCACGGCACCCAGGCACCCGCTTCCAGCACTCCCAGCGCACCCGCATCCCCGGCGTCGAACGCATCCACCCGCCAGGTGTGTACTTTGCGAACCTCCAGCCCGCTGAACACCTGCCCTGCACACACCGCCAGCACCCCGCGCGCGCCAGGAAGGGCTGCCAGCCACAAGGCATCGGCCAGATTCTGTGGACCGTCGGGCACCAGTGCGGAGGCCGGCCGCATGGCGCAGGTGAGCACCACCGGCTTGGCAGGGTGCAGCAGGCGGTGCAGCAGGTAGGCGGTTTCCTCCAGCGTGTCGGTCCCGTGGGTGACCACCACGCCGGTCACGGAAGGGTCGGCCAGCAGCGCGGCGGTACGCACCAGCAACGCGCGCCACACCCCGTGGTGCATGTCCTTGCTGTCCACCTGTGCCACCTGCTC
>JALOSG010000094.1 GCA_025458665.1 Serpentinimonas sp.
GTGGACGAGGCCCGCAACGACCAGCTCTACGAGCTGGAAATTGCCCTCAACCAGATCGAGCGCAGCCGCCAGCTGCACGGGCAGGACATGCCGCCGTGGCTGGTGGACCGCACGCTGCGCAACATTCTGGTGGACGTGACTGGCAACACCCACCGCAGCGAGTTCTGCATCGACAAGCTGTACTCCCCCGACAGCAGCACCGGCCGCCTGGGCCTGCTGGAGCTGCGCGCCTTCGAGATGCCGCCCCACGCCCGCATGAGCGTGGCGCAGCAACTGCTGTTGCGCGCGCTGGTGGCGCGTTTCTGGAACCAGCCGTGGCGCGGCAAACTTACCCGCTGGGGCACCGAGCTGCACGACCGTTTCCTGCTGCCCACCTTTGTGCGCATGGACTTCGAGGACGTGCTGGCTGACCTGCGCGAGCACGGCTATGCCTTCGAGATGTCGTGGTTCGAGCCGCACTTCGAGTTCCGCTTTCCGCTCATTGGGCAAATGGCCGCGCGCGGCATCGAACTCACGCTGCGCAACGCGCTGGAACCGTGGCACGTCATGGGCGAAGAAGGCGCTGCCGGTGGCACCGTGCGCTTCGTGGATTCTTCGCTGGAGCGGCTGGAGGTGCATGTATCGGGCTACAACGACAGCCGCTACGTCATCACGGTGAACGGGCAGGCGCTGCCGGTGCAGAACACGGGCCGCGTGGGCGAATACGTCGCGGGCGTGCGCTACAAGGCGTGGAACCCGCCGTCGTCCCTGCACCCCACCATCGGCACGCACGCGCCGCTCACCTTCGATGTGGTGGACACGTGGATGGAGCGCTCTCTGGGCGGCTGCCAGTACCACGTGACGCACCCGGGCGGGCGCAACTACAGCACCTTCCCGGTGAACGCCTACGAGGCCGAAAGCCGCCGTCTCTCGCGCTTCTTCCAGATGGGGCACACCCCGGGCAAAGTGCAGGTGGCGCCGGCCCGGCCCAGCCGCGAATTCCCCTTCACCATGGACCTGCGCCAGGTGTAGCCGTGGCATCAGTGGCCTCTCATGCCTGCTAAGAGGCATACTAAGGACCAGTGACCGACCGCCTATTGCCCCTGTTCGACGACGACCCCGACGCCCCCAGCGCCCCCGCGCTGGCGGCATCGATGGCGCTGCCTGCGTCACCGGGGCATCTGGACGAACTGCGCGATGCGGCGGCACCAGGCGGTATGTCGCCACACTGGGCGCAGTTCTTCGAGCACCTGGGCCATGAGGGCTTTGGCGACCTGAACCGCCGCCAGCAGAGCCTGGCGCGCCAGCTGCGCGACAACGGCGTGACCTACAACGTCTACGCCGACAACCAGGGCATACAGCGGCCCTGGGCGCTCGATCTGTTCCCCATGCTGGTCAGCCCGCAAAGCTGGCAGCGCATCGAGGCGGGTGTGCTCCAGCGCACCAAGCTGTTGAACCACATCCTCTCCGACATGTACGGCGAGCAACGGCTGCTGCGCGAAGCCCTGCTGCCCGCCGCGCTGGTGCAAGGGCACCCGGGCTACCTGCGGGCCATGCGCGGCGTCACACCGCCGGGCAACACCTGGCTGCATATTGCGGCGTTCGACCTGGCGCACGGCCCTGACGGCCGCTGGTGGATCGTCTCGCACCGCACGCAGGCGCCTTCGGGCCTGGGTTACCTGCTGGAAAACCGCATCGCCATCTCGCGCCAGTTCCCCACCGCGTTTGGTGAGATGAAGGTGCAGCGGCTGGCCGCCAGCTACCGCGCGCTCATGCAGGGGCTGCGGCGGCTCTCCCCCAAGGGCAGCGATGCGCGCATCGCGCTGCTCACCCCCGGCCCCTACAGCGAAACTTATTTCGAGCACGCCTACCTGGCGCGCTACCTGGGCCTGAACCTGGTGGAAGGCAACGACCTGACGGTGCGCGACCAGCGGGTGTTCCTGAAAACGCTGCACGGCCTGCAGCCGGTGGATGTCATCATCAAGCGCCTGGACGACCAGTGGCTGGACCCGCTGGAGTTCCGCAGCGACTCGGCCCTGGGTGTGCCCGGCCTTATGCAGGCGGTGCGGGCGGGCAACGTGCTGCTGGCCAACACGCCGGGTTCGGCCCCGCTGGAATCGAGCGCGCTGCTGGGCTTCTTGCCTGGCATTGCTGAAGAGCTGCTGGGCGAGAAGCTGGCGCTGCCCTCGCTGGCCACCTGGTGGTGTGGGGAAGCCGCCAGCCTCAACAACGCCCTGCCCATCCTGAAGCAAAGCGTTATCAAGAGCACCTACCCGCACCTGGGCGGCGAAACGGTCATCGGCCCCAGCCTGAGCGCTTCGGGCATAGAGCAACTCACCGGGCGCATGGTGCGCCAGCCCGAAGAGCACACCGTGCAGTCCTACCTGCCGCTGTCGCAATGCCCCACCTGGCAGGGCGAGAACATCGCGCCGCGGCCGGCCATGCTGCGCGTTTTTGCGCTGGCCGACGGTGCGGGTTCGTGGCGCGTGCTGCCCGGCGGCATGGTGCGGCTGGCACCGCGCGGGCAGCTCATTGCCTCCATGCAGCGCGGTGGCAGCAGCGCCGACTGCTGGGTCATTACCGAGGGCGAGGTGGACCGCACCAGCCTGCTGCAAAGCGCGCCCAGCACCCTGAGCGTGGCGCTGCAGCCGCGCCTCATCACCAGCCGCGCTGCGGAGAACCTGTTCTGGCTGGGCCGCTACACCGAGCGCGCCGAGAACACCATCCGCCTGGCGCAAATTGCGTTGCGCTGCCTGCAGGGCGAAGAGCAAGGCGCACCGGCCCTGCTGCACTGGATTACCGCTACGGCGCGCAGCAACGCGCTGGTGCTGCCCGATGTGCCCGATGCTGCGCAGGCGCGCCGGGTGTTCGAGCGTTCGCTGGTGGCCATGCTGGGCGCAGAGTCGGGCACTACCGGCGTGGGCTACAACCTTGCAGCGCTGCGCCGCTCCGCCGACAACGTGCGCGAGCGCCTGTCGCAGGAGCAGCGCCACCTCATCGAGCGGCTGGACGACGGCTTCCGTGCCGCCCACCGCAGCCTGAGTGCGAACGCGGAATACGCGCCGCAGGAGGCCCTGGAAGCGCTGGAAGACGCGAGCGAGCTGCTCTCTGCCGTGACGGGCGCGCAGATAGACCGCATGGTGCGCGACGACGGCTGGCGCATGCTGAGCATAGGGCGGCACATCGAGCGCATCAGTATGCTGGCCGAAGCGCTGGCGCTGGGCCTGCAAACTGGCTCGCTGGAGGAGGACAGCGGCTTCGAGGCGCTGCTGGCCCTGTTCGACAGCAGCATCACTTTCCACGCGCAATACCAACAGCGGCGCGATCTGGTGGCCCTGCTCGATTTGCTGGTGACGCACCGCGACAACCCGCGCTCCCTGGCGTGGGTGCTGTCCACCTTGCGCGCGCGCGTCTCCAAGTTGCCCATGACCGAAGGCGGCGCTGCCATCATGCTGGCCGAACAACTGCCCGACCCGAACAGCTGGGACCTGATCGACCTGGCGGGCTTGAACGGCAGGAGTGCATTGCCAGACCAGCCCGCAGCCCTACCGCACACAGAGCTGCACGCCCTGCTCACCCATTGCCAGCGCGCCGTGACCGAACTCTCCGACCAGCTGGGCGCGCGCTACTTCAGCCACGCCGACCGCACCACCCGCAGCCTCATGGCCTAAGCCACCCCGCCACCCTGCCACCCTGCCACCCCGCCACCCGGCCCCACTCCAGCCATGCGCCTGCGCGTCCTGCACCAGACCACCTACCACTACCAGTCCCCGGTGGTGCTGGGCCAGCACATTGCGCACCTGCGCCCCACCGAGGCCACGGGCCAGACGCTGATTTCGCACCACTTTCACGTGGACCCGCTGCCCGCCCACCTGGAAGACAGCCGCGATGCCTTTGGCAACTGGCGCACTTTCTTTGCGCTGCAAAGCTCGCACCAGAGCCTGTCGGTGGTGGCCGACAGCGTGGTGGATACCGTACCCGCCGGCCCACTGGTACACACCATGACTTGGGAAGCCGCGCGCGAGCAGTTCCGCTACCAGGCAGGAGCCAGCTATCAGCCCGCCAGCGAGTTCGTGTTCCCCTCCCCCTACGTGCCGCGCGACGAAGCCTTTGCCGATGAGGCCCGCCCTCTCTTCACCCCGGAGCGCCCGCTGCTGGAGGCGTGCGAGGCGCTCATGGCGCACCTGCACGAAACCCTGACCTACGAAACCGCCAGCACCGAGGTGAACACCCCCGCGCTGCAGGCACTGGCGCAACGCAAAGGCGTGTGCCAGGACTTTGCCCACATCATGCTGGGTTGCCTGCGCAGCCTGGGGTTGCCGGCGCGTTACGTGAGCGGCTACCTGCTCACCCAGCCGCCCGAAGGCCAGCCCCGGCTGGTGGGGGCCGATGCCTCGCACGCCTGGGTGTCGGTGTATGCCGATGGCGATTGGGTAGACTTTGACCCCACCAACAACCGCTGCGGTGCAGGTAGCCCCGGCGAGGACTACGTCACACTCACCACCGGCCGCGACTTTGGCGATGTGTCGCCCCTGCGCGGCGTGATCCAGGGCGGGGGCAACCACACGCTGGAAGTGGGCGTGACGGTGGCCCCGCCCGGCGAGTTTCCCGCCACCGCCACCGCCCCGGCCACCACAGCCAACGCCGGCAACGCCGAACCCGCAACTTCCCCAGAGAACCTCAATAAGGACATCCCATGAGCCACGACGTCTACCAGCAACTCAAAGCCCTGAACATAGAACTGCCGCCCGTGGCCGTGCCTGCCGCCGCCTACGTGCCTTTCGCGCAGACCGGCAAGCTGGTGTTCCTGAGCGGCCACATTGCCAAGCAGGACGGCAAGGCCTGGGTGGGGCAGTTGGGCCTGACCATGACCACCGAAGAAGGCAAGGCCGCCGCGCGCGCCATTGCCATCGACCTCATGGGCACGCTGCACGCCGCCTGCGTGGCCGCGGGCACCGATTTGAACGGCGTGAAGCGCATCGTGAAGGTACTGAGCCTGGTGAACTCCACCGCCAGCTACACCGAACAGCACCTGGTGACCAACGGCTGCAGCGAACTCCTGGGGCAGGTGTTTGGCCCGCAGGTGGGCGCCCACGCCCGCAGCGCGTTTGGCGTGGCGCAACTGCCCATGGGCGCCTGCGTGGAAATCGAGCTGATGGCCGAACTGGCCTGAAGCCCACGAGGCCCCACCGGGCCTGTGCTGTAGCTCTTAACCCACCCGCCTCACACGCGCCGGCTTGAAGCCGAAGCTGGCATCGCGGCCTTTACGGGCCCGGGCTGCGCGGGCATTGTTCAGGCTGCGAATTTCCAGCGTTTCCTCGCGCTCCTTGCCGCCGCGCCCCACACCTTCAATGCGCACGCTGCGCTGGTAGGTGGTGGCGCCGGCCAGGGTGTCCTTGTCGTCCAGCCCCATGAGCATGAGGCCGCGCCCGCCGTTGGGTTGCAGCTTCAGCTCGGCCAGCTCGAAGGTCAGGATGCGGCCCTGCGTACTCACGCAGCACACATGGCTGTCCTCGGGCTTCACCGGGGCGGGCTCGCACACGGTTTCGCCTTCGCCCAGCGTGATGAAGGCCTTGCCGGCCTTCTTGCTGGCCGTGAGGTGCTCCACCGTGGCCAGGAAACCATAGCCACCGCTGCCGCAAATAAGCAGCTGCGCGGGCGCGGGGCCGGCAAAGTAGTGCTGCGGCTGGGTGCCGGCTTCCAGGTCAATGAGGGTGGTGATGGGCTGGCCATCGCCCCGGGCACCGGGCAGGCTGGCCACCGGCACCGAGTACACGCGCCCGGTCTTGTCCTTGGCGCTGCCCCACACCACCAGCGTGTCCAGCGTGCGGCACTCAAACGTGCC
Source organism: Serpentinimonas sp. (assembly GCA_025458665.1). Lineage (GTDB taxonomy): Bacteria > Pseudomonadota > Gammaproteobacteria > Burkholderiales > Burkholderiaceae_C > JALOSG01. Next base: position 5,825 of record JALOSG010000094.1, read on the forward strand.
GTACAAACCATCGCCCGCCTTGAAGGCAAAGCTGGCTGCATCGTGCCCATGGCCCGTGCGTGCGCGCACCCAGCCTTTGGCGGACACCACCACCGTCACCGGCTCGTCCACCACCTTGATCTCGGCCACCGCCTTCTTCTCGGCCTGGATCAGGGTGCGGCGCTCGTCGCCAAAGGTTTTGGCATCGGCCTCTATCTCGCGCACCATGAGACGGCGCAGCGTGGCCGGGTTGGCCAGAATGTCCTCCAGCTTGCCCTGCTCCTCGCGCAAGGCTTTCAGTTCCTGCTCGATCTTGATGGCTTCCAGCCGGGCCAGCTGGCGCAGGCGGATTTCAAGAATGTCCTCGGCCTGCCGCTCGCTCAGATTGAAGCGCTGCATGAGCGCCTCGCGCGGTTCGTCGGCCGCGCGAATAATGGCAATCACCTCATCGATATTGAGCAGCACCAGCTGGCGCCCCTCCAAAATGTGGATGCGGTCCAGCACCTTGCCCAGGCGGTGGCGCGAACGCCGCACGATGGTGTCCTGCCGGAAGGCAATCCACTCGTTGAGCATCTGGCGCAGGGACTTCTGTACCGGCTTGCCGTCCAGCCCCACCATGGTGAGGTTGATGGGCGCGGACGTTTCCAGGCTGGTGTGCGCCAGCAGCTGCGTGATCAGTTCGCTCTGCTCTATGGTGCGGCTCTTGGGCTCGAACACCAGCCGCACCGCGGCGTCTTTGCTCGACTCGTCGCGCACCACGTCCAGCACAGCCAGCAGGCTGGCTTTCAGCTGCGTCTGCTCTTGCGTCAGGGCCTTCTTGCCGGCCTTCACTTTGGGGTTGGTGATGTCTTCAATTTCTTCCAGCACGCGCTGCGAACTCACGCCGGGGGGCAGTTCGGTCACCACCAGCTGCCACTGCCCGCGCGCCAGGTCCTCGATCTTCCAGCGCGCCCGCACCTTCAGGCTGCCGCGGCCGGTGCGGTAGGCATCGGCAATGTCGGCAGCGCTGCTGATGATCTGCCCGCCGCCGGGGTAGTCCGGGCCGGGCAGCAGGGTGGCCAGTTCCTCGTCAGTCAGTTTGGGCGTCTTGATGAGTGCCACGCACGCATCGGCCACTTCGCGCAGGTTGTGGCTGGGAATTTCGGTGGCCATGCCCACCGCAATGCCGCTGGCGCCGTTGAGCAGCGTGAACGGCAGGCGCGCGGGCAGCTGGCGCGGCTCTTCGGTGCTGCCGTCGTAGTTGGGAATGAAATCCACCGTGCCCTGGTCAATTTCATCCAGCAACAGGGACGTGATGCGCGCCAGCCGCGCCTCGGTGTAGCGCATGGCGGCGGCGCCGTCGCCATCGCGGCTGCCAAAGTTGCCCTGCCCGTCGATGAGCGGGTAGCGCTGCGAGAAGTCCTGCGCCATGCGCACCAACGCGTCGTAGGCGGCCTGGTCCCCGTGGGGGTGGAAGCGGCCCAGCACATCGCCCACCACACGGGCACTCTTCACGGGCTTGGCCGGCGTGTTGCTGTTGGGCCCGCTGTAGCCCAGGCCCATGCGCTGCATGGCGTACAGAATTCGCCGCTGCACGGGCTTCTGGCCATCGCACACATCGGGCAAGGCCCTGCCCTTCACCACGCTGAGCGCGTACTCCAGGTAAGCCCGCTCGGCGTAGGCGGCCAAGCTGTCCGGGTCGGGCGGAGTGGCCGGCGTGGCGTTGGCGGTAGGAGGAACGGTGGGCGGGGTGGTGGGAGGATCGTTTGGGGGGGGTAGCAAATCGGAGCTCATGGCCTATTGTCTACGGATGTGGGGCGCCAGCTGGGCTTGGCTGTAAGGTGCCACCACGGGCTGGTCGATCTCGGCGCTATGCCAATGTCGCTTAAAACTGCCAGACAAACCTGTCTTGCCCGTGCACAAACATCACAGACTCGCGGTTGGCTTTGCAATACCAGGTCTGCTGGAACACCCCGTCGGGCAGCATGTCCAGCGCATCCACATCCAGAACCGCTGCGCAACGGTGGCCAGGGGCCCGGACCGATTCGTAACAGATCCACTGGACATGGTGGGCTGCCGCCGCAGCGGCAATTTCATGGGTGTGGGTGTAATCACTGCCGTGGGTCCACGCCTCGCGCGCCGCCAACCAGGGAGGCGACATCAAGTCAACTGCCAAGCCATCCACCACGGCCTGAAAGAAGGTGTGCTCGGTCAGCACATCCTCATTCACCAAACCAGCACTGTCCAGAACAAAACGGTGGCGCCAGTACGCCACCTCGGCGCAGGCGGCATACAGCGCCTCGGCGCCGTACCACACACCGAGGGTGCCACCCCGGCGAAAACGGCTGGGGTGCTGCGGCCGGTAACGGAACGGCGTAAAAAGCAGAAAGTGTTTGGGCGCGCTCATGGCTGGCGCCGGGGGCTTGCTCTCCTCCAGCAACGTCTCCAGCAGGGCCTGCTCGCCCGGGGTATCCACCAGACGCATGGTGGACACCACGTGCTGCGCCTCGACACCGCGCCAGGCCCGCATAGCCTGGACCGCCACCCCACCATCGAACCAGCCGGGGCTCCAGACGGACTGGGTCATGCGGGAGCCCGCATCCCATCCAGGTAATTCAAGGTGGCCACCAAGCCATCTGGGCGCTCGATCAACTCCACGGGCTTACCCCCCAGCGCCTTGTTGGGGCTGCGCATCCAGGCCAAGCGCTTCTGACCATCGGTGCCCACCAACGCATCCAGCGACCGGTAAACCCTCACAAGCAGCAAAGCCAGTTGCCCCTCCTTGGAGTTGGGGTCCAGACCACGCGCACCCTTGGACAGGCGCGACACGGTGGGCTCGCTCACCCCAATGACCCGCGCCAAAGCAGCACCCGACATGCCCAAGAGATCACTGGCGCGAATGGTGGCCTTGGCGAGCACATAAGCAGGATCAACCTGCGGGAGCGCGTTTGCATTCATCTTGATCTCTCAATTCTTTCTATGGAAAGATTTTATAACGCTTGAATAATATTTGCACGTTTACTGGTGGCACCCATGCGAGTCAAGCCGATGGGAGGGCGCCACTGGCGCTGCGCTGGTAGCGCACCTGTATGCCGTTGCCACTGGTGTAACCAGACAGGCCCACCAAGTCGCGCTGGAAGTCTTGGACCACGATCTGGTCTTGCGCCAGCCAGCGCAGCCAGGGCGTCTGAATGGTCTGGCGCTTCAAGGCCACCAGTTGGCCGCGCTCGTCGTGTTCGTAGCGGGTCACTGCGGTCAGCTCGCCCTGCGGCGTGTGCAGTGTGACAATGCGCGCCGTGCGCAGGCCCCGCGCATCCACCTCGAAGCGCTCGCGCTGCGTGGGGTGGATCACTTCTAGCAGGTGGCGCGGGCCGTAGCGCCATTCGGTGGTGGTGGTCTGGTCCAGGATGCGGCTGGGTGGTTGCGGTCGCATCTTGAGGGCCCCAGGTCAATGCCCGGTGTTCGTCTCGACTCTTTGGCCCGTCCTCCGGTCCAGATACCAGCCTTTTTCGGTGACGATACCCTGGACCCAATTCGCCGGCTTGAAATCACCGCCGAAGTGTGAGAACAACCAGCCACCGCCCAGTTTGGAGGGCTCCTGCACGCACCAGCCCATGACCACATCGTCATCCAGAATGCGAAACATCAGCTTGATCGCTCGCCCTCGCTCGGCGCTGGCGTAGCGCACGACATCCTCGGGGATGCGTGAGGCCACTTCGATCCTGTGTCTGGCAACCACCGTTCCACCAGTCCACACAGATTTCGCGTCCGGATCAAAGCGCTGAATGAAGTCACCAATCCTCCAACTCACCTCCACCCATTGAGGCAGGCCGATGCCGCCATAGCCGGCACTGCCCCCTCCCCCAGCAAGTGAGGCATGCCCCATCAGGTGCCGACCCGAATCTGACTGGACCTCAACACCGTACTTGGGCTGAGTGCCGTTTATCAAGCCTGTAGTAACCACTACCCCAAAGCCCCTAGACCTTGACCCCATGGCATGCCCCAAGCGTGTGGCGGCAACTGCCAGTCCACCCACAGCCAGCCAACTCCTTCGCTTCATAAGGCCTCCTGCCTTCATTGCACCGTCATGTTGATGCCGTATCCATTCTGGTTGAGCCATTGCAAATAACCATTCATGTCCACCGTGCCGGCCACGTTGCCGCGGGGATTGTCGCTGTAGGTGATGTACGGGATCGTGTCCTGATACCCGGTTCCCGTGCCCACTAGGGCGGCTCTCTGTCGGGGGGCTGTTCCATCTCGGAAACGGATCACGC
>JALOSG010000095.1 GCA_025458665.1 Serpentinimonas sp.
GACTCCAGCTACAGCCCGCTCTGGCGGCTGGTGCTGGTTCACCGCTTGACTCCGGGGGGACTGCGTGAAATGACTTCGGAAGAAGAAATTCTGGCCGCAGAGGAGCGGGGCGAAGTTCGGCTGGAGGTGACAGACATCGTCATCAACTGCCCCATCACCCGCGGCGCCGATGGAAAAGGGCTGCTGGGTGTGAGATGACGGTGCAGAGATAGATACCCGCCGATTTCGAAGATGGCCCCAGGCAGATGCATGGGGAAAACAGAAACGCCCCAGAACCCTAAACGGGCGCTGGGGCGCATAGATACTGGTGGCCTGGGGCGGAATCGAACCACCGACACGCGGATTTTCAATCCGCTGCTCTACCAACTGAGCTACCGGGCCAGAGCCTTGCATTGTAGCAGAAGCTGGCGGGGGACTTTCAGTTGCCGCCGCGTTTGTTGCGGGACAGGTCCACCCCCAGCTGTTTGAGCTTCCTGTACAGGTGGGTGCGCTCCAGGCCGGTTTTCTCGGCCACGCGGGTCATGGAGCCGCCTTCCTTGGCCAGGTGGAATTCGAAGTAGGCTTTCTCGAATGCATCGCGGGCTTCGCGCAGCGGCACATCCAGCTCGAAGGGCTGGGTAGGCTGCAGGCCCGCATCGACAGCGCCGTAGGCACCCGCCGCCATCCCGCCTGGCAGGACTCCTGCCACAGCAGCCAGCATGCCTTGGGCAAGGTCGCCAGGCGCCGGATGGGTGGGTGTTGGCAAACCGGCGGAGGCGCTGGCGGTCCCGGTGGCAGCGGGGGTGCCGGCTGCCGGCCAGTGGCCGCCGGCAGCGGCAGGCGCGGGCGCAGCGCGCGGTGCCAGCACCGACTGAGCCACCACCTTGTTCAGGCCTTTCTCCACCGCCTGCAACAGCTTCTGCATGGTGATGGGTTTTTCCAGAAAGGCCATGGCGCCTATGCGGGTAGCTTCCACCGCGGTGTCTATGGTCGCGTGGCCGCTCATCATGATCACGGGCATGTTCAGCATGCCGGCAATGGACCACTCCTTGAGCAAGGTCACACCGTCCGTGTCGGGCATCCAGATGTCCAGCAGCACCAGGTCGGGCCGGTAGGCGGCGCGCAGGGCCCGGGCTTCCGCGGCGTTCTCCGCCAGCTCCACCGTGTGCCCCTCGTCGTTGAGGATCTCGAACAGCAAATCGCGAATGCCGAGTTCGTCGTCTACGACCAGAATGTTAGCCATGGCGCTCTGTGGTTTCCCTGTGTTATCTCTGTCGCGTTGGCAGCAAAACCATCTGGCTTGCCCGCAAACGTTGCTAATTTGCAACCTTGAATGATAACGACACTTGGGCTCCGCGTACGGTGTGCCCGTCATCGTCCAGGCGGTGGGCCAGTTCGATGCGGCCTCCGTGCTCGTCCATGATCTTTTTCACCACCGCCAGGCCCAGCCCGGTGCCCTTGGGTTTGGTGGTCACGTAGGGCTCGAAGGCGCGCTTCATGATGCTTTCGGTAAAGCCTGGCCCGGCATCCAGCACGCCCCCACCGGCGTGGCGTCTTGCGCGTTCTGCACCAGGTTGTGCACCACCTGGCGCACCTGCTGCGGGTCGGCCAGCACCTGCGGGCAATCGGGCGAGAGTTCCAGCCGCACCGGCACGTCGGCGTTTTCGTACAGCTGCGTGATGTCGCTCACCAGGGCATTGAGGTCTACCGGCAGCAATTGCGCGGCCGGCAGGCGGGCGTAGTCGCGGAATTCGTTCACGAGCCGCTTCATCGCATCCACCTGGTCCACGATGGTTTTCACCGACTTGTTCAGTACCGCCGATTCCGCGCCCTGCAGCTTGCCCTCCAGCTTCATGGCCAGCCGCTCGGCCGACAACTGGATGGGCGTGAGCGGGTTCTTGATCTCATGGGCCAGACGGCGTGCCACCTCGCCCCAGGCCTGCGCGCGCTGCGCGGAGATGATCTCCGAGACATCATCGAACACCAGCAGGCGGTCACCGTTGGGCAGCAGCGCACCGCGGGCAATGAGCGTGACCACGCCGCTGGCCTCGCTGGCCGGGCCCGCTGTGCCTGCCGCACCGGCGTCGGGGCGCAGCTCGAAAGATTGCTGCCAGTAGCCACCGTCGTACTGCAAGTCCGACAGGAAGCGTTCGAACTGCTCCATGACCCAGGCGGCGAACGCGGACAGGCCCTCCATCGCATCAAACCCCTGCCCCAAATGCGCAGACAGCGGCGCGCGCAGTATGCGGGTGGCGCCCGGGTTCACGCTCAAGATGCGGTTCTTGCTGTCCAGCACCACCACACCGGCGGTCAGGTTGTCCAGAATGGTTTGCAGGTTGGCGCGTGCCGTGTCCACCTGCCGCATGCTTTGCTGCACCGCCTGGCGCGCGTCCGAGAGTTCGGAGGTCATGTGGGCAAACGTACGGGTCAGGCCCGCCAGTTCGTCCTTGGCCGCCAGCGAGGCCTTGGGCGTCAGGTCACCACGGGCCACGTCGCGCATGCCTTCGGCCAGCACCAGCAGGGGCCGCACCAGCTGGTTGCCCAGCAGCGCGGCCAGCAACACCGCGCCAAACACCGACAGGAACAGCGCCAGCGTGAGCGTGCCTATGTACATGCGGCGCAAGCCCTCGCGGCCCAGCGCACGCTCCTGGTATTCGCGGTTGGCAATCTGCACGGCCAGCGCGTCGGCCACCAGCAGCACAGGCAGTGGCGCCGTCACCTGCAGGAAACGCTCCTGTGCACCCAGACCAAAGCTGGTGGGCGGCACCAGCGCCAGCACCTTGATGCGGGGTGCCGCACTCGATGCAATACCTTGCAACTGCTCTGCCCCCACCACGCCCTGCAGGTCCAGGTCCTCCAGCCCCTCGATGCTGGACACCACCCGCTGCTCGCGCACCTGGCGCAGCAAGGCGCCGCTGGGCCGGTCGGGGTTGAGCTCGAAGCGGGAGTCCCCGGCACTGGCCAGCGCCTGCCCAGTGGCGCTCCAGAGCACCAGGTCGCTGGCCAGCAACTGGTCGCGCAGGCGCTCCATGGCCAGGCCGGCTCCCGCGTTGCTGGTACCGCTCAGGCTGTTGGCGGCTGCCCGGGTCTGCCCAGCCAGATCGGCCGCAAGGGTGTCCAGCGTGGTGCGCCCCAGGTTCAAGCCTGCCGTGAGTGCGGTCTCCACCCGCACATCGAACCAGGTTTCAATGGAGCGCGAGACGAACTGGTAGGACACGGTGTAGATGAGCAAGCCCGGCAGCAGCCCCACCAGCGCAAAAATGGCCACCAGCTTGAGCAGCAACTGGCTGCCAAACTTGCGCCGCTTCACCCGCAGCGCCAGCCGCACCGAGAGCCACACGATCACCAGCAGCAGCACCACGGCCACCGCCACGTTCACCACCACCAGCCGGGTGAAGTTTTCTTCGTAGAAAGAGCGGTTGTTGGTGGCCAGCGTGAGCAGGAACAGGAGCACCAGCGCCACGCCGGTCATGAACACAATGCCCAGACCCAGCGCCCAGCGTGCGGGCTTGCCCATCTTCCAGAACGATGTGCTGGACACCGCCTGGCGGGAAGTATTCAGGGCTGCGCGTTCGGCCGGACTCATGGCGCGGGAGGTAGGGGCACCACCTGCTGCAGCGATATGTTCCATTCACTCTGGTTGGCCACCCCGATCTGGAAGGGGCGCGGCAGCAGAGACAGGTCGAGCTGGTAGCGGAACTCCACCCGGTAGTCGGTGCCTGCATCCAGCCGGGCAGCATCTGCAATGCGCCAGCGCAGCACGCGGCTGCTGGCAGCCAGGGCTTCTGCCAGGGTATCCAGGTTCTGGTGCAACGCCTGCTGCAGGTCACCGCCATCGGCGCCACCCACGCTGTAGCTCACACGCCAGCGGCGGGTCAGGGGCTGGTACGCCAGGCGGATGGTACGCACGGCCTCGCTCACCCGGCGGTCGGTCCAGTACCAGCGGCTCTGAATGGTATTGGCGCGCCAGACGAAATGCAGAGGTATGCCCTTGAAGAGCACTTCCTGCAAGGCGGGAGTGAGCTCCAGGCCCAGCCGGGCAGTCAGGTACACGCCGTCAGCGGCGCGGTCCAGCACAAGGTCCAGGGAGGGAGGACCGACTTCGCTCACGCGCACGCTGTGAGCGGACGGAAAGTCGCTGGACTGGGTGGCGGCCTGCAGGGGAGCGGCAGGCGATGGGGCCGCTGGCGCCTGGGCCGAAGCGGAGCGGTGCAGCCCCACGCACACGGAGAACACCAATATGAACACCCACCCAGCGGCCAGCCGCAGCACTTCAGCCTGCCGCCTGCCTGGAAAAAAGTGCGTAGAAGAATCCGTCGTGTTCACCCGGTAGATTGTCGTCCATGCCTGCAGAGGCAGCCGGAATGCCAGGCAACAAATGGCCCGGAGAGGGCAACAGGGCGGCATCGGTGTAGCGCTGAAGAAACGCTTCGGTCTGCTGGGCGCCTTCCGCACGGAACACCGAGCAGGTGGCGTACAGCAGCCAGCCCCCCGGGCGCAGCAGGGGCCAAAGGGCATCCAGCAGGGCGCGCTGTTGCGCCACCAGTTGCGCCACATCGCCGGGACGGCGCAGCCACCGCACATCGGGGTGGCGCCGCACTATGCCCGATGCGGTGCAAGGCGCGTCGAGCAGGATGGCATCAAAGGGCTCGCCGTCCCACCACCCGGCGGGCGCAGCTGCATCGGCGCAGCGCAGTTCCACCCGCTCCTGCAGCTTCAGGCGCGCCAGGTTTTCGGTCACGCGCTGGCAGCGCTGAGGATCTTTGTCCAGTGCGAGTATGCGGGCTGCCGTGCGCTCGGCCAGGTGGGCAGTTTTCCCACCGGGGGCGGCACACGCGTCCAGCACGCGGGACGCCGGGGCCTGCAAAGGGCTGAGGGGGCGGGCGAGCATCTCCCCGGCCTGTTGCGCTGCCAAGTCCTGCACCGAACACCAGCCGTCGGCCCAGCCGGGCAGTTGTCCCACAGGCACGGCTTGCTGCAACACGACACCATCTTCACCTGCGGGTTGCGCCGGCAGGCCTGCCGCTCTGAGCGCGGCCAGAAAATCGGGGCGGGACACCTGCCGGCGGTTCACCCGCAGCGTCATGGCGGCCGGCCGCTGGTTGGATTGAAGTAGGGCTTGCCAGTGCAGTGGGTGGTCGCGACGCAGTTGCTTGATCCACCAGAAGGGGTGGTTGTAGCGCGCCTCGGCATCGCTGGGTGTGGCCTCCAGCAAGGTATGGGGCTGGCGCAGGAAGTTGCGCAGGCAGGCATTGAGAAAGTGTCCGCTCCGGTGGGCAGGGGGCCACAGGCGACTGGCCTCAATGGTTTGGTCCACCACGGTGTGCGCCGGGTAGCTGGGGTGCGCACCGCGGTCCTCCTGGGCTGGCAGCAACAGCGTGAGCGCCAGCCCCAGCAGGGCCCTGACCGGCGGCGCAGGTTCGCGCTCTGCCAACTGGCGGGCCAGCGCTCGCGCCATTCCCCAATGGCGCAATGCATGAAAGCTCAGCGCCTGAACACCAGGCCGCAGTGCCCCGGGTACGCTCGGCAGTGCCGCCGTGAGAGACTGCCCCTGCTCCACCGCCAACACCATGGCCGCCGCCCAACGCAATTGAACGGCCAGAGTCACCCTATCCTGCATTCAATGCCTCAAACCCACGTGCAACGGGGCCTCCCGGCTGCGCCCGGAAGCCGGGGCAGCTTCGCCGCCGTCCGCACCGTTGACGCCGGTCGCTTCTTCCACCAGCGGGCTCATGCTGCGCCCGTAAATGCGGCGTACACGCTCGGGCAACGGGGGGTGGGAGTCGAACCAGCGTGAAGCCATGCCCCCTTCGGCCTGCACCAGCAGCAGGTGCTGCAGCACCGGGTTCTGCAGGTCGGCAAACCCCGATACGGCCCGAGCGCGGAACTGAGCGCGCTCACGGTGCGCAGCATCGGCCTCTGCCCACACCTTGCGCAGCACACGGCCCAGGCTCTCGCGGTTGCGGGTCCATTGCACCGCCCGTGCATCGGCAAGAAACTCGCGCTGCCGGGTCACAGCCGCTTGCAGCGCGTGGCCCGCCAGCCACCCCAACCAGCCCACCGCCATGATGGCCAGGCCAAACAGCGCACCCACATGGCGTTTGCCCTGCTCATCGGCTGTCCACAGCCAGGCGCCCAGCCGGTGCACCATTTCCAGCCCGAACACCATGCCCACCAGCCGCATGTTCAGGCGCGTATCGCCCTCCTGGATGTGGCTCATCTCGTGCGCCACCAGGCCTTGCATCTCTTCCCGGTCCAGGCGTTCCAGAGCCCCCTGCGTCACGGCCACCACGGCGTCTTCTTCGTTCCAGCCGGTGGCAAAGGCGTTGATGCTCTGCTCACGCGCCACCACCATCACTTCAGGGGGTGGCATGCTGGCTGCCAGCGCCATTTCCTGCACGATGTTGACCAGGCGCTGCTCCGCTGGCTGCGCGGAGGGTTGCGCCTCCCGGGCACCCAGTTGACGGGCCAGCGCAACGCCAGCACCCCGGGCCCGCAGGCTGGAAGTTTCCAGCCACCACCCACCCAGCACAAACATCAGCGTAACGGCCGTGTTCACTTCGAAGAAGTAACGCGGAAACCCCCACCCCACCCACCCTCCGGTGACGGCCCAGGCCAGCGCCAGCGCGGCATTGATAGCCAGCACCAACAGCAACACCATCAAGCCGAACCAGAACAGCAGGCGGCGTGTTTCGCCGCGCGCAGTGTCCTGAGATTCGAAAAAGCGCACCGCCCGCCCTCACTCAGAATTCAACTTTGGGGGCCAGCCGCTCCACCTCGCTGGTGGTGGACTCCAGCATGGTCAGGGGGGTGAAGCCCAGCAGGCGCGCCACGATGATGGTGGGGAAATGCAGGGCGGCGTCGTTGTAGGCCAGGATCTGGTCGTTGTAGGCCTGGCGCGCAAAGCCCACGCGGTTCTCGGTGTGGGTGAGTTCTTCGCTGAGTTCACGCATGGTGGCATCGGCCTTGAGTTCGGGGTAGTCCTCGGCCACCGCGAACAGCCGGCCCAGCGCACCGCCCAGCAAGCCTTCGGCGCCCGCCAAAGCACCCAGCGCCGCGCCGCTCAGGGGGTTGGCTGCTGCGGTCTGTTCTGCGCGGCTGGCCTGGTTACGCGCCGCAATCACGGCTTCCAGCGTCTGCGCTTCGTGGGCCAGGTACTTGCGGGCCACTTCCACCAGGTTGGGGATGAGGTCGTAGCGGCGTTTGAGCTGCACATCGATCTGGCCAAAGGCATTGGCCACCTGGTTCTTCAGCCGCATGAGGCGGTTGTAGGCACCCACCGCCCAGAACAGAACCACGGCCAATACAGCAAGCACAACCCAGGTAACTACAGACATGGACAAGCCCTCCGGCAGGGGTGGTACACAGGCCCATGGCGTCAGGGCCCCACACATCGACTGTAACGCAGTGCGCGCCAGCAAAAAACCCCGCGCAGCCGGAGCTGGGCGGGGTTCTTGCAGCCAGGGGCTGGCGGCGGCTTACTCGGAAGCTTCGGCGCCGCTGGCAGCCTCGGCCTGGTCGGCGGCCAGGGAGACGGCATCGGCTTCCGCAATGGCGCGGCGCTCTTCCTCGTCCATGCGCTCTTTCACGCGGCGGGCATCGTGGAAAGCCATACCGGTTCCAGCCGGAATCAGGCGGCCCACAATCACGTTCTCCTTCAGGCCACGCAACTCGTCGCGCTTGCCCATGATGGCAGCCTCGGTGAGCACGCGCGTGGTTTCCTGGAAGGAAGCCGCCGAGATGAACGAGTCGGTGGACAGAGACGCCTTGGTGATGCCCAGCAACACGTTGCTGTAGGTGGCAGGCACCTTGCCTTCGGCGCGCAGGGCGTCGTTGGTGTTGAGGATCTCGGAACGCTCGATCTGTTCACCGGCGATGTAGGACGAGTCGCCCACGTTGTCGACGATCACGCGGCGCAGCATCTGGCGAACGATCACTTCAATGTGCTTGTCGTTGATCTTCACACCTTGCAGACGGTACACGTCCTGCACTTCGTCGACGATGTAGCGGGCCAGCTCTTCCATGCCCAGCAGGCGCAGGATGTCTTGCGGGTCGGCCGGGCCGTCCACAATCAGTTCGCCCTTGTTCACCACCTGGCCTTCGTGCACCAGGATGTTCTTTTCCTTCGGGACCAGCTCTTCGCTGATGGCGCCTTCGGGGTCGGTGATCTGCAGACGCACCTTGCCCTTGGTTTCCTTGCCGAAAGACACCGTACCGGTGATCTCGGCCAGCAGGCCCTTGTCCTTGGGGCTGCGGGCTTCGAACAGCTCGGCCACACGCGGCAAGCCGCCGGTAATGTCGCGCGTCTTCTGGCCTTCCACCGGAATGCGTGCCAGCACTTCGCCAGGGCTCACCTGCATGCCGTCGCGCACCTGGATGAGCGCACCCACCTGGAAGCCAATGGTCACCGAGTGGTCGGTGCCCGGGATCTTCACCTCGGCGCCCGAAGCGTCGATCAGCTTGACCTGCGGACGCACCACCTTGGCGGAGCCACGGCGCTTGGGGTCGATCACCACCAGCGAGGACAGGCCGGTGACATCGTCCACCTGCTTGGCCACGGTGAGGCCCTCTTCCACGTTCTCGAACTTCACCATACCGGCGAATTCCGTGATGATGGGTCGGGTCAGCGGGTCCCAGTTGGCCAGCACGGTACCGGCCTTGACAGCCTGGTCGGGCTTGACCGAGAGGATGGCGCCGTAGGGCAGCTTGTGGCGCTCGCGCTCGCGGCCATGTTCGTCCTGGATGATGATTTCGCCGGAACGGGAAATCACCACCAGCTCGCCCTTGGAGTTGGTCACGTAGCGCATGGTGGCGTTGAAGCCGATCACGCCGTTGGACTTGGCGTCCACGCTGGAAGCCACCGCCGCACGCGACGCCGCACCACCAATGTGGAAGGTGCGCATGGTCAGCTGCGTGCCGGGTTCGCCAATGGACTGGGCAGCAATCACACCCACGGCTTCGCCGATGTTCACCAGTCCACCGCGGCCCAGATCGCGGCCATAGCACTTGGCGCACAGACCAAAACGGGTTTCGCAGTTCAGTGCGGTGCGCACGCGCACCTCGTCCACACCCACCTGTTCCAGCATGTCCAGCGCGTCTTCGTCCAGCATCTGGCCGGCGGGCACCAGGACCTCCTGCGTTTCGGGGTGCAGCACCTCTTCGGCGGTGGTGCGGCCCAGCACGCGGTCGCGCAGGGATTCGATGACTTCACCGCCTTCCACAATGGCGCGCATCAGGGTGCCGTTGGTGGTGCCGCAATCGTCTTCGGTCACCACCAGGTCCTGCGTCACGTCCACCAGGCGGCGGGTCAGGTAGCCGGAGTTGGCGGTCTTCAGCGCCGTATCGGCCAGACCCTTACGGGCGCCGTGCGTGGAGATGAAGTACTGCAGCACGTTGAGGCCTTCACGGAAGTTCGCCGTGATGGGCGTCTCGATGATGGAGCCATCGGGCTTGGCCATCAGGCCACGCATACCGGCCAGCTGGCGGATCTGCGCGGCAGAACCGCGGGCGCCGGAGTCGGCCATCATGTAGATGGAGTTGAACGACTCCTGGTCCACTTCCTTGCCGCTGGCATCGACCACGCGCTCTTTGGCCAGCTGCGCCATCATGACCTTGGAGACCTCGTCACCGGCCTTGCCCCAGATGTCCACCACCTTGTTGTAGCGCTCACCGGAGGTCACCAGACCCGATGCGTACTGGTGCGAGATTTCCTTCACCTCGGCCTCGGCGCGCTCGATGATGTCGCGCTTCTGCGGCGGCACCAGCATGTCGTCGATGGCGATGGAGATACCGGCGCGCGTGGCCAGACGGAAGCCGTTTTGCAGCAGCTTGTCGGCAAACACCACGGTTTCCTTCAGGCCGCACTTGCGGAAGGACGCGTTGATGAGCTTGGAGATTTCCTTCTTCTTCAGCGCCTTGTTCATGGTGGAGAACGGCAGGCCCTTGGGCAGGATTTCGCTCAGCAGCGCGCGGCCCACGGTGGTGTCCACCAGCTTGGTCTCGGGCACGAACTCGTCGCTGTCCTTGGCCTTCACGTACTCGGTCAGGCGCACGCTCACGCGGGTGGTCAGTTCCACTTCGCGGGCGTCCAGGGCGCGGCTCACCTCGGCCACATCGGCAAAGACCATGCCTTCGCCCTTGCCGTTGATGCGCTCGCGGGTGGTGTAGTACAGGCCCAGCACCACGTCCTGCGAAGGCACGATGGAGGGTTCGCCGTTGGCCGGGAACAGCACGTTGTTGGAGGCCAGCATCAGGGTGCGGGCTTCCATCTGTGCTTCCACCGACAGCGGTACGTGCACGGCCATCTGGTCGCCGTCGAAGTCGGCGTTGAAGGCGGCGCACACCAGCGGGTGCAGCTGGATGGCCTTGCCTTCAATGAGAATGGGCTCGAACGCCTGAATACCCAGGCGGTGCAGCGTGGGAGCGCGGTTCAGCAGCACCGGGTGCTCGCGGATCACGTCTTCCAGAATGTCCCACACCACCGGCGTGCCGGCTTCCACTTCCTTCTTGGCCGCCTTGATGGTGGTGGCAATGCCCATCTGCTCCAGCTTGGCGAAGATGAAGGGCTTGAACAGCTCCAGAGCCATCAGCTTGGGCAGGCCGCACTGGTGCAGCTTCAGGGTCGGGCCCACGGTAATGACGGAACGGCCCGAGTAGTCCACCCGCTTGCCCAGCAAGTTCTGGCGGAAACGACCGCTCTTGCCCTTGATCATGTCGGCCAGGGACTTCAGCGCGCGCTTGTTCGCGCCCGTCATGGCCTTGCCACGGCGGCCGTTGTCCAGCAGGCTGTCCACGGCTTCCTGCAGCATGCGCTTTTCGTTGCGCGCAATGATTTCCGGCGCCTTCAGTTCCAGCAGACGGCGCAGACGGCTGTTGCGGTTGATGACGCGGCGGTACAGGTCGTTCAGGTCGGAGGTGGCGAAACGGCCACCGTCCAGGGGAACCAGCGGACGCAGGTCGGGCGGCAGCACGGGCAGCACGTCCAGCACCATCCACTCGGGCTTGATGCCGGATTTCTTGAAGGCTTCCAGCACCTTGAGGCGCTTGGCGTTCTTCTTGATCTTCAGCTCGGAGCCGGTCAGGTCGTTGCGCAGCTTCTCGATCTCGGTGTCGAGCTCGATGCTTTCCAGCAGGTCCTTGATGCCTTCGGCGCCCATCTTGGCAATGAACTCGTCGCCGAATTCCTTGCGTTTGGCGTCGTAGTCGTCCTCGGTCATGATGCTGAACTTCTTCAGCGGGGTCATGCCGGGGTCCACCACCACATAGGCTTCGAAGTACAGCACGCGCTCGATGTCGCGCAGCGTCATGTCCAGCACCAGGCCCAGCCCAGACGGCTGGGCAGGGACTTCAGGAACCAGATGTGGGCGCAGGGCGCAGCCAGGTCGATGTGGCCCATGCGCTCGCGGCGCACTTTGGTCTGCGTGACTTCAACGCCGCACTTCTCGCAGATGACGCCGCGGTGCTTCAGGCGCTTGTATTTGCCGCACAGGCACTCGTAGTCCTTGATGGGGCCAAAGATCTTGGCGCAGAACAGGCCATCGCGCTCGGGCTTGAAGGTGCGGTAGTTGATGGTCTCGGGCTTCTTGACTTCACCGAAGGACCACGAGCGGATTTTCTCCGGCGAAGCCAGGCCGATGCGGATGGCATCGAAATGTTCGTCGGGCGTGAACTGTTTGAACAGGTCGAGCAAAGATTTCATGTGACTCTTTCCTTTTCGGTGAATTAGGAGCGCTCGAGCTCAATGTCGATACCCAGCGAGCGGATCTCCTTGACCAGCACGTTGAACGACTCGGGCATGCCCGCGTCGATGGCGTGTTCGCCCTTGACGATGCTCTCGTACACCTTGGTGCGGCCCTGCACGTCGTCGGACTTCACGGTCAGCATTTCCTGCAGGATGTAGGAGGCGCCATAGGCTTCCAGTGCCCACACCTCCATCTCGCCGAAACGCTGGCCGCCGAACTGTGCCTTGCCACCCAGCGGCTGCTGGGTCACCAGGCTGTACGGGCCGGTGGAACGGGCGTGCATCTTGTCGTCCACCAGGTGGTGCAGCTTCAGGAAGTGCATGTAGCCCACGGTGGTGACGCGGTCGAAGGCTTCGCCGGTGCGGCCGTCGTACAGCTGCGCCTGCGTGCGCGTGGCCGTCAGGCCCTTGGCAGCAGCCACATCGTCCGGGTAGGCCAGCTTCAGCATGTCGCGGATTTCCTGCTCCGTGGCGCCATCGAACACCGGGGTGGCAAACGGCACACCGGTGGTCAGGTTCTGCGCCATGAGGCGGACTTCCTCGTCACTCAACTGCTTCAGGTCTTCCTTCTTGCCGGTGCCGTTGTAGATGGTTTCCAGGAAGGTGCGCAGCTCGGCCACAGCGGCTTCGCGCTGCAGCATGTCGCCAATGCGCTGGCCCAGACCTTTGGCGGCCCAGCCCAGGTGGACTTCCAGCACCTGGCCCACGTTCATGCGCGAAGGCACGCCCAGCGGGTTCAGCACGATGTCGCACGGGGTGCCGTCGGCCATGTAGGGCATGTCTTCCACGGGCACGATCTTGGAGACCACGCCCTTGTTGCCGTGGCGGCCGGCCATCTTGTCACCGGGCTGCAGGCGGCGCTTCACGGCCAGGTACACCTTGACCATCTTCAGCACGCCAGCAGGCAGTTCGTCGCCCTGGGTCAGCTTCTTGCGCTTTTCTTCAAAGGCCAGATCGAAGCTGTGGCGGGTCTGCTCCATGGAGTTCTTGATGGACTCCAGCTGGGCAGCCACGTCGTCGTCCGCCGGGCGGATATCGAACCAGTGGTATTTCTCCACATCGGCCAGGTAGGCCTTGTCGATCTTGGTGCCCTTGGCCAGCTTCTTCGGTCCGCCGTTGGCGAGCTTGCCGGTCAGCAGCTTCTCGATACGGTCGAACGCGTCGGCCTCGACGATG
>JALOSG010000279.1 GCA_025458665.1 Serpentinimonas sp.
CTGGCTGGGCGTGGCGCGCGGCGTGGGGTCGTTGCCATGCACCCAGGCCAGAAGCAGGAACTCCAGCCCCAGGATGCCGGCATAGCCCGCGGCCAGCAGCAGCGCGCCCACAGGCGCCCATCCTGCCTCGTTGCTGCGGAAACAGTGGGCAGCCCAGAGCAAGGCGAACAGCAGAGCCGCCAGCGTCAGCACCTGCTGGATGCGCGCCATCTTCATTCGGCCAGGCGGCCTGGTGGGCCTTGCGTCATCATGCGGAGACTGCTGGTTTGCCACTTCAGTGAAAGCCCATGGTTCTGAATGCTGCTGGTGAGGAGATTGTCGACTGCCTGAAACAGGTGGAAGCCCAGCGTCTGCAGCGGGCGCTGGACAGCGCGCTGGGGCAGGAAGTGCGAGCCGTGAAGGCCTACCAGCATGCGAGGTTCGCGCAGACCTATGCGGACATGTTGGCGCACCCCCGCTTCGGGGCGGCTACCGAGTTCTTCCTTGAAGACCTCTATGGCCCGGCTGATTTCACCAACCGCGACGCTCAGTTCATGCGCATCGTGCCGGCATTGGTCAGGCTGTTCCCGCGCGACGTGGTCGACACCGTGCTGTGCCTGGGGCGCCTGCACGCGCTGTCTGAACAACTCGACACCCAGATGGGACGCGCGGCCCTCGAACTGAAGCCGCAAGGCGAGGCCCTCAATGGCCGCCTCTACGGTGAATGCTGGCGTCGACTGGGCCAACCGGTCGAGCGCGAAAGGCAGATCTCGCTGATGCTGGCCGTGGGTTCTGCGCTGGAGGGCTACACCCGCAACCCCCTGCTACGCCACAGCTTGCGGCTGATGCGAGGCCCGGCGCAGGTGGCAGGCCTGGGCTCGCTGCAGGTTTTCCTCGAGCGCGGGTTCGACACTTTCCGCGCCATGAAGGGGGCCAGCACTTTCCTGGACACCATCGCCCAGCGCGAACGGGCCTTGGCGGCGCAGTTGTTTGCCGGGGCTGATGCACCGAGGGTGTCGCCCTGAGGACAGGCCGGCCTAGTGCAAGCACCGAGCCGCGCGGCTGGCGGGCCGGGCCACCATAGACGGTTGGTGTTTCCCGGAGCGTAGGTCCCGTGCAGCTTCCTTGGCTTGATCAATACCCCCCAGGCGTGCCGGCGCAAGCCGATGTGAATGCCTACCGCAGCGTTGCCGAGTTGCTGGAGTCGGCTTTTCGCCGGCATGCTCAGCGAGACGCGCTTTGCTGCATGGACCAGCGCCTGAGGTTCCGCGACATCGACGAGATGTCGCAAGCCATGGGCGCCTGGCTGCAGACCCTGGGCTTGCAGCCAGGTGACCGCGTGGCGGTGATGATGCCGAACGTGCCGCAGTACCTGGTGGCGATAGCGGGGATCCTTCGCGCTGGGTTCGTGGTGGTCAACGTGAACCCGCTCTACACGGCGCGCGAGTTACAGCACCAGCTGAAGGACTCAGGGGCGGTGGTCGCGGTGGTGCTGGAGAACTTCGCCGTCACGCTGGAAGAGGTGATCGAACAGACCGACGTTCGGCACGTGGTGCTGGCCTCGCTGGGCGATTTGCTCGGCTACTGGCGCGGTCGCCTGCTGAACTTCGCTGTGCGTCACGTGAAGCGCATGGTGCCCGAGTTCAGCCTGCCGCTGGACGGGCAGCGCACGGTGACGCGTTTCAACGCGATGCTCGAGGAAGGCGGCCGCTACCCACTGCGGCGTGTGGATGTGGGCCCGGAGCACGTGGCCTTCCTCCAATACACCGGCGGCACGACGGGCGTGAGCAAGGGCGCCGTGCTGCTTCACCGCAATGTGGTGGCAAATCTGATGCAGGTGGACGCCTGGTTCCGTCCCAAGTTGGCAGAGCTGGGCAGCGACCCGGTGACGGTGGTGTGCGCCTTGCCGCTGTATCACATCTTCGCGCTGACGATCTGCGCGCTGTTTGGCGCACACATGGGCGCGATGAACCTGCTCATCCCGAACCCGCGGGACATCCCCGGCTTCGTTCGCACACTTTCCAAGCACCGGTTCCACATGTTCCCGGCGGTGAACACCCTGTTCAACGCCTTGGCGAACGATCCCGACTTTGCCAGGCTCGATTTTTCCGGCCTGAAGGTCTCCAACGGTGGTGGCATGGCGGTGCAGAAAGCTACCGCAGAGAAGTGGTTGAAGGTAACCGGTTGCCCGGTGGTGGAAGGGTACGGCTTGTCGGAGACATCTCCGGTCGCAACCTCCAACCGCCTGGATGTTCACGAATTCTCGGGGACCATCGGTCTGCCGATCCCGTCGACCACCATCGCGATCCGCGACGACGAAGGCAACGACGTCCCGTTGGGGCAAGCGGGTGAGATCTGCATCCGCGGCCCGCAGGTGATGGCGGGCTACTGGAACCGGGACGACGAGACCGCCAAGGTGATGACAGCCGACGGGTACTTCAAATCTGGCGATGTCGGCATCATGGACGAACGGGGCTACGTTCGCATCGTGGACCGCAAGAAGGACATGATCCTGGTGTCGGGGTTCAATGTGTACCCCACCGAAATCGAACAGGTAGTCAACCTGCACCCTGGTGTGCTCGAGTGCGCGGCGGTGGGTATTCCCGATTCAAAGTCTGGTGAGGCCG
>JALOSG010000280.1 GCA_025458665.1 Serpentinimonas sp.
GGCGCATCGCCCTTGCTGGCAGGGATGGGGGCACGCCCATGAGCACAACCATGAACCAGCCCGTAAGCGTGGCACCCCTGCCGCCCTTCCGCTCCCGCGTGGTACCGGTGGTGGTGGTGGAAGACGCTGCCCACGCCGTGCCCATGGCGCGTGCCTTGCTGGCCGGTGGCATCGACGTGATGGAGATCACGCTGCGCTCCAGCGCCGCATTGGTAGCGCTGGCTGCCGTGGTGCGCGAAGTGCCCGGCATACACGTGGGCGCGGGCACCGTGACGCGCCCGCATGAGTTGACCCAGGTGCAGGCCGCGGGCGCCACCTTCGCGCTGTCCCCCGGCTGCACGCCCTCCTTGCTGGCCGCCGCCCAGGCCGCTGGCCTGCCCTTCATTCCGGGTGTGGCCACGGCCAGCGAAGCCATGCTGGCGCGCGATGCCGGCTACACCCTGCTCAAGTGCTTTCCCGCCGGCGTGCTGGGAGGTCCCGACCTGCTCAAGGCCTGGGCCGGCCCATTGCCCGAACTGCGCTTCTGCCCCACGGGCGGGGTCTCGGTGGGCAACCTCGCCAGCTACCTGTCGCTGCCCAACGTGGCCATGGTGGGCGGCTCCTGGCTCACGCCGGCCGACACCGTACGCCGGGGTGACTGGGGCAGCATCGAACAGCTGGCCAGGCAGGCCACGCAGGCCTCCCAGGCAGTCGAGCAGGCCGCCTAGCGCAAGTTGTTACCCTAGCAAGATGACACCGTTATCCGTGGACCACCCCATGCCCTTTGTTCGTCCCGAACAGCGCGCCGCCTGGCAGCGCCTGCAACAGCTGGCGCAAGGCCCGCTGCCCCACCTGCGCAGCCTGCTGGCCCCTGGCCAGGACGCGCGCCACGCCAGCCTGCAACGGGAAGCCGCGGGCCTGCAGCTCGATGCCAGCCACCAGGGCGTGACGCCCGAGGTGCTGGAAGCCCTGCTGGCCCTGGCCCAGGAGAGCGGCGTGGCCGAACAAGCCCTGGCCCAGCGAACGGGACAGCCCATCAACACCACCGAAGGGCGCGCGGTGCTGCATGCCGCCCTGCGGGGCGCCGACATGGCCAGCCCACCCTGGGGCAGCGAATTGTCGGCCGATGTGGCCGCCGAGCGCGAGCGCTTTCTGACGGCCGCCGAACGGGTGCGCAACGGTGCCTGGCGCGGCCACAGCGGGGAGCGCTTCACCGACATCGTCAACATCGGCATAGGCGGCTCCGACCTGGGCCCGCGCATGGCGTGCAAGGCCCTGCAGGCCCACACCCGCGCCGACCTGCGGGTGCACTTTGTCTCCAACCCCGACGCCTGGGCGCTGTACGACACGCTGGCCACCCTGCGCCCCGAGACCACGCTGCTGGTGGTGCAGAGCAAGACCTTCACCACGCAGGAAACGCTCACGCTGGCGGCGTCGGCGCGGCGCTGGCTGGCCGATGCTGGCCTGGTGGGCGACGCGCAGCGCCAGCATCTGGCCGCCGTGACCGCTTCGCCCAGCCGCTCGGCCGAGCAGGGCTTCGATGCGGCCCACACCTTCGGCTTCTGGGACTGGGTGGGCGGGCGCTATTCGGTGTGGTCGGCCATCGGGTTTCCGCTGGCGGTGGCCGTGGGCGCCGATGCGTTCCGACAGTTTCTGGCCGGCGGCCACGCGATGGACCGCCATTTCTGGGATGCCCCGCCGGCACAGAATCTGCCGCTGCTCATGGCGCTGCTGGGCGTGTGGAACCGCAACTTCCTGCAATGCCCCACGCAGGTGGTGTCGCCCTACGCCAGCCGGCTGCAGTACTTCGCGCCCTTCGTCCAGCAGATGGATATGGAATCGAACGGCAAGAGTGTGCATGTGGACGGCAGTGCCGCGGTAGTGGGCACGGGCCCCATCGTCTGGGGCGGTCTGGGCATAGACGGGCAGCACGCCTACTTCCAGCTGCTGCACCAGGGCCAGCACCGCGTTCCCATCGAGTTCATTGGGGTGCGCAGCGAAGACACGCCCTTGCCGCTGGCGGGCGAACACCACCGCGTGGTGTTGCTCAACCTGCAGGCGCAGGCGCGCGCACTGGCCCTGGGCCGCAGCTCCGCCGACACGGAAGCTGCACTGCGCCAGTCCGGGCTGAGCGCCGGGGAAGCCCAGGCGCTGGCGCCGCACCGCACTTTCCGGGGCAATGTTCCTTCCAGCACGCTGTGGCTGCCCGACCTGAGCCCCTACAGCCTGGGCGCACTGGTGGCGTTGTACGAACACAAGGTGTTCTGCCAGGCGGCCGTGTGGGGCATCCATGCGTTCGACCAGTGGGGCGTGGAGCTGGGCAAGACCATGGCGCGCGAACTGGAGGCGCAGGCTGCGGTAACCGCAGACGCCCAGGCAGACGCCCAGCCACGCTGAGACCTGCCGAGGCACCCCATGCTGGACCGCATACAGGCCCTTCTGGACACCCTGCCCCCCGCCGAACAGCGGGTAGCCGCCCTGCTGCTGCAGGACCCACGCCACTTTGCCCGCTCCCCGGTGGGCGAACTGGCGCTGGCCGCCGGGGTGAGCAAGCCCACCGTCATCCGGTTCTGCCGCAGCGTGGGCTTCGAGGGCCTGAGCGACTTCAAG
>JALOSG010000281.1 GCA_025458665.1 Serpentinimonas sp.
CCACCCGCGCCCGCGTGCTCGGCGTCATGGGCCTCATCAGCTGCGGCTTCTACCTGTTCACGTTGCTCACCTCCAACCCCTTCGTGCGCCTGCTGCCTGCACCCGCCGATGGCATGGACCTGAACCCTCTGCTGCAGGACCCCGGCATGATCATCCACCCGCCCATGCTCTACATGGGCTACGTGGGCTTTGTGGTGGCCTTTGCGTTTGCGGTGTCGGCCCTGCTTTCTGGCCGGCTCGATGCGGCGTGGGCACGCTGGTCGCGCCCCTGGACCACGGTGGCCTGGTGCTTTCTCACGCTGGGCATTGCGCTGGGTAGCTTCTGGGCCTACTACGAACTCGGCTGGGGCGGCTGGTGGTTCTGGGACCCTGTGGAAAACGCGTCCTTCATGCCCTGGCTGGTGGGTACCGCGCTGATCCATTCCCTGGCGGTGACCGAGAAGCGCGGCGGCTTCAAGATGTGGACCGCGTTGCTGGCCATTCTGGCGTTCTCGCTGTCCCTGCTCGGCACCTTCATCGTGCGCTCTGGCGTGCTGAGTTCCGTGCACGCCTTTGCCACCGACCCGGAGCGCGGCGTGTTCATCCTGGCCTTCCTGTTTCTGGTCATCGGGGGTTCGTTGCTGCTGTTTGCGCTGCGCGCGCCGCGCATGGGGCAGGGCGGTAGCTTCGATCTGGTGTCGCGCGAATCCATGCTGCTGGCCAACAATGTGCTGCTGCTGGTGGCCACCGCCGCCGTGTTGCTGGGCACGCTCTACCCGCTGGTGATCGATGCGCTGGGCATGGGCAAGCTGTCGGTGGGTGCGCCTTACTTCAATGCGGTGTTTGTGCCCATCATGGCACCTGCGCTGTTTCTCATGGGCGTGGGGCCGCTGGCGCGCTGGCGGCAGGCCTCGGTGGGTGACTTGAGCCGGCGCCTGAAGTGGGCGGCAGGCGTGGCGCTGGCCAGTGGGCTGCTGGCCCCGTGGCTGCTGGGAAGCTGGTCTCCGTTGGTGGGCCTGGGGCTGCTGCTGGCCGCCTGGGTGGCTGCCACCGCGTTGGTGGGCTGGGTGCAGAAAATGCGCGAGCACCGGGTCAAGGCTGCATCTGCATCAGCATCTACATCTTGGCTGACCGCGGCGCGCGCCCAGTCGGGCAGCTTTTACGGCATGCTGTTGGCGCACCTGGGTGTGGCGGTGTTCGTGGCCGGGGTGACGGTGGTGGGCGGCTTCGAGACCGAGAACGACGTGCGCATGGCCGTAGGCCAGAGTGCCGATGTGGGCGGCTTCCGCTTCCGCCTTGATGCGGTGGAGCCCGCGCGCGGCCCCAACTTCAGCGCGGCCCAGGCCACCATGACCGTGACGCGCGACGGAGAGCTGGTCACCACGCTCCGCCCGGAGCGGCGCGTGTACGACGTGAGCCGCATGCCCATGACCGAAGTGGCCATAGACCGCAGCCCCTGGCGCGATCTGTATGTGGCACTGGGCGAACCCGTAGGCACCACCGAGTGGAGTGTGCGGGTGCACCACAAGCCGCTGGTGAACTGGATCTGGTTCGGCTGCGTGCTCATGGCGCTGGGAGGCTTTCTGGCGGTACTGGACCGTCGCTACCGCGCGCAGGCAGTGCGTGCGCAGAAGCCGGCTGCGGCATCTGGCAACCTGTACGGTGCATCGCCTGATGCTGCGCCAGGTGCGATGGTTACCCACAGCGCCCCGCTGAATCGGCACGCCGGAGGCACCCCATGAAAAAGCACCTGATTCCACTGGGCGTATTCATGGTGCTGGTGGGCTTTTTGGGCGTAGGTCTGGGTCTGAATCCCCGCGAGGTGCCCTCTCCGCTGGTGAACCGGCCCACCCCAGCGTTTTCCCTGCCCACGCTGGCCGAGCCGCAGCGGCTGGTCACGCCGGCCGACATGAAAGGGCAGGTCTGGCTGCTCAATGTGTGGGCCTCGTGGTGCGTGGCCTGCCAGGAAGAACACCCGGTGCTGGTGGACCTGGCCAAAGCCGGCGTGGTGCCCATTTATGGCCTGAACTACAAGGACAAGCGCCCCGAGGCACTGGCCTGGCTGGCCCGCCACGGCGACCCCTACACGCAGTCTTTCTCCGACCCCGATGGCTTGGCCGGACTCGACCTGGGTGTCTATGGCGTGCCCGAAACCTTCGTGATCGACCGTGCGGGCGTTATCCGTCACAAGCACATAGGCCCCGTGACGGTGGCCGATCTGCGCGACACCCTCCTGCCCCTGATTGGAAAACTCGGTGCCGACAACCAGCTTTGATGTGTCCAGGCCATGGCGCCACCGGTTGGGCGCCTGCGCGGTGGCGCTGTGTTTTTGTCTGATGGCGCCTTGGGTGGTGCAGGCACAGGCAGTCTCCCCACCAGCCTCCCAACCCGCCTCATCGCCCACGGTGCTCATGGCCAGCCCTGCCGCTGCCGACCCAGCCCTGGAAGCCCGCGTGCTGCAGGTGGCCGAGGAACTGCGCTGCCTGGTATGCCAGAACGAGACGGTGGCGGCCTCTCACGCCGAACTGGCCATCGACCTGCGCCAGCAGATTCGCCAGCAACTGCAGCAGGGCCGTACCGAGGCGCAGATTCTCGATTTCATGGTGCA
>JALOSG010000282.1 GCA_025458665.1 Serpentinimonas sp.
CCAGCCGACTGCAGTGCCGGTGCAATGCGCTGCCGCAGTGTGCCCAGGATGGTGGGCAGATCGCCCTCCATGGGCTCCAGAGAATCCAGTGTGATGCGCAGCTCATCCAGCGCGTGGCTGATCATGGTGGTGAGCTGGCTGCGGTCCAGCTGGTCCCGGCTGTTGTGCACCATGTTGAGCGTCTGGACCAGCTGGCTGCCCAGGCCGTCGTGCATGTCCCGCACCAGCCGCTGGCGCTCGCTTTCCACGGCGCGTTGGCGCTCCGACTCGCGCAGCTGGTTGAAGGCCAGCCGCAACTGCCCTTCCCTCTCGGCCACCACCTTGGCCAGGCTGTCGTTCAGCCGCCGCACCTCGGCCACCGACGCAGTAGACCGCTGCATCAGCACCCACCCCAGCGTGAACATGAGGGTGAGGCTGCCCAGCGAAGTCCAGCGCAGGTCGGCATCACCCGGGAAATTGAGTTGAACCACCAGAAAGTCGCGCACGCCGGTGGCCAGCGTGAACAGCGCCACCATGAGAACCAGGGCAAGATTGGGCGACAGGCTCCGCGCCGCCCTCGTCATCCACAGGATGTAGCCAAGGCTGGTGGCCGCCGTGAACGCCAGAACCCCGGCCCAGATGCGGTAGTTGTCGTAGTCCAGCGTGTACAGCGTCCAGCCCATCCACGCGGGTGCCGCAGCCAGCAGGAAGTACGCCAGTCCACGCACCAGACGCAGCCGTAGGCCCACCATCTCCTCGATGAAAAGGCAGATGAAGGCCACATACACGGCAAAGCTCACCCGGTGCAGCAAAAAGTACAGCTCGTAGGTCAGCGGCGGATCGGCCAGCACCGACAGTACCAGCCGCACAGCGTGTGCCAGCGAAGCCGCTGCCATGAGCGCAAACAGCCGTTCCCGCAGCAGCAGCCACAGAAACAGCGACATCAGCCCCATGAGGACAGCGGTGATGAGCATCATCCAGGTGCCGATGACCTGCCAGCCGTACAAGGTTTTGTACCGGTCGTACAGCGTGTCGAAGGCGCCCACCTGGAATGGCGCCAACCCGCTGCGCTCGAGCAACTGGCCCTTCACTTCGACACGGACCACGTTGCGCGGCAGGTCGGGGTCGAGCAGTGCGGCCGGCAAGGGCACGAAGTAAGGAAACCAGCCCGCATTCACCACCCGCCCGGGTTCGTCGTACCAACCCTCCTGAAACAGCTCCTGGCCGTTGAGCAGCACACGAAAGCGGGTACCCACCCGTGGCAGCAGCAGGGCCAGCCCTGGGGGCTGTGTTCCGCTTTGCTGCAGTTGGGCCACCATCTCCGGGCTGGGGGAGAACAGGTAGTCCACCCGGCTGCGCAGCTCGGGCGGGGCATCGTCAAGGATGTGGGGCAACGCCACTTCGCGCGGAACCGGTGGAAGCCCGGTACCTCCAGCCCCCGGAACAGCCAGAACCGACACCACATTGACCACGCCACGTACCGCGGCGGGCCTGGACACCCAGTG
Source organism: Serpentinimonas sp. (assembly GCA_025458665.1). Taxonomy (GTDB): domain Bacteria; phylum Pseudomonadota; class Gammaproteobacteria; order Burkholderiales; family Burkholderiaceae_C; genus JALOSG01. The sequence continues at coordinate 1,485 of JALOSG010000282.1, forward strand.
CAAAACCAGCAGCAAGGCCAGCAGACACAGGGCTACCGGCAGCAACAGGCGAAGGCGCTCTCCGGCTCTCAGAGCAGCCCCCGCTGCTGCGCCGCCCGCACCACCTGCACGCGGGTGTGCACGGCCAGCTTGCGGTACAGGCTCTTGATGTGGGTGCTGACCGTGGCTGCACCAATCCCGAGCTTCTGGGCAATTTCCTTGTTCACATACCCCTGCGCTACCAGCCGCAGCACGTCGGATTCCCGCTCGGAGAGCATGGGTCGGGGCGGCTCTGTCCCGTAGGCCAGAGCACTCTGGGGGGCAGGCGCGGCATCGGCTGCGCTGCGAAACTGCTTGAGCAGCATGCGGGCCAGCAAAGGTGAAATCGGCGCGCCGCCCTCCCGGATCTGCTCGATGGCGTCGATCAGTTCGTCGCCGCTGCAGCCCTTGAGCACGTAGCCGGTCGCGCCCATCTGCAGGGCTTCAATGAGCCGGGACTCGTCTCCAAACACGGTGAACACCAGCAATTCGGCATCGGGGCGGGCCAGGGAGAGCTGGCGCAGCATGTCTTCGCCGCGGCCATCGGGCAGGCCCAGGTCCACCAGAAACACATCGGCGCTGCTGGACGGCGCCATGAGGCAGGCGTGCGCATAGGTCTCCGAGCAGCCGGCCAGGCGCCATTGCGGGCGCTGCTCCAGCGTCTGCTCCACGAACTGCTGCACGGTCCGGTCGTCCTCGATGAGGTAGATCTCGGTGGTGGCGGTGGTGGCGGAAGCGTCGGACACGGGTGCGGCGTTGTCAGGCATGTTCGGATTTTGCCTACTTTTGCCAGGCACCGGCTACTGCGGTGCCGCGGGCAATGGGTCGTGGGCGTCGGCCCCCAGCAGGCGCTGCTTCAGCCGGGCCAGTTGGTCGCGGGTGCGGGCCGCCTGCTCGAACTCCAGGTTGCGGGCGTGGTCCAGCATCTGTTTCTCCAGCCGCTTGATTTCCCGCGCCAGATCCTTCTCGCTCATGGTGTCGGCCTCGGCCATCTGGCGGGCCGCATCGGCCAGCTTGTCGGCCTCCTGCCCGGCTTTCTCGCTGTACACGCCGTCAATCAGGTCTTTGATGCGCTTG
>JALOSG010000096.1 GCA_025458665.1 Serpentinimonas sp.
AAGGTGGTCTCGCGGCTCATGCTCACCGGCTCGCTCTCGGTTTGCACCGGCCGCGTATCCCGGCCCCAGGCGGCTTCGTGCAGCCAGGCGCCGTAGCTCTTGCCGAAATGGGCCACCAGCCACGCCGGATCTTGCGCGGCCAGTTCCCCAATGGTGCGTATGCCGTGGCTGGCCAGCTTGGCATCGGCCTTGGGCCCCACGCCATTGATCTTGCGGCAGGCCAGCGGCCAGATGAGCGCCTGCACATCGGCCTCGGTCACGGTGCTGATGCCATTGGGCTTCTTGAACTCGCTGGCCATTTTGGCCAGCAGCTTGTTGGGCGCCACGCCAATGGAGCAGGTCAGCCCGGTGGCCTGGTGGATGCTTTTCTGGATGAGTCGGGCCAGCACGCGCCCATCCTCCCGCTGGCCGCCGGGCACCTGGGTAAAGTCGATGTACACCTCGTCAATGCCGCGGTCTTCCATAACGGGTGCGATGTCGGTGATCACGGCCTTGAAGCGGCGGGAGTAGTCGCGGTAGCGCTCGAAGTCCATGGGCAGCAGCAGCGCCTGCGGGCACAGCTTGGCCGCCTTCATGAGCCCCATGGCCGAGCCCACACCAAACTGCCGCGCCGCGTAACTGGCCGTGGTGATGACGCCGCGCCCGGTGTAGCCCTCCAGGCGCGGAAAAAAATCCACCGGGATGCGGTCCAGGGTGTCCGTGCTCCAGGCTTGGTCTGGGTAGCGCTGGGCCAGCCGTGCCAGCAGTTCGTCCTCGCGGTGGCGGCTGCCGCCAATCACCAGCGGCAGGCCCGCGAGTTGCGGGTAGCGCTGCAGTTCCACCGAGGCGTAGAACGCGTCCATGTCGAGGTGCGCAATGCGCCGGCGCGGGCCAGGCTCATGGGCGGTCAGCGTGTGGTGCGCGGGCACCTCGGGCGCCTCGGCCCAGTCTGTGAAAGGCAGTGCCGGCTGGCTGCGCTGCATAGGGCTGCGCCCGGTCAGTTTTCGCAGGACACGCGGTTGCGGCCTGCGGCCTTGGCGGCAAACAGCGCTTTGTCCGCCAGCACGATGGCCACATCCAGAGCCTGCTGTGCCCGTACCTCTGCGATGCCAATGGAGGCCGTGACCGCCACGGGCTCTGCAATGGATGCAATGGCCAGACGCAGCTTCTCCGCGACCCGGGTTGCGTCTTCGGCAGAAATGTTGTGCAGACAGACCAGAAATTCCTCTCCACCCCAGCGCATCACGCTGTCCTCACGGCGCAGCGTGTCGCGCAGCGCCCGTGCGGTGCGCCTCAGCACCTCGTCGCCCACCGCGTGGCCGTGCGTGTCGTTGATTTGCTTGAAGTGGTCCAGATCAATCAGCAGCACGAACGAGCGCGGATCGAACAGAGAGTGGCGTGCCATGCGCCGCTCCACCACCGGCAGCGCGTGGCGGTTGAGCACACCGGTGAGGGCGTCGTGGTTCACGGCGCGTTCCAGCTCCAGCCGTTCCGCGGAGGCAGTGAGGACGGACGTGAAGAGCGCGCCCAAGGCCAGAAACAGGCCCTCACCCACCTGCTTGAAGTAGTCGTTCTGGTTGGCGTAGACCACAAAGATGCCGCTCATGCCGCTGAAGTCGGAGCGCAGTGGCACCGCCAGCACGCTGCGCACGCCGTACTGCTGCGCCATCTCCCGCCACGGCCCGAAAACCGAGAACCGCGATACCGCATAGTCCGAGGCGTGGTCGCCGCTGAGGGTGCGGAAGGCGGGTCCGATTTCGGTGAGCGCGTTGCGGTGTATGACCAGTTGCGCTGCGTAAGCACTGGCCGCGCCTGCGTAGGCCTGGGGGTGGATGCTCTGTGTATCCCGCTCGCCAAACCATGTCCAGGCCAGGCGGATGTGCTGGCTGGCGCCACACAGGGCATTGCAGATGCCCTGTACCGTCTCGAGTTCGCTGCGTGCGTTCATGAGCCGTGCTGCGCTGGCCAGCAGGGTTTCGGCAATCGCAGCGCGCTCGCGGGAGGCGTCGAATTCCTGCGTGCTGGCCAAAGCAGCAGCCGGCTGGCGGGGTGCCAGCCAGTGCCTCATACGTTCGGCTATGCGCAACATCAGAGCGATATTAGATCAAGACGGTGGCCACCTGTTCGCGCTGGGCAATCGCCTGATTGCCTTTGTCCATGCCATCACGCTGGCGTGGATCTGGCGGGGGGTCAAGGCGGGTCGGAGGGAGCGCGAGCCAGGGACTCTGCGCGCCCGATGCAGGGCCAAAGTCAACGCCGAAGTCCCAAACAACAAAGCCCCTGACCGGGAAAGTCAGGGGCTTTTGATTTCATTGGTGCCGGAAAGAGGAATCGAACCCCCGACCTTCTCATTACGAATGAGCTGCTCTACCGACTGAGCTATTCCGGCACTGTTTCACGGGGTTCAACACCCCGCAAAACCCACTATTGTAGTGAATTCTGGCGACGCTTCAGCCGCCGGCCTGGCCAGCCTGTTTGGCCTTGTCCGCCTCCAGGTGGTAGGCGGTGACGCGCTCCACTTCGTTTCTGGAGCCCAGAATCACGCTCACGCGCTCGTGCAACTGGGTGGGCTGGATGTCCAGAATCCGCTGGCGCCCGTTGGTGGCAGCGCCGCCGGCCTGTTCCACCAGCCAGCCCATGGGGTTGGCTTCGTACATGAGGCGCAGCTTGCCGGGCTTTTCGGGTTCGCGCTTGTCCCAGGGGTACATGAACACGCCGCCGCGGGTGAGTATGCGGTGCACGTCGGCCACCATGGAGGCAATCCAGCGCATGTTGAAGTCTTTGCCGCGCGGCCCTTCCTTGCCCTGCAGGCACTCGTCGATATAGCGCTTCACCGGCGCATCCCAGTGCCGCATGTTGCTCATGTTGATGGCGAATTCGCGCGTGTCTTCGGGAATCTGCACCTGGTCGGCCGTCAGCACCCAGGAGCCCTGCTCGCGGTCCAGGGTGAACATGGCCACGCCATCGCCCACCGTGAGCACCAGCGTGGTTTGCGGCCCGTACACGCAGTAACCCGCGGCCACCTGCTGCTTGCCGGGCTGCATGAAGTCCTGCTCGGCAATGCCGGGGTGGGCGCCGGTTTTCTTCATCACGCTGAAGATGGTGCCAATGGATACGTTCACGTCGATGTTGCTGGAGCCATCGAGCGGGTCGAACATGAGCAGGTATTCGCCCTGCGGGAAACGGTTGGGCACCACGTAGATGCCTTCCATTTCCTCCGAGGCCATGGCCGCGAGATGACCGCCCCATTCGTTGGCCTCGATCAGCACCTCGTTGGCAATCACGTCGAGCTTTTTCTGTACCTCGCCCTGCACGTTCTCGGTCTCGGCGCTGCCCAGAATCTCGCCCAGCGCGCCTTTGTTCACGCTGATGGAAATGCGCTTGCAGGCGCGCGCCACCACCTCGATGAGCAGGCGCAGCTCGGGCGGAATGCGGCCGTGCACGCGTTGCTGCTCGACCAGGTAGCGGGTGAGGGAGATGCGGTTGCTCATGGCGGTGTCCAGTGGGGTGACTCGGGGTTCTCAGACCAGGGTATTCAGTCGGCCAGGGAGCGCGAGACGACTTCGCGCACATCGTTGCTCAGGGTGCCGTGGGCGGCCACGCGTTCCACCGCAGCGCGGGCCAGCGTGCGGTAGGGCTCGGCCAGCTGGCGCCAGCGGTCCAGGGCGCGGGCCAGGCGCGCGGCCACCTGCGCGTTGAAACCGTCGAGCTCCACCACCCGCTCGGCCCAGAAGGCATAGCCCGCGCCATCGGCCCGGTGGAAGGCGCCCGGGTTGGCGTGGCAGTAGGTGCTGATGACGCTGCGCGCACGGTTGGGGTTGCGCAGCTGGAAGTCCGGGTGCCGCAGCAACTGCTTCACCTGCGGCAGGATGTGGCCACCCCGGTCGCTGGCACCGGCCTGCAGCGCAAACCACTTGTCCAGCACCAGGGCTTCGTGGCGGAACATGGCATGGAAGCGGGCCAGGGCCTGCTCGGCCAGCGGGTGGCCGCTTTGCACCAGCGCACTGAGGGCGGCAAAGCGGTCGGTCATGTTGCTGGCGTCTTTGAAGCGCTGGTAGGCCTTGCCGGGCCACACGGTGTCACCGCTTTGCACGGAGGCCAGGCACAGCATGTGCAACGCCATGCTGGCCAGCGCACGGCGGCCGCTGGAGACGGGGTCGGGCGTGTAGGCGCCGGTGTCTTTGTGGGCCTCGAAGGCGGCCAGCCAGTCGTCGTGAAGGGCTTGCGCCAGTTGCAGGCGCATGGCCTCGCGCACCGCGTGGATGCGCTGCGGGTCCACCACCGGCAACTGTTCCGCGATGTAGGTTTCGGCCGGCAGCGTGAGCACCAGTTCCTTGAACGCCGCGTCCAGCTCCGGGTGCCGCAGCACGCTGCGCATGGCGCTGAGGTAGGCCTCGTCCAGCGGGGCAGTGCCAGGGTCGGCCTGCAAGGCACGCAGCGCGCGTTGCAGCGCCAGCCGCTGGCCTGCTTCCCAGCGGTTGAACGGGTCGGTGTCGTGGGCCAGCAGCAACAGCCACTGCGCATCGGTCAGGTCCATCTGCAGCAGCACCGGCGCGCTGAAGCCGCGCAACAGGGAAGGCGTGGGCTCGCTGGCAATGCCTTCGAACACAAAGCTTTCGGTGGCCTGGGTCAGCACCAGAGTGCGCGCGGGGGCCAGTTCTTCCCCGTGGGCGCCCAGCAGCGCGGCGGACACTGGAATCACGAAGGGCTCTTTGCTGGGCTGGCCGGGGGTGGCCGGGCAGCTTTGGGTCAGCGTGAGGGTGTAGGTCTGCGCGGCGGCATCGTATTGGCCGCTGGCCTGCACGCGCGGGGTGCCTGCCTGGCTGTACCAGCGCTTGAACTGGGGCAACAGCCGGGCCAGGTCGCTGTGGGGGTTGGCGTCGGCAATGGCCTGGGCAAAGTCGTCGCAGGTCACGGCCTGCCCGTCGTGGCGCTGGAAGTACAGCTTCATGCCACGCGCAAAGCCGTCGCGGCCTGAGGTGCCTTCGGCCGGCGTGGCCGCCAGGGTCTGCATCATGCGGACCACCTCGGCGCCTTTTTCGTAAATGGTGACCGTGTAGAAATTGTTGATTTCCACATAGCTGTCGGGGCGCACCGGGTGGGCCATGGGGCCGGCGTCCTCGGGGAACTGCGCGGTGCGCAGCACGCGCACGTCTTCAATGCGTTTCACCGCGCGGGCCGAGGGGCTGCCCGCCATGTCCATGCTGAATTCCTGATCGCGGAACACCGTCAGGCCTTCCTTCAGGCTCAGCTGGAACCAGTCGCGGCAGGTGATGCGGTTGCCCGTCCAGTTGTGGAAGTACTCGTGCCCCACCACCGACTCGATGTTGGCAAAGTCCGTGTCGGTGGCGGTGGCCGGGTTGGCCAGCACGTACTTGGTGTTGAAGATGTTGAGGCCCTTGTTCTCCATGGCCCCCATGTTGAAGTCGCTGGTGGCCACAATCATGAAGCGCTCCAGGTCCAGCGGCAGGCCAAAGCGGGCTTCGTCCCAGGCCACGCTGGCCATGAGGGAGTTCATGGCGTGTTCGGTCTTGTCCAGGTCGCCGGGGCGCACGTACACCTGCAGCAAATGCTCGGTGCCGCTGCGCGACACGATGCGCTGTTCGCGCTGCACCAGCAGGCCCGCCACCAGCGCAAACAGGTAGCAGGGCTTCTTGTGCGGGTCCACCCACTTGGCAAAGTGCCGGCCTTCGTTCCCGGGGCCGCTCAGGGGGCCGCTGTCCACCAGGTTGCCGTTGCTCAGCAGCACGGGGTACTTGGCGGCGTCGGCGCGCAGCGTCACGGTGTAGCTGGCCATCACGTCCGGGCGGTCCAGGAAGTAGGTGATGCGGCGGAATCCTTCGGCTTCGCATTGCGTGAAGAAGGAGTCGTTGCTCACGTACAGGCCCATGAGCTGGGTGTTGCGCGCCGGCGCACAGGTGGTGAATATCTCCAGCTCGAAAGGCTCGTGCCCCTGCGGCAGGTTCTCCAGCACCAGTTGGTTGCCCTCCAGCTTGAAGCTGGTTCCCGCGCCGTTCACCAGCACGCGAGCCAGGTTCAGGTCCTCGCCATCCAGACGCAAGGCCTGGGCGGGTGCATCCGGGTTGCGGCGCACCTGCATGCGGTTCAGGACGCGGGTCTTGGCCGGGTCCAGGTCGAAGGTCAGATCGACCGTTTCGATGAGGTAGGCCGGGGGCGCGTAGTCGGCGCGCTGGACCACTGTGGCTAGGCCTTCGCGGAATGTCATGGTGTGCGGGTCTCGGTGTCTTGGCGTGGGGGGCAGGGAGCCAGGGCGTACAGGCAGGGAAGGAAAGCCCTGCCTCAGACGCCCTGCTTCAACGAAGCTTCAGCGGATCTGGTGGCCCCAGCCCACATCGGTCTTGGTGTCCTCCAGCTTCTGCTGTTCTTCCATGCGCTTGCGCATCTCGTGGTCGTACAGGCGCGAGCGCAGTCGCTGCCAGGCCAGGTCGCGGTTACTGTGCTGGCTGCGGCTGTCCTGGCACTGCACCACGATGCCAGTGGGAATGTGCGTCAGGCGCACGGCCGAATCGGTCTTGTTGATGTGCTGGCCGCCCGCGCCACTGGCGCGGTAGGTGTCCACGCGCACATCGGCCGGGTTGATGTTGATGTCCACCGTGTCGTCCACCTCGGGGTACACGAACACCGAGGCGAACGAGGTGTGGCGCCCGCCGGACGAATCGAACGGGCTCTTGCGCACCAGGCGATGCACGCCGGTCTCGGTGCGCAGCAGGCCAAAGGCGTAGTCGCCTTCGATCTTGATGGTGGCGCTCTTGATGCCGGCCGTATCCCCGGGGGTTTCGTCCTCCACCGTGGTGGAGAAGCCTTTGCGTTCGGCGTAGCGCAGATACTGGCGCAGCAGCATGCTGGCCCAGTCGCAGGCTTCGGTGCCGCCAGCGCCGGCCTGGATGTCGAGGAAACAGTTGTTGGGGTCGGCCGGCTGGTTGAACATGCGCCGGAATTCGAGTTTTTCCACTTCGGCGGCCAGCTGGGCGGCCTCGGCCTCTATGGTGGCTATGCCGTCCTCGTCGCCTTCATCGCGCGACATCTCGAACAGTTCGCTGTTGTCCGACAGCTCGGTGGTGAGGCGGTCGAGCACCAGCACCACGTCTTCCAGCGCCTTTTTCTCGCGGCCCAGATCCTGCGCCCGCTTGGGGTTGTTCCAGACGGTGGGATCTTCCAGCGCGGACTCCACCTCCTTCAACTTCAATGCCTTGGCATCGTAGTCAAAGATACCTCCGTAGCTCGACCACGCGTTCGCTGAGGTCGGCCAGTTGGGCGGAGAGGGAATTGAGGCGTTCGGCGTCCATGGGCTGATCTTCCTGTTGCGGATACAAACCCTCGATTTTCTCACGTCCCGCCCGTAGGCGCGGCAACAGCGGCTCAGAAGCGCAAGGTCGTGCCGAACATCAGCGCGGCAGTGCCCAGGATATGCACCTCCACAGAGGCCCGCGGCGACAGCCTGAGGCCCACAGCGGGGATGATGGCGGGAGAGAAGCCACCAAAGTTCAGCGGCACCTTGTCCTCGAACTCGTCCACATAGCCGTAGATGATGCCTGCGCTTACAGACGCATACACATTGGGCAGGCGGGGAAAGAGGCCTGGCCACGATTTGCCCACAAAGGCGTAGGCCGACGGCTGGCCGAAGGAGTTGGTGAACAGGCTCAGGCCGCAGAAGCGCTCGTTGGGCAGGCGGCGGCTCAGGCTCACGTTGACAACTTGCCGGTGCTCTTCGGAGTAGGTCCAGTGGTGGGTGTGCGGCGAAAAGAAAGCCTCGTAGCGCTGCCCGGGAGAGTCCCCGCCGGCATCCCAGCCCGGGCACAGTGCCCAGCGGGAGCTTTCTTTCTTCGGGCTGGCACTGGCCAGGGCAGGCGCACCCAGAGCCAGGACGGTGCACGCCAGCAACACAGCGCGGCAGACAGTCCCCCCGCCCGGCTTGCCCGCGCGGCGTGGAGGAGGGGGTGGTGGCGGATGGAGTGAGGGTGTTGGCACCCTCGAATTGTCCCGGCTGGCGTGCGCCGGCATGTAACAGCTGGTAAGCCCGGCGGGGCCGCCAGACCTCAGGCGTTGAAGAAGTCCTCCAGCAGACCGGCCAGTGCTTGCGGCTGGTCGTGGTGCAGCATGTGCCCGGCATCATTGACCCGGGCTATCCGGACTTGGGGCACCTGCTTCAGGCGCTCGTGGTAGTCGGCCAGCGTGTAGCTGCCCTTGAACCACTGGTGCAGACTGTCGTCGCTGGCTTCCACCGCCAGCACCGGGGCCGCTATGCGCTGGTACACCGCCTGCACCTCTTCCCAGCGGTACAGCTGCGCGCTGGTGACTTTGTGGGCCGGGTCGCCCAGAATCTCCCACTCTCCCTGCGCGTTGCGCGCCGACCAGTGCTCCGCTAGCCACAAAGCGCGGGTCGGGTCCAGCCGGCGGTTGGTCTTCATGAGCCGTTGCGCCACACCCTGCAGCGAGTCGTAGCCACGCAGGCCCAGTGTGCCGCTGCGCAGGGCCTTGATTTCATCGAGCCAGCGCGCGTAACGGCCAGGGGCCTGGGCGGGCGTGGTGTTGGGCATGCCAAAGCCTTCCAGATTCACCAGCCGGCGTATGCGCTCGGGCCGCACGCCGCCGTACATCATGGCCACGTTGCCACCCATGCTGTGGCCCACCAGGTCTGCCTGTGCAGTGCCTGTGCCGTCAGCGCCATACCGCGCCATGTAGAGGCCCATGTAATGGTCCATCAGGGCGTCCAGGTCGCCCAGGTAGTCGGCAAATACGTAGTGGTCGGCCAGCGGGCGGGTGCCATCGGGTTGGGCCAGTGGGCGCGTCAGGCCAAAGCCGCGCCAGTCGGGGGCGATGATGGTGCGCTCGGTGGCCATGGCGTCCACCACGAACTGGAATGACGCGGCCACATCCATCCAGCCGTGCACCATGAACAGGGGCGGCTGCGTGGCCGCAGCGCTGCTGCGGGCTTCCCAGACGCGCACATGGTAGAGCTGGTCGCGCACCGGCACGAACTCGCTGCGCGCGTGGCGCCGGGGCTGGTAGGTGGTCTCGGAACTGGGCACGGAGGCATTCATGGAGCCGATCTTAGGCGCTGGCGTGAGCCACCCCAGTCGTGGCAGCGACATGGAGGGGCCCGCGCAACGCACGGCTTGGGTTTAGACTTTTCTACTTCCCATACCACCACGGACATTCCATGCAACGCAAAACACTGGGCCAGTCTGGCATCGCAGTCACCCCCATCTGCCTGGGCACCATGACCTTTGGCGAACAGGTGTCCGAGGCCGAAGCCCACGCCATCCTGAACCGCTCGCTGGAGCGCGGTGTGAACTTTCTGGACACGGCCGAGATGTACGCCGTGCCGGCCCGCGCCGAAACCTGCGGCGCCACCGAAACCATTCTGGGCAACTGGTGGGCCGGCAAGCCCAGACTGCGCCAGCAGGTGGTGCTGGCCACCAAGGTGGCGGGGCCGTCGCGCGGTATGCCCTGGATCCGCGGGGAGAACGCCGGTGTGAGCCGCGCCGAAATTCTGGCCGCCTGCGATGCCAGCCTGCGCCGCCTGCAGACCGACGTGATCGACCTCTACCAGATCCATTGGCCCGCGCGCAACGTGCCTGCCTTCGGCGCCATGTATTTCGACCCCAGCAAGGACCGGGAGTGTGCCTCCATCCAGGAGCAGCTGGAAGCCATGGACACGCTGGTGAAGGCGGGCAAGGTGCGCGCCATTGGCCTGTCCAACGAATCGCCTTACGGGGTGCATGAGTTCGTGCGCGTGGCCGAGCAGATGGGCCTGCCGCGCGTCGCGACGGTGCAGAACCCCTACTGCCTGGTGAACCGTTCGCTGGAGAACGGGCTCGATGAAACCATGCACCGTCTGGGGGTGGATTTGCTGGCCTATTCCCCGCTGGCGTTTGGCTTGCTCACGGGCAAGTACGACGAAACTGGCATCCACGCCGAGAACGCGCCGCCCGGGCGCATGGCCAAGTTCGACAGCATGAAAAAGCAGCGCTGGGGCCGCCCTGAAGCGCTGGATGCTGCGCGCCGCTACAACGCGCTGGCCCGCGAATATGGCCTCACGCCCACCCAGCTGGCGCTGGCCTTCTGCTACACCAAGTGGCAGGTAGCCAGCACCATCATCGGGGTCACCTCGCTGGCGCAGCTGGATGAATGCCTGGACGCCTGGGGCACCACGCTGTCGCCGGAGCTGCTGGCCGCCATCGACCAGATCCGCTGGGAGATGCGCGACCCGGCGGTGTGACCCAGCGGTATAACGCGGCACAGACCGGGGAGCAGCCATGGCCAAGAAAGCGCACGACAAGGTGCATGTGTCGGAAACCCCCGCCACTGCCTTGCTGCGCGCACGCGGCGTGCCGTTCACCGAGCACCCCTACGACTACGTGGACAAAGGCGGCGCCACGCACAGCGCGGAGGTGCTGGGCCTGGACCCGTTTGCCGTGGTGAAGACGCTCATCATGCAGGACGACCGGGCCGCCCCGCTGGTGGTCCTCATGCACGGCAACCGGCAGGTGTCCACCAAGAACCTGGCGCGCCAGATCGGCGCCAAATCGGTGGCGCCCTGCCTGCCCGAGGTGGCCCAGCGCCACAGCGGTTACCTGGTGGGGGGGACGTCGCCGTTTGGCACACGGCGCACCATGCCGGTGTACGTGGAAGCCAGCGTGCTGGCGCTGCCACGCATCTGGCTCAACGGCGGGCGGCGGGGCTATCTGGTGGGCCTGGCACCGCAAGTGCTGGCGGAGGTGCTGGGCGCCCAGCCGGTGGAGTGTGCGTTGCCGCTCTGAGGCGTGGCGTGGAAAGCCCCGGCGCAGGCCCGGCTTGCGGTAAGCTCTGCGCCCAGATCAATTCCAGGAGTCGGGTTCATGCATACGGTAGCGGGCGAGTGGCAGGTCATGCACACGGTGGTAGCGGTGGTGCTGGCGTATCTCATGGGGTCGCTGTCGTTCGCCGTGCTGGTCAGCCGCCTCATGGGGCTGAACGATCCGCGCACCTATGGCAGCAAGAACCCGGGCGCCACCAACGTACTGCGCTCGGGCAACAAGGCCGCTGCCGCCGTGACGCTGCTGCTGGATGCGCTCAAGGGCTGGCTGCCGGTGTGGGCCGTGCAACGCTGGGGCTTCGAATGGGGCCTGGCCGATGGCACCGTGGCGCTGGTGGCGCTGGCGGCGTTTCTGGGCCACCTGTTCCCGGTGTTCTTCCGCTTCAAGGGCGGCAAGGGCGTGGCCACGGCCGCCGGTGCGCTGTTCGGGGTGGAACTGTGGCTGGGCGTGGCTGTGGCGGCCAGCTGGCTCATCATCGCGGTGTTTTTCCGCTACTCGTCGCTGGCGGCCATTGTGGCGGCAGTGTTTGCGCCCACTTTCTATCTGTTCGGCGGCGGTGTGGCCTGGACGCTGTCGGGCGCCATCGCCCTGAGTATCGGGGTCATGGGCGTGCTGCTGCTGTGGCGCCACGCCGAGAACATTTCCCGGCTGCTGGCGGGCAAGGAATCGAAGATTGGCGCCAAAAAGGGCGAAGCCAAGAAAGTGGCCGGCTGATATGGAACAACCCGACAAGCAACTGCAACGATACGGCGTAGGCCCTCGCCTGAGCGAGGCTTCCATCTTCCATGGTGTGGTGTACCTCGCGGGCATGGTGCCCGAATGCGCCGAGACCGACGTCCGCGCCCAGACGCGCAATGTGCTGGCCCAGATAGACCACCACCTCGCAGCTTGCGGCACCGACAAGACCCGCCTGCTGCGCGTGCAGATTTACCTGCGCGACATCCGGGACATTGCGGCCATGAACGAGGTGTGGGACCAGTGGGTGGTACCGGGATGCACCCCGCCTCGCGCCACGGTGCAGGCTGCGCTGGCTCAGCCGGAGTGGACCATCGAAGTGGTGGCTACTGCCGCGCTGCCGCCATCCGCGACAGCTGCAACAGGCGCGGGTGGTTCAACCGCACCCTGACCGTGCGGCTGATCAGGGCGGCCTCTATACCGTAGCCGTCTTCGCCGGTGTGCACCAGTTCGGGCTCCGGCACAGGGTGTCCCTGGGCGTCCAGCACGGCGGCCACCCACGGCTCGCCGGGTTGCCCAGAGCGGCGCAACACCACGGCCACGCGCTCATCGATCAGGCGCACAAAGGTGCCCGGCGGGCAGATACCCACCGTGCGCAGCAGGGCGTGGCCCACCTCGTCCATGGTGTCGCCCGAGCGCACCACCACATAGCGGCCCGAGTCGGTGATGCAACGGCCCGGGCGCGTTTCGCGCGGGCTGATGAGTGCCGCATACCGGTCGGTGGCCATGAGGATGCGGGTGGGCAGGTCGGCGCTGCTGGCGTCGTGGTGCTGCTCCACGGTGTGCAGCCACAAGGCATCGGTCACGCCCAGCTCGCGCAGCCACTGTGCGCCGCGTGGTGCGTGCGTCTCGATCAGTTCGCGCTGTTCGGCGCTCGGGGCTTCGGTCATGGCGGCCAGCTCGTCCTGTAGCCGCGTCATGGCAATGTTCATGGTCAGGGCCGCGCGCGTCAGGCCGTCGCGTGCTGCGGGTTCCAGCTTCAATTCCTCGGCCACCAGCCGGCACAGGCTGGCGCAGACCATGCTGTGCGACACGCTGTAGCCCACGGTGGAGGAGGCTGCCAGCTGGAACAGCCAGTACAGGGTGGCGTCGGCGTCCAGCGTATGCATGGCCATGATGCGCTGGTGCAGGGTCTCAAGCTGGCCGCCGAAATCAGGCTTTTGCTGGGGCGCCAGCAACAGCAGCGAAAGTCTTGCTTCCACGTCGTTCCACTGCTGGATCCAGTCCTGCATGAGCGGGTAGGCGGGGTCGGCCGGAGCGTCGAATGTCATGGGACAGGGTAGGGCGGTGGCGCGGGGCTCAGTCGCGGAAATTGTTGAAGGACAGCGGCAGGTCGGGCACTTCCTTGCGGATCAGGGCCATGGCGGCTTGCAGGTCGTCGCGCTTGGCGCCGGTCACGCGTACCGCATCGCCCTGAATGGCCGCCTGCACCTTCATCTTGCTGGCCTTGATGGCCTGCTGGATTTTCTTGCCATCTTCGGTGGCGATGCCGTTGCGCACCTTGATGACCTGCTTGACCTTGTCGCCACCGATTTTCTCGATCTTGCCGGCATCCAGAAAGCGCACATCCACGTTGCGCTTGGCCATTTTGTTGCGCAGGATGTCGTCCACCTGCCCGATCTGGAAGTCGCTGTCGGCGTGCAGGGTGATTTCCTTGTCCTTGAGCTCGATGGCGGCGGAACTGCCCTTGAAGTCGAAACGGGTACCGATTTCACGGGCCGTCTGCTCCACGGCGTTCTTCACTTCCACGAGGTCGGGTTCGAGTACGGTATCGAATGAAGGCATGGGTCCTGGTAGCTGGTCGCTAGGTCGAATGAGACAATTCGGGGATGTTAGTCGAGAACCACGTGGCGCTCCAGCCCATGAACACTTTTGGCATCGCTGCGCGCGCGCAGCGGCTGGCCCGGGTGCGCTCGGCCGACGACGTGCTGGCCCTCATGGCGCAGCCCGGCTGGAACCCTGCCGAGGTGTTCGTGCTGGGCGGCGGCAGCAACATCGTACTCACGGGCGACGTGAAAAAGCTGGTGCTCAAGGTGGAGGTGCCCGGCCGCCGGCTGGTGGAGGCAACGCCGCGCGGCTGGGTGGTGGAGGCCGGCGCCGGCGAGAACTGGCATGCGCTGGTGGACTGGACGCTGGCGCAGGGCTGGCCGGGGCTGGAGAACCTGGCGCTGATTCCGGGCTCGGTGGGTGCCTCTCCGGTACAGAACATTGGCGCTTACGGCGTGGAGCTGCAGGACCGCTTCCATTCGCTCGACGCGATAGACCTGGAAACCGGCCGGCTGTTCACGCTGGATGCGGCGCAATGCGGTTTCGCCTACCGAGACTCGGTGTTCAAGCACGCACCCGCACAGGGCGCGCACAGCCGTGGCCTGGGGCTGGCGGGGCGTGCGCTCATCCTGCGGGTGCGCTTCTGGCTGCCTCGGCCCTGGCAACCGGTGCTGGGTTACCTGGACCTGCAGCGCCGCATGGAAGAGCTGGGCGTGCAGCCCGACGCCGTCACCCCGCGCCAGCTGTTCGACTGGGTGTGCGACATACGCCGCCACAAGCTGCCCGACCCGGCCGTGCTGGGCAACGCCGGCAGCTTCTTCAAAAACCCTACGGTGACGCCGGAGCAGTGCGCCGACATCATAGGCCGCGACCCCAAGGTGGTGCATTACCCCATGCCCGATGGCAGCGTGAAGCTGGCCGCCGGCTGGCTGATTGATGCCTGCGGCTGGAAGGGCAAGACCGTGGGGCATGCCGGCGTGTACGACAAGCAGGCGCTGGTGCTGGTGAACCGGGGCGGGAAAGAGAACCCCTGCACCGGTGGTGAAGTCATGACGCTGGCCAAAGCCATACAGACCAGCGTGTACGAGCGTTTTGGCATCCGGCTGGAGCCGGAGCCGGTGGTGGTGTGAAGCAGGAGAACACATGACATCGAGTGACAAGGAACTCCCCGTGCGGACTTCGCTGGCCGGCCGTATTCTGCGCCGCACGGTGTGGGGCGTGAGCGGACTCATCCTGCTCGCGGTGCTGGTGTTTGCGCTGGGCCCCACCAACGAATTTGGCCCCAACCAGCCCGCTGCCCGCACTGCGCCGCCGGCCGACCTTATGGCGCTGGACAACTGGCTGGCCCAGAGCGAGGTCGCCTTCCCCGACGTGCGGGCGAACAACGCCAAAGGCGTGGTGTGGCACCAGGGCCAGCGCACCCGCGCTCCCTGGGCGGTGGTGTACCTGCATGGCTTCACCGCCAGCCGGCTGGAAACCGCACCGCTGGCCGAACGCATTGCCGAGCCGCTGGGCGCCCACGTGTTCTACACCCGGCTGGCCGGCCACGGCCGCAGCAGCGCCGCCATGGGCGAAGCCACCGTGCAGGACTGGCTGGCCGATGCGCAGGAGGCCATGGCCATAGGCCGCCTGCTGGGCGAACGGGTGCTGGTGGTGGGCGTGTCCACCGGTGCCACGCTGGCCACCTGGCTGGGCCAGCAGGCCAGCCTGAGCGGCCCCGACGACGTGTTTGTGTTCGTGTCTCCCAACTTCGGGCCGGCCGACAAGCGCACCGAACTCATCAACGGGCCGTGGGGCCAGCAGATTGCCTTTGCCGTGAGCGGCGACACCGTGGGCAGCCTCACCGGAGACCCGGCCCAGGACAACGCCTGGACGCGCGTGTACCCCACGCAGGCGCTGTTTCCCATGATGGCGCTGGTGGAGCATGCCCGTGACAGCGCGCTGGAGCGGTGGGAAGCCCCGTTGCTGGTGCTGTATTCCGAACAGGACCGCACCGTGGACCCGGCCGAGATCAAGGCGGCATTTGCGCGCAAGGGCGGTACCCGCAACACCCTGAAAGTGGTGGACTACAGCGAGGCCCAGGGCCAGCACGTGCTGGCCGGCGATTTGCGTGCTCCCCAGGCCACCGACCGTATGGCCCGCGATGTGGTGGAGTGGGTGCGCGCCCTGGACTGAGGCAACCCGCGCAGGCCTCAGGGACCGAACAGGAACACCGTGGGCAAGTCCAGCGGCAGCGCACTGGCCCACGCGGTGCCGCCAGCGCGCCACTCGGCGACCGGGGCGCTGCGGATTTGCTGCGCCGGCAGCGTGAGGCCGCAGGCCAGGGCCAGCCGTGTGCCGGGTTGCAAGGTAGCCACCAGCGCCTGCAACAAGGTGGCGTTGCGGTAGGGAGTTTCTATACAGAGCTGGGTCTGGCCGGTTTTGCGGGCCAGCGTTTCCAGCTCCTTGATGCGCTGGCTCCGCCCTCCCGCGTCCTGCGGCAGATAGCCCACAAACGCAAAATCCTGTCCGTTCAGCCCACTGGCAGCCAGTGCCAGCACCAGGGATACCGGCCCCACCAGCGGCATCACCGGAATACCCAGCGCGTGCGCGGCACGAACCACCGAGGCGCCTGGATCGGCAATGGCGGGCATGCCAGCCTCGCTCACCAGGCCCATGTTCTG
>JALOSG010000283.1 GCA_025458665.1 Serpentinimonas sp.
CATCGCCATCAACGGCCTCGTGGGCCTGCAGCTGGCGCCCTGGGGCTGGATGGCGACGCTGCCCGTCACGGGCTACGTGGTGGGCGCGGCGCTGTCGGCGATGCCGGTGTCGCGGCTGCAGGCGCGGCTGGGGCGGCAGCGCACGTTCCAGATCGGGCTGGTCGTGGCCGCGGGCTCGGCGGCCTCGTGTGCGCTGGCGGTCAGCATCGGCAGCTTCTGGCTGCTGGTGGCGTCCACCGTGGTGGCGGGCTTCTACAGCGCCAACGGTGCGCTCTACCGCTTTGCCGGCACCGAGCTGGTGGCGCCGGCCTTCCGCGAGCGCGCGCTGTCGTGGGTGCTGGCTGGCGGCGTGGTGGGCGCCTTCCTCGGGCCCAACCTGGCCAGCGCCACGCGCGGCTGGTTCGCCACGCCCTTCGTCGGCGCCTACGTGGCGCTGGTGGGCGTGGCGCTGGTGGGGCTGGTGGTGATGGGCTTCATCCGCTTTCCGGCGATGCCGGTGCCAGTGGCGGGCGCGCCGGCGGGCCGCACCCTCGCCGAGCTGGCGCGCCAGCCGGCCTTCGTGGTGGCGGTGGTGGCCGCGGCGCTGGGCTACGGCGTCATGAACCTGCTCATGGCCGCCACGCCCATTGCCATGCAGCAGTGCCAGCATCCCTTCGAGAGCGCGGCGCTGGTGCTGGAGTGGCACGTGCTGGGCATGTTCGTGCCCAGCTTCTTCACCGGCCACCTCATCAAGCGCTATGGCGCGCTGCCGGTGATGGCCGTGGGGCTGGTGCTGAACATCGTGTGCGTGGCGGTGGCGCTGTCGGGCGTGGACCTGATGCAGTTCCTCATTGCGTTGGCGGCCCTGGGCGTGGGCTGGAACTTCCTCTACACCGGCGGCAGCACGCTGCTCACGCAGACCTACCGCCCCGAGGAGAAGACGCGCGCCCAGGGCTTCATGGACACGACCGTCTTCTGGACCATGGCGCTGAGCTCGATCAGCTCGGGCGCGCTCATCACCACGCAGGGCTGGACGTGGCTCAACCTGGGCTCGCTCGTGCCGCTGGCGCTGCTGGGCGTGGCGCTGCTGTGGCTGGGGGCGAGCCAGCGGCGGGCGGCGAGCGCCGCCTAGACTGCCCATCCCAGGCGCCGCCGTGCCGGCTGCGCCCGGAAGCATGCGCTTCGCGCCCCGCAACGTGCAGACGGTCGCAGGATGCGGGCCCGCCGCTGCGGCGCCTTTCAGAATGCAGGCCATGCTCAAGACCGCCCTCGTCTTCGCCAGTGCGCTGCTGCTGGCCCTGCCGCTGCAGGCCAACCCGCTGCAGGAACTGCGCGACACCCTCGGCCGCCTGGCCGGCCACACGCCGCTGAAGGCCTCGGTGCAGCTCAAGAGTGAGAGCCGCAACTCCGACGGCGAGGACAGCGAAGCCAGTGCCGGCCTGGCCACCGTGCAGTTGGAAGACGGCACGCAGGGCCTGCGCCTGAGCTACCCGCAGGCGGCGCTGAGCAGGGCCGCGCAGGAAGACGCCGCACGCGCGGCCAACCCCAAGGCCCCGGCGCCGACCGCCACCGGGCTGCGAGGTCTGGGCTTCAGCGACGTGAGCGAGCTGTCGCGCGCAGCCGAGAGCCTGCAGCGCGACCTGGCCAAGGCCGTGTTCGTCGCCGAGCGCAACGAGCCCTGGCAGGGCCGCCCGGCCCGCGCGCTGGTCTTCGACTTGCCCCCGCCCAAGAAGGACAAGTACGTCAAGAAGCACGAGTCCACCCTGGAGGTGTGGCTGGGGGCCGATGGCGTGCCGCTGGCCAGCCGCAAACGCCAGCGCGTGGAAGGCAGTGCCTTCGTCGTCATCAACTTCGAAGTGGAGAACACCGAGGAGCACGTCTTCGCCGTCATCGGCGAACGCATGGTGGCCACGCAGCGCATCAGCACCCACCGCGCCTCGGGCGCTGGCCAGAAGGGCTCGGGCCGGGTCGAATACACGCTGCAGCCGCAAAGCTGAAGCCCCAATCTTTCGGCAGGAACCGACCATGATCGCCAACGAACTGGACCGCCTGGCCGCCTTGCACGACAGCGGCAAGCTCAGCGACGACGAGTATCAGCGCGCCAAGGCGCGCGTGATCGAGGGCTTCGCGCCGACCCCCGCGCCGGGCGCACGCCGGATGCGCCGCAGCCGCCAGGAACGCTGGCTGGGCGGCGTGTGCTCCGGCATGGCCCGTTTCGTCGGTCTGGAGGCCTGGCTGATGCGCCTGCTCTTCGTGGCGCTGCTGCTGATGGGCGGCTTTGGCGTCCTGGCCTATGTGCTGCTGTGGATCTTCATGCCCAGCGACTGAGCCCGGTCACCGTGGCGAGCGGGTGACTGTCCCGGAGGCGCCTGCCCGGCCCTCAGCCCGCCCCTGCGCTGGCCACGTGGCGGCAGGACCGGGCGGGAGATGGTGCAATAGCGGGCTTCCCCGAACCCTGAACCCCGCCATGGCCAACCGCCTCACCCAGATCGCCACCCGCACCGGAGACGACGGCACCACCGGCCTGGGCGACGGCACGCGCGTGCCCAAGAGCCACCTGCG
>JALOSG010000284.1 GCA_025458665.1 Serpentinimonas sp.
AACTGCTCCAGGCAGGACGGTCGGATGGGAACTATACGGGCGCGACGGCGATGCGTGAGGCGGCCTCCTTCAATCGGTAGCTCTTGCCCTCGAACTCCAACATCGCGCAGCGGTGCATGAGTCGGTCCAGGATGGTGGTGGCCATGGTGGCATCGCCCAGGTATTTGCCCCAGTCCTGTACCACGCGGTTGGAGGTGATGACGATGGCGCGGCGCAGCTTGTAACGCTGGTGGACGATGACCTGCAAGAGTTCGGTGCTGATGTCGGCGATGCGCCGGGCCAGGAAGAGATCGTCCAGCACCAGCAGGTCCGGCTCGACCCAGGCCTTGAGCTGCTCAGCCTGCTCTTGTGTGCTGGCCAGCCCGTAGCGGGCGAACTCGGTGTCGGCCTCCACGTAGCGCACGTCGTAGCCTTGCAGCGTGGCCTGGTAGGCCACGGCCTTGGCCACATGGCTCTTGCCGGTGCCGGGCTTGCCGATGATCAGCGCGTTGGCGCCCTCACCGATGAACTTCAGGGTGTGCAACTCGAAGCAGGCGCTGCGCGGCAGCTTCGGGTTGAAACGCCAGTCGAAGTCCGCCAGCGAGGGGCGATCATCCAGACCCGAACGTTTGAAGCGGCGCTCGGTCAGGCGGGAGCGGCGCCGGTCGAGCTCGTCTTGCAGCATGGCGGCGAAGGTCTCCAGGAAGGGTTGCTGGGCGGCCTGGGCCTGCATCACGCGGGTGGACAAGGTCTCGGCGATGCCGGAGAGGCGCAATTCGCGCAGGGCGCGTTCGATCTCGTTCATGTTCATGGCTGGGTGCTCTCGCAGGATTGGGTGGCGGTGGCGGCGTGAGTGAACAGATCGCCGTATTCATCGGCACTGCGGATGAGTGCGTGTTGCTGGGTCAGCGTTGATGACGAGGCCGGCGGTGCTGGGCAGACGGCTTCCAGGGCCGCCAGGGCATCGGCGACGAGCCGCTCGGTCAGCGCCTTGACGTGGCGGTAGCTGTGAACCCCTTGCTCCATGGCGGCGCCACAGGCCGCGTCGATGAACCGGTGCGGGTAGCGCCGCGCCAGGTTGACGACGCCCCAGAGCTTGCGCTGGCCGACCCGGCCTTCGATGGCAAACAGCATCTCGCACAGCCGTGCTGCCTGGGGGCCGATGGCCCGGGCCTGGTTGAGGATGAAGCGGGTCTCGCGCGAGGGGTTGAACACGCGCTCGGCCAAGGGCAGCACCACGGTGCCAGGCCGCTCCACGCGGGCGTGGGTGCGCAGCAAAGCCTGGGTGCGCAGGTCACGGATCTCGATGCGCCGCTCGAAGATCCGCACCAGCACCTTGGTGCCAATCACCGCCGGGCGGGCTGCGTAGCTGCTGTGGTCGATGCGCACGCAACTGTCGTCGCATACCGTGCGCTGCACCTCGCTGAAGTACTGCATGCCGGTCAAGGGCAGTGGCTGCAAGTGGGCGCGCTCCTCCTCGAACATGGCCTGCACCTGGCGGCGCTCGGCGCCATGGATGCGAGAGGCCGCCCACTTCGCTTCCCAGTGCTCCAGAAAGGCGTTCTGCTCCTCGATCGTCTCGAAGCGCCGGCCCTTGAGCGCGGTGGCCTGGGTGTGCTGAATGGCGTTCTCCACCGTGCCCTTGCGATTGGGATCTCGCACCCGAGCCGGGTCGGCCACCACCTCGTAGTGGGCGAGCGTGGCGGCATAGACCGGATTGAGGGCGGGCTCGTACAGGTCGGGCTTCAAGACACCCTCCTTGAGGTTGTCGAGCACGACATAACGGGCAGAGCCACCGAAGTAGCGCCAGGCCTGCTCGTGCAGTTCGGCCCAGACCTGCTGGCCGGAATTCCAGACCACACGGCGGAAGCTGCGCCGCGAGTGACGCAGCGTGGCCACGAACAGGCGAGGTTTGCGCCAGCGCTCGGTGCCGGGCACGCGGGTGGGTGCGCCCTCGCCGTAGTCGACCTGCATCTCTTCGCCGGGAGCGAACGAGAGGCGATCGAACTGCTCGGGCTCCTTATGGCGCAGTTGGGCCACGAAGCGCTTGACAGAGTTGTAGGCGCCATCGAAGCCGTGCAGGTCCACCAGGTCCTGGTAGATAGCGGTGGCATTGCGCCCCAGGCGCAACTGGGCGTCGATGAAAGCGCGATGGGGTTCGCACCGGGAGGTGGCCACCGGTGTTGCAACCGGCGTCGGGGTCGGTGGCCAGGGTGGAGCAGTTTGACTGGGAGAGTCGGTGGCCACCCCGGGGCAGTTTGCAGGGTCGGCGGCAAAGCGCTGCTGATACGAGCGGATGGTGTGGCGCGAGATGCCGGTGACGCGCTCGATCTCGCGCTGTGTGGCGCCGCCCTTGAGCAGCGTCCAGATGGTGGTTTGTAGATGTGGCTTCAAGACGTTCAACCTCGGGCTCCCTCGGGATAAGGGAGCAGAAAGTAACGTCCTGCCTGTCGGGCCTCACGGCGCCCGACGCACCGGGCTCAATGCGTCAGATCAACGTGGCCAGGGTGGAGCAGTTTGGGTGGCCATAAGTGGAGCACTTTGGGTGGCCGCCGG
>JALOSG010000285.1 GCA_025458665.1 Serpentinimonas sp.
CAAGTCACAGGCCCTGGGATAAGGTCGGCCAGGGTACCTCCTGCGTTACTGTGGCTTTGAACCACCTGATAGATGCCACCAGAGCTGGTGCAAGATTCCCTTGCACTTTCAAAGCACTTTTGCTCGTCTGCTGGGCACTTGACGTTCTTCATAACCGAACCACTGGGCGAGCGAACCTCTGTTACCGTGGGCGATGCGCAGGCTGCAAGTAGCAAGCCAGATAGCAGTATGAAAAGACGCATACGAAACCTCCATTCGGCAAATATAGTCAACGAAGCGCGGTGCAAGCGAGTGAGGTGATGTGTGGTCATAGTCGATCGACTTAAGGAGAGATACGGGCTAACCGCGTCATCTTTCCGTGGGTCTCTGACGGAAATTACTGGTTTTCAATCTTTTCGAAGCGCCCCATCCTCATCAATCGGCTAGGCGGTAGGCGGCGACCCGACACCCCGCTTTGCGGCTGCTCCGCCCACCGCCTGTGCCACAATGAACCCCGTAAGCCGGACGTTTTGGGCCGGCCGTGTCAGCGAGTACGACGATGAGTGCCTACAACCCCCCTTTCGAGATCCATGTGCACGGGGACATTGCCCTGCGCGAGGACGTCGAGTACCCGCACATCCAGGAAGCGCTCAAGCCGCTGTGGCAGTACGCCGGAGCCAAGTCTCTGGTGGAAGGCGCGCCCAGCGCCTACGAGGACGAGCCGGGTATCCGTTTCGATGCCAAGACCCACACCCTGCACCTGTGCTGGACCGTGGAGGGCGATGAAGATTTCCGCCACGCCATGGACGAGGCCCTCATGGGGCTGAACGACATTGCGTCCACCGGCGCGCACATCGAAGTGTCCTTCTACGACACCGAATTCGATGAAGAGGAAGCCCCGCCCGATGCCGAGTCGCGCGACGACTTCATCATGTGCTTCGTGGGCCCCACACCGGCGGCCATCATGCAGGTACAGCGGGATTTGCTGGTGCAGGACGTGGTGCACATGATGGAGCGCCACTTCGAGTCGAGCGAACTCGGGGAAGTGGTGGAGGCCATAGACCGCCTGTTCACCGGCCGCTTCGATGCGCTGGTGAACTCCATGCAGCTGGGCAAACCCCCGCGTGGTGCGGGAGGTTCTGGCGGCAATGGCGGCGGGCATGGCGGCCCGCGCAAGCCACGCCATCTGCACTGAAGCACAGTCCCGGTTCAGGGGCTGCGCCAACGCCGTAGCGCGTCAGCTGGCCGCTACGGCAATGCCTTTGAATTCCCCGGTGGCAATGCGCTTCTGCCACTCGGCCGGGCCGGTGATGTGTGCGCTCGTTCCCCCGGCGTCCACGGCCACGGTCACGGGCATGTCCACCACGTCGAATTCGTAAATGGCTTCCATGCCCAGGTCTTCAAAGCCCACCACCTTGGCGTGTTTGATGGCTTTGGAGACGAGGTAGGCCGCGCCGCCCACCGCCATGAGGTAGGCCGAGCGGTGCTTCTGGATGGCCTCGATGGCGGTGGGGCCGCGCTCTGCCTTGCCGATCATGGCAATCAGCCCGGTCTGGGCCAGCATCATGTCGGTGAACTTGTCCATGCGCGTGGCGGTGGTGGGGCCGGCGGGGCCCACGGCTTCGTCGCCCATGGGGTCCACCGGGCCCACGTAATAAATCACGCGGTTGGTGAAGTCCACCGGCAGCTTTTCGCCGCGCGCCAGCATGTCCTGAATGCGTTTGTGCGCTGCGTCGCGCCCAGTCAGCATCTTGCCGTTGAGCAGCAGCGTCTGGCCCGGCTTCCACGCGGCCACCTGTTCCTTCGTCAGGGTGTTCAGGTCCACGCGGGTGCTCTTCTCGGTGTCGGGGGCCCAGTTCACATCGGGCCACAGATCGAGGCTGGGCGCCTCCAGGTACACCGGGCCGGAACCGTCGAGCACAAAGTGCGCATGGCGCGTGGCCGCGCAGTTGGGGATCATGGCCACCGGCTTGGAGGCCGCGTGCGTGGGGTACATCTTGATCTTCACATCGAGCACGGTGGTCAGGCCGCCCAGGCCCTGCGCGCCTATGCCCAGCGCGTTCACCTTCTCGTACAGCTCCAGCCGCAGCTCTTCCACCGGGGTGAGTGCTTCCCCGCGCGATGACTTGGCCTGCAGCTGGTACATGTCCAGGTCTTCCATCAGGCTTTCTTTGGCCAGCAGCACGGCTTTCTCTGCGGTGCCGCCTATGCCTATGCCCAGCATGCCGGGCGGGCACCAGCCGGCACCCATGGTAGGCACGGTTTTCAGTACCCAGTCCACCAGCGAATCGCTGGGGTTCATCATCACCATCTTCGACTTGTTTTCCGAGCCGCCGCCCTTGGCCGCCACGGTGATGTCCACCGTGTTGCCCGGCACAATTTCCGTGAAGATGACAGCAGGGGTGTTGTCGCGGGTGTTCTTGCGGGCAAAGTGCGGGTCGGCCACCACGCTGGCGCGCAGGGTGTTGTCCGGGTGGTTGTAGGCGCGGCGCACGCCTTCGTTCACGGCGTCTTCCAGCCCGCCGGTGAAGCCTTCCCAGCGCAC
>JALOSG010000003.1 GCA_025458665.1 Serpentinimonas sp.
CAAAGCCCACGTGCAGCGCCCTGATCACCTGGCTGGAGAGCGGGTGGAAGGAGGCCATCAGGATCTGATAGGCCGAAAAGGCAATCGCAATCCAGAACACCGCGCCCCTTATGGTGGGGCCGTGCGGCTCGTGGGTCTGGCTCATTCGTTACTCCAATAAAGAAGACGGCCCCAGTGCGCCCCGTGCGAGGGGCCCTTGGAGGCCGTCGGTGGCCTTGAGAGGCCTAGGTGGTGTGGACTCAGGCCACGCTTACTTGATCAGGCCCACTTCCCTGTAGTACCGCTCGGCGCCCGGGTGCAGCGGCACCGGCATGCCCTTGAGCGCGTTTTCGCGCTTGATGGCGCGGGCCGCGTTGTGGGCGGCGTACAGCGTGTCGAGGTTGTCGAACATGGCCTTGGTCATGCGGTACACCACATCTTCCGGCACGCCGCTGTGGGTTACCAGGAAGTTGGGAATGGCGGCGGTGGCCACGTCGGTGGTCTGGCCGCTGTAGGTGTTGGCCGGGATGATGGTGGGCTGGTAGGCGGCATCGCCGATTTTGGCCACCACATCGGCGGGCACCGGCACCACAATGATGTTCACGGCGGTGGCCAGGTCACGGATGGAAGCCACGCCCAGGCCCGCAGACTGCAGGGTGGCGTCGAGCTGGCGGTTCTTGATCAGTTCCACCGATTCGCCGAAGGGCAGGTACTCCACCTTGGCCAGATCGGTGTAGGCCAGACCGGCGGCCTTGAACACGGCACGGGCGTTCAGTTCGGTACCAGAGCGCGCAGCGCCCACCGAAACGCGCTTGCCTTTCAGGTCGGCCAGTGTCTTGATGCCGGAGTCGGCGTTGGCCACGATCTGGATGACGTTGTTGTAGGTGCCGGCCACACCGCGCAGCTTGTCGAGCTTGGTGTTGAAGCCCGCTTCGGCGTTGCCGTTCCACGCGTCGGACAGGGAGTCGGCCAGGGTCAGGGCCAGTTCGCCACGGCCGGCCTGCAGCAGGTTCAGGTTCTCGGCGGAAGCGCGGGTCACCTGTGCGGTGGAGCGGACGTTGGGGATGTCCTTGGAGAAGATTTGCGACAGCGCCACACCCAGGGGGTAGTACACGCCGGCCTGACCACCAGTCAGCACATTGATGAATTGCTGCTGCTGGGCCGCAGCGGTGCCAGCGACGAGGGCTGCGCCGAGGCTCAGGGCCAGGCCCACTTTGTGTAGCAAACGCATGGTGAAAGTCTCCTTGGTATAAGAATGGTCGAGCGATGCATCGTAACGGCAAGGGGCGCCGGCCGGCCCCCCGGAAAACACTTACGTCGGACTGACGAATTCCAGCCGGCGGGCCGACCAGTCCAGCACCGCCGTATGCCGGTGCATGCGCTCGGCGAGGGCGGGGAAGGCTTCGGCAATGACGCCGGCAGCGAACTGGCCCATGAAGCGGGCCTTGAGTTCGGCCCGGGCGCGCTCCACGCCCAGCGTGTCGTAAGGTACAGAGGCCAGTAGCAGAAAACCGTCGTCGGGAATGCGGCCCTGCTTCATGTTGTCCTGAATGATCTGGGCCGCGGTGCGTATGGGGTGGGCCAGATCGGGGCTGTAGGGACCCACGATGAGCGCGGTGTTGGGGGTATGCAGGAAGTCGAAGCCGCGCCCCAGGCAGATGGCCCATTCCCGGTGCTCGGTCACCAGATCGCGCTCCCGGCGTTCGGCCAGGGTGCGCAGGTGGGCCACGTGGCGCAGGTTGCCCTGCAGCAGGGGGAGCAGGTCGGCGCGCATGGGGCCAGGCATGTCGGGCAGGAGTGCGGCCACCTGTTGCTGCAGTTCCTCATGGGTGGCGCCGGTGCCCTCGTCGGCCATGTTCAGGCTCTGGCCGTGCGCGCTGTGCAGCAGCAGGGCTTCCTGGTCGGTCTCGAAGCCGCACACCAGCGGGTACACCGTGCTGCTGTCCTGCCCGAACAGCTGGCGCACCTGTTCGCGGATGGCCCAGGCGTGCGCCATGCTGGCCTCGCGGTTGTAGTGGAAGCCGGCGCAGCCACGCAGCGGGTCTCCGCGCGACCAGTGGTAGGTGATGAGCAGCAGCACGCGGCGGCCCTCGCGCACCCGGTCCATCACGTACTGCGTGAGGATTTCTCCCAGGTGGGGCCAGCCCAGATTGAACATGCCCCCCAGGTTGCGAAACGGCATGAGGATGCCCACCGGCGTTTGCGTGGCCACCGACAGGTTCACCCGGCCGTCCATGCACTTCAGGGCTGCGACGGCGGTAGGGTGCCGGGCCAGATAGCGTTCTCTGGCCAGCCAGGAGTCCGGGCCCCGGAAGGCCTGCCCGTGCCGGTCGGCCAGGCGGAACAGCCAGTCTATCCGTGCGGCGATCGGGGCATGGTGCACGAAGGGGTCGGCGCTGTGGGTCGTGCCAGTTGCACCGCCCGTCGTGGGCTCGCTCTGCAAGGCGGCAGCAGGTTCGGGGGCGTTCATCCGGGGCGTTGGCAAGAAGAGCTGTCAAACCACCCAGTGTAG
Source organism: Serpentinimonas sp. (assembly GCA_025458665.1). GTDB lineage: Bacteria > Pseudomonadota > Gammaproteobacteria > Burkholderiales > Burkholderiaceae_C > JALOSG01. Next base: position 2,492 of record JALOSG010000003.1, read on the forward strand.
GCCGCCGGGTTCAGCGCCGCATCAGGGCTTCTACCGCCCGTCCCAGTTCAATCACGGCCATCGCGTAGTAGCTGCTCTGGTTGTAGCGGGTGATGACGTAGAAGTTTTCCGTCCCCACCACATAGCTGCGGGGGCGGGGGCCGTTCTCCAGTTCCACCAAGGCGAGCTTGCCGCTGTGGTTGGCGTACTCGGGGGGCAGCACGGCGCCCAGTTCCTGCATCTGCTGGGCCGTGAACGTGGGCAGGATGTCGGGGCCCATGAGCGTGGCCAGCTGCACGCGACCGGCATCGAACGCCACCGGGAAGTGGGTCTGCATCCCGGCCTGCCAGCCAAAGCCCTGCAGGTACCGCGCCACCGAACCTATGGCGTCGGCGGGGCTGTTGCGCAGGTCGATGTGGCCGTCCGCGTCGAAGTCGACGCCGAACTTGCCAATGTTGCTGGGCATGAACTGCGGCAGGCCCATGGCGCCGGCAAAACTGCCTAGCCAGGTATCGGGCGCCACACCTTCCTTGCGCGACAGCGTCAGAAGCGCCTCCAGTTCGCCGCGGAAAAACGCCGCACGGGCCTCCGCTCGGGGGTGCTCCGGTGGGAAGTCAAAGGCCAGCGTCGTCAGTGCATCGAGCACGCGGAAGCGCCCGGTGTGCTGGCCGTACAGTGTCTCCACTCCGATGATGCCCACGATCAGCCAGGCAGGAACGCCAAATTCGGCTTCGGCGCGCTGCAATGTGGCCGCATGGTCCTGCCAGAAACGCAGGCCTGCCTGGGTACGTACCGGTTCAATGAAGCGGTCGCGGTAAGCCTCCCAGTTTCTTGGCACGCCGGTGGGCGTGGGGGCCATGAGCCGCAGTACGGTGGGGTTGCGCTGGGCTTGTCCCACCCAGTTCTGCGCCCAGTCTGCCGGCCAGCCGTTGCGCTGTGCCATGTCTTGCGCAAAGGCCATGGCGGGGCCGTGCCCGGCATAGCTTCCGGTGGTGGGTGCGCTGGCGGGAGACACCGCGCGTTTGGACGGGGTGAGGGTTCCGCCGGACTGGGCCTGGACGCTCGCGGGCGCCACACAGAGCAGCCCAGCCAGCGCCAGGGCCGAGCAGAACACTGCCTGCAAGCGCAGCCACCGGGGGCGGGAAGTTGGAACGATTGGCACGGCGGGGTCCAAGGCAAGTCGGCTCAAAAGCGTGGGTCAACAAACATCGCGGCAATCTCCGGGAGCAGGAATCCGCAGGTGCGAGGGTATCACCGCCGAAGCGGTTCCCCGTGGCTCATGAGCCGGCGTGCCGCGCGCGGGCGGCGCCGGGCCAGGGCAGGCGGGTGGCCATGCGGCGCAACTCGGCCACGCTGGTGGTGCAGTCCGGGTCGTAGCGCTGTGCTTCCAGCGTGTACAGCCAGCGTTGGAGCGTCTGCAGGTCTGGCGGGCTCAAGGCTTGGGCACCCGCTGCGCTGGACAGCAGCGCCCGCAACTGCCGCGGCGTGGCGTGCTCGGCTACCTCAAAACCAGCCTGGCGCAGCCGGCGGCGGGCCTGCTCCAGCAGCCGCACCCAGGGGTCTTGCCGCTGCCGGTCCCACAAGGCCCATCCGGCCGAGGCGGCACTCACCAGCGCAATGATGCCCACCAGCACATAGGCGAGGTCGTTCCAGCTGGGTGACTGAAAGCCCAGGGCCTTGAGCAGATCGAGCTGGCGGCTCTGGGTGTAGTTCAGCACAGTCTGGTTCCAGCGGTTGTTGACAGCCTCCCAGAACGCACGCACCTGTGCCGACAGCGTGGGGTTGAAGGTGGACATGGCCCTCTCCACCACGTTGGGAACCGGGCGCAGACGCTCCAGCGAACCGGTACGCCCTGGGGCGACCATCTGGGTGGGGTCCACGCGCACCCAGCCTTCGCCCTCGAGCCAGACTTCTGCCCAGGCGTGGGCGTCGCGCTGGCGTACGGCCCAGAAGCCATCGACCGGGTTGCGCTCACCACCCTGGTAGCCAGTCACGACGCGGGCCGGAATGTCCATGGCGCGCATCAGGATCACGAAACTCGAAGCAATGTGCTCGCAAAACCCTTCCTTGCGGTCGAACCAGAACTCGTCGGCCGTATGGACTCCGAATACGCCGGGCTCCAGCGTGTAGCTGTAGCCGCCCGTACGCAGCAGATCCAGCGCGTCGTTCACCAGCGCGGCGGGAGCCAGGCTGGCCCCCGGCCGGTTGCGAAGGTCCTGGGCCAGTTGCAGGGTGCGCGGGTTGAAGCCGGGCGGCAGGTCGATGTGGTTGCGCAGCGCAATCATGTTCTGGTCCACCCCCGAGCGGTACTGGGGGTAGCTCACCGCCTCGTAGCGCAGCAGGTCGGTAATGGGCCGCCGGGTAATCCATTGCAGATCCGGGCTCATGAAAGTCTGGTGGCCCGGCACGTCGGGGGCGTCGGCTGTGGCGTCCAGCACCATGAGCCAGGGGCGGCTGCTGGGTTCCAGGGTGACCCGGTACCTGACTGGTTCGCCCAGGGGCTCGAGCTGCGCGGGCGGATCGAAGGCGCTGCCCCTGCCGGGAAGCTGCTGTCGCCATTCACGGCCGTCGAAGCGGCTCAGCACCGGCCCACGGAAATACATCTGTTCCTGCGGGGGCACTGAACCCATGAACTCCAGCCGGAAGGCAATGCTGTCGTCCAGCGCCAAGCTGGCAATCTCGCCCACCCTCATCTCGCCGGACAGGCCGCTACGCCCGGTGGGTCCGTCGCTCGGGATGCCCCAAAGTGGTGCCATGCGGGGGAACAGCATGAAGAGCACTACCATGATGGGGGCGCCCAGCAAGGCCATGCCGCCCGCCAGACGCGCGGCGTGCCACAGAGAAGGCTTGCCCACCGGCATGTGTGCGTTCACCAGCGCTGTGAGCAGCCCCAGCAATGCCAGCAGGATGCCCAGCGCCGTGAGCAGCGACTGTGAATGGAAAAAGTGGGTGAGCAGCGTGAAAAAGCTCAAGAAGAAAACCACGTAGGCGTCCCGTCGCGCCCGCAACTCCAGAGTTTTGAGCGCCAGAAGCACCACAATGAGCGTCACGCCCGCCTCTGGCCCCAAAATAGTGCGGTGCGTGAACCAGGTGGCCCCCAAGGCCAGGGCCAGCAGCCCGAAGCGGAACATGCCTGCGGGCAGGGGGCGGCTGCGCCACGCCAGATGGGCCCGCCACGCCAGCACAGCCGCCGTCAGGAGCGTGCACCACACCGGAATGTATTCGGCTTGAAGCAGGACCACGCCACCCACCACCGCCAGCAGGAACAGCGTGTCCCTCGCTTCCCGCGGCATGCCGCCCATCCCGTTGCCGGGGGCGGCGCGACGCAGTGGAGGCAGGGTCGGCAGGCTCAACATAAGGCCAGCGCCTCCAGGCAGCGCTTCTGGTGCTGGGGGCCGTGGTCGGGGGAGATTTGCAGGCCAGGCAGCCGCAGGCCGTAGTCCAGACCCGCCTCCTCGGCTTGCAGCACCCAGGCGCACAGGCGGGACAGCTTCGCCTCCGGGCCCAGACCACCGCACAGGCTGGCGTCCAGCCACAGCTCGGCCGACTGCGGGGAACTGAAGTCGCGGCTGACCCAGGGGCTGCCGGGTTGTGCCCATGACTTGGCGGCCTTTTTCCACACCACCCACTTCAGGGGATCGCCGCGGCGGTAGGGGCGGATGCCATCGTATTCATCGCTCTGGCGGGTGGCCGCCGGCGCACTGTGTGGCTGTTCTTCGGATTCCTGCGTCAGCCCCAGCGGCAGCGGCGGAGCGGGGATCTCGGGTGCGGGGTACACCAGCACTTCGCCGGCAGGGCGCCACCACGACCAGACCCGGAACGTCCCCAGGGGAAAGCGGGTCTCGGTGTTCAGGGCGGGAAGTGCCAGCCGGCCGCGCTCGTGCGTGGGCAGTCCCAGCTGAACCGTCTCCGAGGAGCGGGCATCCACATTGGCCCAGACCCAGCCGTCGGGGCCCAGGTGGGCTTCCTGACGACTTTCCGGTGCGGCTTTGTCAGCGGGGCGGTGCACCGGCGGGGGGGCATCGGGGTCTTCCCGCCAGCGCAATGCCACGGCGTAGCGCGCGCGCTGGCCCGGGTTGTGCAGCACCACGTCCACCCGTGCAGCCTGCCCGGCAAACACCGCATCGCCCGGGCGCACTTGCAGGCTCAGGCCTCGCAGGTTGTTGTGGCCCACGTGCATGCCTACCACCGCGCTGCCGGCCAGCAGGAAGGTGAGCAGATAACCCAGATTCAACTGGTAATTGATGCTGCCTATCAGCAGCACCAGCAGGGTGGCGGCCAGCATGAGGCCAGGCCGGGTGGGCAGTATGTAAAGGTTGCGGTGGGTCAGGGTGACCGTATCACCGCCGGGCTGGCGCGCCAACCACCAGTGTTGTAGCGCCCGCCAGCCGCGCAGCAGTACATGCCCCGGCCTCGCCGCGGCGGGGATTCTGTCTGCGGACGGCATCACCCGGGTACTCATGGCAGCGGTGTGGCCTCCACCATGGCGCGCACCTGCTCCACCGGGCCGCGCCCCGCTTGCCCCAGGGGAACCAGCCGGTGGGCAGCGCTTTGCGGCAATATGCCGGCAATGTCGTCGGGGGCCACGTAGCGGCGGCCTTCCACCAGCGCACGGGCTTTGGCGGCGCGCAGTATGGCCAGGGCAGCGCGCGGGCTCAGGCCCTGCACGAACCAGCGGCCATTGCGGGTGGCATCCACCAGGTCCTGCAGGTAGTCCAACACGGCAGGCGCTGCGGCCACCGCCAGCACCTCGCGCTGCAGCAGGCGCAGCTCCTCGGGGCTTAGCAGGGCAGGCAGGCCGTCGAGCAACGCGCGGCGGTCATCGCCCTGCAGCAGGGCGCGTTCGGCGTCGCGCGCCGGGTAGCCCAGGCTGATGCGCATGAGAAAACGGTCCAGCTGCGATTCCGGCAGCGCGTGCGTGCCCAGCTGGTCGTGCGGGTTCTGTGTGGCAATCACGAAGAAAGGGTTGGGCAGGGGCCGCGTTTCGCCTTCCACCGACACCTGCTTTTCCTCCATGGCTTCCAGCAGCGCGCTTTGCGTTTTGGGGCTGGCGCGGTTGATCTCGTCGGCCAGCAGCACCTGGGCAAACAGCGGCCCGGGGTGGAACACAAACGCTTCGCGTTCGCGCTCGAACACCGACACACCCATCAGGTCGCTGGGCATCAGGTCGGAGGTGAACTGCACGCGGGAGAACTGCAAACCCAGGGTGCGCGCCAGCGCTTGCGCCAGGGTGGTTTTACCCACCCCGGGTACATCTTCAATGAGCAGGTGGCCGCCCGCCATCAAGCAGGTCAGGCAGTCGCGCACCTGCTCGTCTTTGCCCACAATGACCGTGGTAAGCTGTGACAGCAATGAGGAGATTTTTTGTCGGGTTGGGTCCATGGGCCCGACGATACCGGAAAACCGCCACCATGAAGCCCACCGGTTATTACAGCCACAGAGCTTGCTGGAAACACGAAATGGGCGCCGGACACCCGGAATGCCCGGAGCGGCTCGATGCCATCGAAGACCGCCTGCTCATCACCGGTGTGGGCGACGCGCTCGACCGGCGCGACCCCACCCCTGCTTCCCTGTCCGATCTCGAACTGGCGCACGACCGCCTGCATCTGGCGGCGCTGCGGGGCCTGAGCGAAGAACTGCGCGAGGAAATCGCCGCTGGCGGCCCCAGCCACACCCAGCTCGATCCCGACACCGCCATGAACGTGCACACCTGGGAGGCCGCGCTGCTGTCGGCCGGTGCGGCCATCGACGCGACCGACGCGGTCATGGCTGGGGAGCTGGAAAATGCCTTCTGCGCCGTTCGTCCGCCGGGCCACCATGCGACGCGCGGTAAAGCCATGGGCTTCTGTTTCATCAACAACGTGGCGGTGGCGGCCAAGTACGCGCTGGAGCGCCATGGCCTGAAACGCGTGGCCATCATCGACTTTGATGTGCACCACGGCAACGGCACCGAAGACATTGTGGCCGGTGACCCGCGCATACTCATGTGCAGCTTCTACCAGCACCCCTTCTACCCGGAGTGGAACCACGCCAGCGCCGACAACCTGGTGAACCTGCCGGTACCCGCTTACACCAAAGGCATGGACATACGCGAGTTGGTGGACATGTGCTGGCTGCCGCGGCTGAACGCGCACAAGCCCGAGATGATTTTCATCAGCGCCGGCTTCGATGCCCACCGCGAGGACGACATGGGCCAGCTGGGCCTGGTGGAGCAGGACTACACCTGGATGACCCAGCAGATCAAGGCGGTGGCCAACCGCCACGCCAAAGGCCGTGTGGTGAGTTGCCTGGAAGGTGGCTACAACCTGAGCGCGCTGGCACGCAGCGTGGAAGCACACATCCGCGCCCTGGCCGAGATTTGAGGAGACTGGTATGCAAGATCCCACCCCGCAAGAACCCATACTGCTGCACCAGCGCGACGCGCGCGGTGTGCACACCCTGACGCTGAACACGCCCAAGGCCTTCAATGCGCTGAGCGAAGCGATGCTGGCCGCCCTGTCGGACAAGCTCACCGAAATTGCCGCCGACCCCGAGGGCCGGGTGGTGGTGCTGGGCGCGGCCGGCAAGGCCTTTTGCGCCGGCCACAACCTGAAGGAAATGAAGGCCCAGCCCGAAGAGGCCTACTACCGGCGCCTGTTTGCCCAGTGCTCCCGCATGATGATGCAGATCCAGCAACTGCCCCTGCCCGTGATTGCGCGGGTGCAGGGACTGGCCACGGCGGCAGGCTGTCAGCTGGTGGCGCAGTGCGATCTGGCGGTGGCAGTGCAGGAGGCCAAGTTCGGTGTGAATGGTATCGATGTGGGCCTGTTCTGCGCCACGCCCAGCGTGCCGCTGGTGCGCAATGTGCCCACCAAAACCGCCATGGAAATGCTCCTAACGGGCGAGTTCATCAGTGCCGAGACCGCCCAGCAGCGCGGGCTGGTGAACCGCGTGGTGTCTGCCGAGGCCCTGGACGCCGAGGTGGAAAAACTGGTGGCCGCCATTCTGGCCAAGCCCCGTGTGGCCATTGCCATGGGCAAGGCCGTGTTCTACCAGCACCGCGAGACCGGGATTGAAGCGGCCTACCAGTTGGCGGGCCAGACCATGGCCTGCAACATGGCCCACGAAGTGGCGCAGGAAGGCGTGCAGGCTTTCATTGAGAAGCGGCCACCCGCATGGCGGGCCGCCTGACGGTGCCGTTGAACTGAGTACACACCCCATGCTCCAAGCGTCTGTGCCACAGGCGCTTTTTTTGTGATCCGTCTGCCTTCATGACCACTCCGAACCTGATCCCCGCGGCTATCTCTGCCCCCGCCACCCCGGCCACCCCGGCTTCCGCTCCCGGCTACTCACCCAGCGCGCTGCTGGAGTTCGACGTGTGGCTCTCCGCGTTCCGCCAGCCCAGTGTGCTCATCGAACTGGCTGTGCTGGTGGGTTGCACCTTGCTCGCGTTCGGTCTGGTGTTCCTGCTGCGCCGCTCCCTGGGGCAATCGGAGGCGCGCTCCATCTGGTTCGGCCGCCGCTGGGTGGACGGCGTGCTGTTCCCGCTCCTGTTGCTGGGTCTGGTGTATGCCAGCCGTACAGCGCTGGATGGGCACCTGGCGCTGGCGGTGCTGCGCGTGGCGGTACCCGTGCTGGTGGCGCTGGTCGTCATCCGCGTCGGGGTCAAGGTGCTGCAAGTGGCGTTTTCCGATGCGCCGTGGCTGCGCCCCATAGAGCGCACCATTTCCTGGGTGGCGTGGCTGAGCATGGTGCTGTGGGTGAGCGGGCTGCTTCCCGTCATCTGGCACGAACTCGATCAGATCACCTGGAAGATTGGTGGCTCCACGCTGTCGGTGCGCACCCTGATCGAAGGCGCCCTGACGGCGGGCGCGGTACTCATCCTCACGCTGTGGGTGTCTTCGGCCATCGAGGCGCGGCTGCTGCGCTCTGCCGTGGGCAACTCCGAGCTTTCATTGCGCAAGGCAGTGAGCAACGCCACACGCGCGCTGCTGCTGTTTGTGGGCCTGATCGTGGCACTCACTTCGGTGGGTATCGACCTCACGGCCTTGTCGGTGCTGGGCGGCGCGGTCGGCGTGGGCATTGGTTTTGGCCTGCAGAAGCTGGCATCCAACTACGTCAGTGGCTTCGTCATCCTGACCGAGCGCAGCGTGCGCATTGGCGACATGGTGCGGGTGGACAACTTCGAAGGCCGCATCACCGACATCAACGCCCGCTCCACGGTGATCCGCTCGCTCACGGGCAGCGAGTCCATCGTGCCGAACGAGTTTTTCATCATCAGCCGGGTGGAGAACCTGTCTCTGGCCGACCCGAAGGTGTGGCAGTCCACCACCGTGAGCGTGGCCTACGACAGCGACGTGGAACTGGTCCGCCGGCTGCTGACGGAGGCTGCCCTGGCGCAACCGCGGGTGCTGCGCGACCCGGCGCCTACAGCCAACCTCGCCACTTTCGGTGCCGACGGGCTGGAGTTCACGCTGGGCTACTGGATTGCCGATCCCGAAGCCGGGCAGTTGGTGCTCCGCTCCGCCATCAACCTGCAGATCCTGCAGGCGTTCCGGGCGCATGGCATACAGATTCCGTACCCGCAACGGGTGGTGCGTGTGCAGGGGGCAGAAAAAGTGCTTGAAGCGGGCGAGTGAGGTCTCTATAATTCGCAAAAAAGAACGATCGTTCGTTTTTTCTGGACCGACCGGCTTGGGTCGCTCTACAATGTGACGTTTACGTAAACGTCAATCTCAAACAGATCCCAGATCACAGGAGCTAGTCATGAAGATTTTGGTGCCCGTCAAGCGCGTGGTGGACTACAACGTGAAGGTGCGCGTGAAGGCCGACGGCTCCGGCGTCGATATCGCCAACGTGAAGATGAGCATGAACCCCTTCGACGAAATTGCCGTGGAAGAGGCCGTGCGCCTGAAAGAGAAGGGCGCTGCCACCGAAGTGATTGCCGTGTCCTGCGGCGTGGCCCAGTGCCAGGAAACCCTGCGCACCGCCATGGCCATTGGCGCCGACCGCGCCATCCTGGTGGAAACCAACGAAGAGCTGCAGCCCCTGGCCGTGGCCAAAATCCTGAAGGCCCTGGTGGACAAAGAGCAGCCGGGCCTGATCATTCTGGGCAAGCAGGCCATTGACGACGACGCCAACCAGACCGGCCAGATGCTGGCGGCCCTGGCCGACCTGCCGCAGGCCACCTTTGCCTCCAAGGTGGAGATGGTGGACGGCAAGGTGCACGTGACCCGCGAGGTGGACGGCGGCCTGGAGACCGTGGCCCTGAGCCTGCCGGCTGTGGTCACCACCGACCTGCGCCTCAACGAGCCGCGCTACGTGACGCTGCCCAACATCATGAAGGCCAAGAAGAAGCAGCTGGACAACATCAAGCCCGAAGAGCTGGGTGTGGATGTGGCGCCGCGCCTCAAGACCTTGAAGGTCAGTGAGCCGCCCAAGCGCAGCGCCGGTATCAAGGTGGCCGATGTGGCCACGCTGGTGGACAAGCTCAAGAACGTGTCCAAGGTGATCTGAGCGCGCTGTCCGCGTTCCTTCACCTCACACCCAACAACCCACAAGATTCCAGGAGTCCTTCCATGAGCAACCTCATTCTGGTCGTGGCCGAACACGACAACGCCAGCCTCAAAGGCGCCACGCTCAACACCGTGACCGCCGCGGCCCACATTGCCAAGCACACGGGCGGAGCCATCCATGTGCTGGTGGCTGGCTTCAACGCCGGTGCTGCCGCTGCCCAGGCGGCGCAGGTGCAGGGCGTGGCCCAGGTGCTGCATGCCGATGCCGCCCAGCTGGAGCACGGTCTGGCTGAAAACGTGGCACCCCAGGTGCTGGCCGCTGTGGCCGCTGGTGGCTACAGCCACATCCTGTTCGCCTCCACCGCGCGCGGCAAGAACATCGCTCCGCGCGTGGCCGCCAAGCTCGATGTGGCGCAGATTTCCGACATCACCCGTGTGGACGCCGCCGACACCTTCGAGCGCCCCATTTATGCCGGCAACGCCATGGCCGTGGTGCAGAGCAGCGATGCGGTGAAGGTCATCACGGTGCGCACCACCGGCTTCGATGCCGCCGCCACCGGTGGCTCGGCCGCCGTGGCTACGGCCGCCGCCGTGGGCGACAGCGGCAAGAGCAGCTTCGTGGGCTCCGAACTCGCCGTGAGCGACCGGCCCGAACTCACGGCCGCCAAGATCATTGTGTCGGGCGGCCGCGCCCTGGGCAGTGCCGAGAAGTTCAACGAAGTCATGACCCCGCTGGCCGACAAGCTGGGTGCCGCTCTGGGTGCCAGCCGCGCTGCGGTGGACGCCGGCTACGCCCCGAACGACTGGCAGGTGGGCCAGACCGGCAAGATCGTGGCGCCCAGCCTCTACATCGCTGCCGGCATTTCGGGTGCCATCCAGCACCTGGCGGGCATGAAGGATTCCAAGGTCATTGTGGCCATCAACAAGGACCCGGAAGCCCCCATCTTCAGCGTGGCCGACTACAGCCTGGAGGCCGACCTGTTCGAGGCGGTGCCGGAACTGGTCAAGAGCCTGTAACCTTTCCCTGAAACTCTGGGCGTCCCGCAAGCTGGCGCCCTTTTTTTGGTCTGCCTGCCGCTTTCTGCTTCTTGCTGCAGGCATGGCCGCTATCAGTCACCGGAGACACACGCATGAGCTACATCGCCCCCGTCAAAGACATGATGTTCACCATCGAGCATCTGGCAGGCCTTGAACAGGTGGCCCAACTGCCCGGTTTCGAGGAAGCCGGTCTGGACACGGCCGAGGCGGTGCTGGAAGAGTGCGCTCGCCTGAACCAGGAAGTCATTGCGCCGCTGAACTGGGAGGGCGACAAGTACCCGTCCAGCTTCCACGACGGCAAGGTCACCACCACGCCGGGTTTCCGCGACGCCTACCGCCAGTACGCCGAGGGCGGATGGCAGGGCCTGCAGCACCCGGCCGACTTCGGCGGTCAGGGCCTGCCCAAGACCATAGGCTCGGCCTGCAGCGAAGTGCTGAACTCGGCCAACATGAGCTTTGCGCTGTGTCCGCTGCTCACCGACGGCGCCATTGAAGCGCTGCTCACCGCTGGCAGCGATGAGCTGAAAGCCACCTACCTGGAAAAGCTCATCAGTGGCCAGTGGACCGGCACCATGAACCTGACCGAACCGCAGGCGGGTTCCGACTTGTCGATGGTGCGCAGCCGCGCCGAGCCGCAGCCCGACGGCACCTACAAGGTGTTCGGCACCAAGATCTACATCACCTACGGTGAGCACGACATGGCCGAGAACATCGTGCACCTGGTGGGGTGCCCGCAACGACGTGCACTGCGTGAGCATCGAGCACAAGATGGGCATCAAGGCCAGCCCCACGGCGGTATTGCAGTACGGCGACCACGGCGGCGCGGTGGGTTACCTGGTGGGCGAGGAAAACCGTGGCCTGGAGTACATGTTCATCATGATGAACGCGGCCCGCTTTGCCGTGGGTGTGCAGGGCATAGCCATTGCCGAGCGTGCCTACCAGAAGGCGGTGCAGTACGCCCGCGACCGCGTGCAGAGCCGGCCCGTGGATGGCAGCCTGAATGCGGCGGCGCCCATCATCCACCACCCTGACGTGAAGCGCATGCTCATGACCATGCGCGCCACCGTGGAGGGTTGCCGTGCCATGTCGGCCGTGGCAGCGGCGGCCTACGACGCGGCCCACCACCACCCCGACGCCGATGTGCGCAAGCAGAACGCCACGTTCTATGAGTTCATGGTGCCGCTGGTGAAGGGCTACAGCACCGAGATGAGCCTGGAAGTGACCAGCCTGGGCGTGCAGGTGCACGGTGGCATGGGCTTCATCGAGGAAACCGGTGCTGCGCAGTACTACCGCGACGCCAAGATCCTGACCATTTACGAAGGCACCACCGCCATCCAGGCCAACGACCTGGTGGGCCGCAAGACCGCCCGCGACGGCGGCAACACCGCCAAAGCCATTGCGGCCCAGATTGCCGGCACCGAAGCCGAGCTGCGCGCCAGCGGTTCGGCCCATGCGGTGGCGGTAGCCCAGCGGCTGGCTGCGGCCCGCGAGGCTTTTGTGGATGTGGTGGACTTCATTGCCGCCAACACCCGCGCCAACCCCAACGCCGCCTTTGCCGGCAGCGTGCCCTACCTGATGCTGGCCGGCAACCTCATGGCGGGCTGGCAGATGGGCCGCGCGCTGCTGGTGGCCGAGCGCGAAGCCGCCGCTGGCCGCGATGTGCCCTTCATGCAGGCCAAGATCAGCACGGCCCGCTTCTACGCCGACCACATCCTCAGCCGTGCCCCCGGTGTGCGCGACGCCATTGTGGAAGGCCACGCCGGTGTCACCGAGATGGCGGTGGAAGCATTCTGAACGTGGCATGCTGAGCGCAGCTGTTCGCCCGATCTGACCCCCTTAACCATTACACGAACCCCACCGGAGACCCCATGTCCAAACTGCCTGCCGCGCTGCAACGTCTGCGCTTCCCCGTCATTGGCGCGCCCCTGTTCATCATCAGCAACCCCAAGCTGGTGATTGCGCAGTGCGCAGCGGGCGTGGTGGGCTCCATGCCGGCGCTCAACGCGCGCCCGGCGTCGCAACTCGAGGAATGGCTGCACGAGATCACCGAGGGCATTGCCGCGCACGACAAGGCCCACCCGGACCAGCCCGCTGCGCCCTACGCCATCAACCAGATCGTGCACAAGAGCAACGACCGGCTGGAGCACGACATGGAGGTGTGCGCCAAGTACAAGGTGCCCATCGTCATCACCAGCCTGGGCGCCCGCGAAGACGTGAACCAGGCCGTGCACAGCTGGGGTGGTGTGGTGCTGCACGACATCATCAACAACTTCTTTGCGCACAAGGCCATAGACAAGGGCGCCGATGGTCTGGTGGCGGTGGCCGCGGGTGCCGGTGGCCACGCGGGTGTGAAGAGCCCGTTTGCGCTCATCCAGGAAATCCGCCAGTGGTTCGATGGCCCCCTGGCCCTGTCGGGCAGCATTGCGCACGGTGGTGCGGTGCTGGCGGCGCGTGCGGCGGGGGCGGACTTTGCCTACATCGGCTCGGCCTTCATTGCCACCGAAGAGGCCCGCGCCTCTGACGCATACAAGCAGGCTATCGTGGATGGCAACTCGGACGACATCGTCTACAGCAACCTGTTCACCGGGGTGCACGGTAACTACCTCAAGCCCTCCATCAAGGCCGCAGGCCTGGACCCCGACAACCTGCCCGAGAGCGACCCGAGCAAGATGAATTTCGGCGGCGGCGAGGGTTCCAAGAAGGCGTGGAAAGACATCTGGGGTTGTGGCCAGGGCATAGGCGCGGTGGACGCTGTGGTGCCCGCCGGCGAACTGGTGGCGCGCCTGAAGCGCGAGTACGCCGAAGCGCTGGCGCGGGTCAACGCCTGAGGCTGGCCACCACGGTGTCCGCGTAAGCGGCAGCGGCGGCCTGCAAGGCCTGCGGGCTGTCGGCGGGCAGCACCACGCGCTCGGGCATGCTGCGCAGCCACGTGAGCTGGCGCTTGGCCAGTTGGCGCGTGGCGGCGGCGCCGCGTTCCTGCAGGACCGCCAAGGGCTCGGTGCCAGCATCCAGCCACTCCCAGGCCTGCCGGTAGCCCACGCAGCGCATGGCGGGCAGGCTGGCGTGCACGCCCGGGTGCTGGCGCAGGCGCTGCACCTCTTCCAGAAAACCCTGTTGCAGCATGGCAGCGAAGCGTTGTTCGATGCGCTGGTGCAGCCAGCGGCGGTCCTGCGGTTCCAGGGACAGCAGCGCACCGGACTGACCCAGAATGGTGGGCTGCCCGGTTGGTTCGGCTTCCTGCTGGCTGGCGTCCTTGTGGTGGTAGGCAGACAGCGGCTTGCCCGTGCTGCACACCACCTCCAGCGCGCGGCCTATGCGCTGGCTGTCGTTGGGCGCCAGGCGTGCGGCGGTCACCGGGTCCAGCGCCTGTAGGCGCTCGTGCAGAGCGGGCCAGCCCAGTTCCCGTGCATCGGCGGCAATGCGCTCGCGCCACACCGGGTCGGTGCCCGGCATCTCGTCCAGGCCCTGCAACAGCGCCTTGAAGTACAGCATGGTGCCGCCCACCAGCAGCGGGAAATGCCCGCGCGCCCAGACGTCTTGCAGCGCCGCGTGCGCGTCTTGTACAAAGCGCGCGGCGCTGTAGCTTTCGGTGGGGTCCAGCAGGTCCAGCAGGTGGTGTTGCACCTGCTGTTGTTCGGCCACTGTGGGTTTGGCTGTGCCTATGTCCATGCCGCGGTACACCAGCGCGGAATCCACGCTGATGATCTCTACCGGCGGGCGGGCAGCTGTACGCCCGGGCAGGGCAAGCCCCACTGCGTGGGCCAGCTGAAGCGCCCAGGCGCTTTTGCCCGAAGCCGTGGGCCCGGCCACCGCCAGCCACTTCAGTGGGCCTGCTTGCGGCACCACCCTTGCCGAACCCGTGGACAGTGGCTCCATCAGGGCGCCGCGTTGCCTTCGGGCACGGCGCGCTGCAGCGGCGCCTTCACCTCGCCGTAGCGCTGCACCAGCACCCAGGCCACGAAGGCAATGACCACGCTCCAGAACCACAGCCCGTGGGTGAGCGGGAACACCGAAGGGGCCTGCGCGTCGGTGCCGGTGGAGAGCTGGCGCCCGATCCAGCTGCCCATGGCAAAGGCTGCCACCATCATGAGGAAGCCGGCAATGGCCGAGGCAGTGCCCGCTGCCTGCGGGAACGGCGATACCGCGCCACTTTGCCCGCAAGGCTGGTGCACGCCGTGCGCCAGGATGAAGAGGTAGAACGGCCCCATGATGGTCCAGACGCTCTGCCAGCCCAGCAGGGCCAGCACACCGGCAGACGTGCCCCCGGCCAGCGTGAAGCAGGCCGCCACCGCCACCGTGCGCCGCACACCCAGACGGGGAATGAGCTGGCGGCACACCAGCGTGCCCAGGATGTACACGAAGGACATGGAGAACATGACCAGCCCGTACTGGGTGGGACTGAGCCCCAGTATGCGGATGAACACGAAGGAGGAGGTGGCCAGGAAAGTGAACAGACCACCGTAGGAGGCCAGTGCCAGCAGCGCATAGGCCCAGAACGTGGGGTGGCGCAGGATGAGCTTCCAGACGCGCCACATGTCCCGCGGTTGCAGGGCTTTGGGGTTGGGCTCCGCCAGGGTTTCCTCGAACTTCCAGGTCAGCAGCGCCAGTGTCACCACACCGAACACCGCCACCACGGCCAGGGCGGCCTGCCAGCCGAACAGGCCTGCCAGCAGACCACCGGTGGGCGCGCTCATGCAGGCCAGCACGCCCAGGCCGGTGAGGCCTTTGGACATCATCCGGGCTCCATCGGCCGGGGTGTAAAGGTCGCGAACGATGGCGCGTGCGCACATGACCGCTGCGCCCATGGCTGCGCCCTGCACGGCGCGCCACAGGATGAGCTGGTCCATGCTCTGCGCGAACAGGCTGCCTAAAGACGCCAGCGCGAACGCTGTGGTGCCGACCAGCAGAATGGGCCGGCGGCCAAACCGGTCCGACAGAGGCCCCCAGAATAGCTGCGAGACACCGAACGCCAGCAGCAATGCGGTGAGGGTGAGCTGCGCCTGCGGCATACCCGCGCCAAAACCTTCGGTGATGGCGGGCAGGGCGGGCAGGTACAGGTCGGTGGCGATGGGCTGTATGCCCAGCAGCAGAGAAAGGAACAGCACCACAAGGCCCGGGGACATGGTGCTGGGGGAAGCGGTTGGCATGGCGGGGAGCGTACCACGGCGATGTGGCGGCTACAGGATGTTGCGGGGGTTCAGCGCCCGCGCAGGAATAGGCCGTCCAGCTCTTTCATGGACACCTGGCGCCAGGTGGGGCGGCCGTGGTTGCACTGGTCGCTGCGTTCGGTGGTTTCCATCTGGCGCAGCAGCGCGTCCATTTCGGGCAGGGTGAGGCGGCGGTTGGCCCGCACGGCGCCGTGGCAGGCCATGGTGGCCAGCAGTTCGTTCTGCGCGCGGGCCACCAGCGTGGCGGCGTCGTGCTGCAGGAGTTCGGCTAGCACACTGCGGGCCAGTTCCACCACATCGCCCTGGGCCAGAACGGCGGGGACGGCACGCACGGCCAGCGAGTGCGGGCCCAGCGGCGACACGTCCATACCCAGGAGCGCCAGGGTGTCGGCGTGCTCTTGCGCGGTGGCCACTTCCGCCGGGGTGGCAGCGAAGCTGGCAGGTACCAGCAGGGGCTGGCTGGGCAGGCGCGCTGTGGCGCCTTCTGGCGCTTGCTGCGCCAGAAACTGTTGCTTGAGCCGCTCGTACACGATGCGTTCGTGCGCGGCGTGCATGTCCACCAGCACCAAGCCGTGGGCATTTTCCGCCAGGATGTAGACGCCGTGCAGCTGTGCCAGCGCGCGGCCCAGAGGCCAGGTTTCGTGGGTGGCTTCGGTGCTGCCCTCCGTGAAGTGGCCCTGCGGGTTCGGGTAGACAGCGCGGGTGCCCGGTTGGGAGGGCGGCCCACCCGCAGGCTGCCACAGCGCAGCCACATCGCTGGCGGTGAGGGGGGTACCGTACCCCTGCGGTTCAGGGGATGCGAAGCGGAACGGGCTCTGCCAGGGTGCGCTCTGGGCTTCTGTGGCGGAGGGCGCAGGGGCGTAGCCGGGAGGCCCCGAGGGGTTCGTTGTGGCGCTGGGGATGGCGCTGGGAGTGACTTCCTGCGCCACCCCCGCACGGGGTTGCGCCAATGCGTCGGCCAGAGCGTGCAGCACGGCCTGGTGCACCTCGCGCGCGTCGCGGAAGCGCACCTCGATCTTGGTGGGGTGGACGTTCACGTCCACCCGCGCGGGGTCGATCTCGATGAACAGCGCAAACACGGGCTGGCGCTGGCCGTGCAGCACATCGGCGTAAGCGGTGCGCGCGGCGTGGGTGACCACTTTGTCTCGCACGTAGCGGCCGTTCACGTAAGCGAACTGGCGGTCGGCGCGGGCGCGGGCGGCATCGGGCAGGCCTATGCGGCCCCACACGCGCACGCCGCCGCGCTGCGCCTCCACGGGCAGGCTCTCGGCCAGAAAATCGGCGCCCAGTACGTCGCCCAGGCGCTGGGCCAGGGCGGCTTCGGCGCTGTCCTGCAGGCACTCGCGCCACTGTTCCACCAGTTTGCCATCGTGCCACACGGCAAAGCCCACATCGGGCCGGGCCAGGGCGTGGCGGCGCACGGCTTCCACGCAATGGGCCAGCTCGGTGGAGTCGGCCTTGAGGAACTTGCGCCGCGCCGGGGTGGCGTAGAACAGTTCGCGCACCTCCACCGTGGTACCGGTGGTGCGGGCGGCGGGTTCCAGCTCGCCGGTGCGGGCGTGGAGCAGCCAGGCGTGGGTGTCTGGGGTCTGGCCTGCGGCCGGCGAAGTGGACGCAGACGGCCGCGAGAGCAGGCTCACCTCTGCGATGGAGCTGATGGCGGCCAGCGCCTCGCCCCTGAAGCCCATGCTGTCCACGGACTCCAGATCGGACAGGTTCCTGATCTTGCTGGTGGCGTGGCGCTTCAGGGCTATGGGTAGTTCCTCGCGCGGGATGCCGAAGCCGTCGTCCTCCACCGCAATCAGGCGCACGCCGCCGGCCTGCAAGCGCACCGTGATGTGGCGGGCGCCGGCGTCCAGTGCGTTGTCCACCAGCTCGCGCACCACGGAAGCGGGGCGCTCCACCACCTCGCCAGCGGCGATCTGGCTGATGAGTTCGTCGGGGAGTTCGCGGATGGGGCGGCGCGGTGCGGCTGGGTTCACCGGCGCATTGTAGAAGCGGGGCGGGACCAGGGTATTCCCTCGAATGGTCTGTACCCAGGGGATTTAATATGTGTACATACGATTTGCCCACAGCCGCCAGCGAAGCCCACCCCCAACCGACCGCACCGGAAACGCCATGAACGCTCCACTGTCTGCCGACTTTCTGCAACGCTGGCCCGAGGTGGCAGGCTCCAGCCGGGTGCCTTTCTGGGCCTACACCGACCCCGCCGTCTACCAGCGGGAACTGGATCGGATTTTTTATGGCGCCCACTGGAGTTACGTCGGGCTCGAGGCAGAGATCCCGAAGCCGGGTGATTTCAAGCTCAGCTGGGTGGGGGAGCGGCAGGTGATTGTGGTGCGCGACCGCGTGCTTCCCAAAGACCGGGGGACAGACCACGGTATCCGCGTAGTGGAAAACCGCTGCGCCCACCGGGGCGTGCGCTTCTGCCAGGAGCCCCACGGCAATGCGCGCAACTTCGTCTGCCCCTACCACCAGTGGACCTACAAGCTCAACGGCGATTTGGCGGGCTTGCCCTTCAAGGACGGCGTGCGCGTGGTGACCGAGGCGGGTGACTGCACCCAGGGCGGCATGCCGCCCGATTTCGACCTGAAGGCCCACGGCCTGCAGAGGCTGCGCGTGGAGGTGCTGGGCGGGCTGGTGTTTGCCACTTTCAGCGCCGAAGCACCACCCCTGAAGGACTACCTGGGCCCGCAGATCATGCCCTGGCTGGACCGCATTTTTCAGGGGCCGGAGGGCCCGCGCCCGCTCACCTTGCTGGGCTACAACCGCCAGCGCATTCCGGGCAACTGGAAGCTGATGATGGAGAACATCAAGGACCCCTACCACCCCGGCTTGCTGCACACCTGGTTCGTGACCTTTGGCCTGTGGCGCGCCGACCAGAAAAGCCGCATGGTGATGGACGAGCACGGCCGCCATGCGGTCATGATTTCGCGCCGCAACGACAGCGCGGTGGTACCCAGCGCCGTGACCGAAGGCGTGACCAGCTTCAAGGCCAACATGACGCTGAACGACGCGCGCCTCCTGGATGTGGTGCCCGAGCCCTGGTGGACCATCCCCGACCCATCCGCTGCCGAGTCCAGTCCGGGGGCCACCATCACCCCCACCGTGACCATGATCACGCTGTTCCCCAGCCTCATCATCCAGCAGCAGGTGAACTCGCTCAGCACGCGCCACATCGTGCCGCGCGGCGAGGGCAGCTTCGACTTTGTCTGGACGCACTTTGGCTTCGCCGACGACACGCCCGAGATGACGCGGCGCCGTCTGCGCCAGGCCAATCTGTTCGGGCCCGCAGGCTTTGTAAGCGCCGACGACGGCGAGGTGATCGAGTTCAGCCAGGACGGCTTTGCGCAGTGGAACAGCGACGGGCAGGGCCGTGGCCAGACGCTGTGCGAACTGGGCGGTGTGGCCGATGGCATAGGCGAACCCCCGACCGAACACATGGTGACGGAGACGCTGATCCGCGCCATGTACGGCTACTGGAAGAAGGCCATGCAGCCATGAACGGCACCTCGACCGCGATCACAAGCGCCACGCTGGAAGCGGTGCTGCTGCACCACGAGATCAACCAGATCAACGCCGCCTACGCGGCCGCGCTGGACGAGCGCCGGTTTGCCGATTGGCCCGACTTTTTCCTGCCCGAGGGCCGCTACCGCGTGCAGGCGCGCGAGAACCACGACCGTGGCCTGCCACTGTGTCTCATGGACCTGGAGAGCCAGGGCATGATGAAGGACCGCGTGCACGGCATCACCCAGACGATTTACCACGGGCCTTACTACACCCGCCATGTGGTGGGCGCGGCGCTATGGTTGCCTGCCCCCGAAGGAGAGCCCAGCGCCGCGCTGCGCAGCCAGACCCATTACGCGGTGTTCCGCACCAAGCCAGGCGGCGTGAGCGAGGTATTCAGCGTGGGCCGCTACCTGGACGAATGGGTGCGCACTGAAGCGGGCCTGAAACTGCAATCCCGCCACTGCGTGTACGACAGCGAGATGATCCTGAACTCGCTGATTTACCCGATCTGAAACGGCGCTGCGGGTCCTAAATCTGGCGGCTTCTCGCCAGCGGAGGGTTGGCCGCGAAGTAGCGCTCTATGCCGCGCATCATGGCGTCGGCCAGCTGGTTCTGGTAGCGCGCCATCACCAGGCGTTTCTCTTCATCGGGGTTGCTGATGAAGGCGGTTTCCACCAGAACGCTGGGTATGTCGGGGGCGCGCAGCACGGCAAACCCGGCCTGTTCCACACGGGGCTTGTGCAGCTTGCCCACCCGGCCAATCTCGGTCAGTACGGCCGAGCCGAGCTTCAGGCTGTCGTTGATCTGCGCGGTGGTGCTCATGTCCAGCATCGCGCGGCGCAGCGCGTCGTCACTCACCTGCACGCTCACGCCGCCCACGAAGTCGGACTCATTCTCCTTGTTCGCCATCCAGCGTGCCGCCGCACTGGTGGCACCGCGCTCGCTCAGGGCGAAGACGCTGGCACCCTGCGGACGTGGCGTGAAAAAAGCATCGGCATGGATGCTGATGAACAGGTCGGCCTGCACACGGCGCGCCTTGTCCACCCGCACATGCAGGGGCACGAAGAAGTCGGCATCGCGGGTCATGAAGGCCCGCATGGGGTTGCCATTCACCCGCGCGCGGTTGACGCGGTCGCGCAGGCGGTAGGCAATCTGCAGCACCACGTCTTTTTCGCGGGTACCGCCAGGGCCAATGGCCCCGGGGTCTTCGCCGCCATGGCCCGGGTCAATAGCCACCACGATGAGGCGGTCGGTCTTGCCCACCCGGGGCGCTGCGCCCGGGGCGCGCTTGGCGGCAATGGATGAGCTGGCGGGCCCCTGGGTGGCTTGCGGGGTGGCTTGCGGGGTGGCCTGGGCCGTGACGGAGGCTGTGGTGGCCGGTGCGCTAGGTGCTGCCTGGGCCGCCTGGGCCGCCTGGGCCGCCTGGGCCGAGGGTACTGCTGCTGGTGCAACCTCCCCACCCAGCTTCTCCGCAATGAGGTTTCCGAGCGGGTCGTTCGCCGGCGCGGCAGAGTCTGCGGGCGCCGCGCTCCCAGCCTGTATGCCTTCGGTAGCTTCCAGTTTCTGCCGTATCAGGTCGGCCAGAGGGTCGGGGGCCTCAGCGGGGTAGAGGTCCAGCACCAGCCGGTGCTGGTAGGCAGCCACTGGCTCCAGGTTGAACACCTGCGGCGTGATGGGCTGTTTCAGGTCCAGCACCAGCCGCACCACGTTCGGCGCGTTCTGTGCCACGCGTATCCCCGACACATTGGGGTCGTCACTGCGCACCTGGCTCACCAGTTCTCGCAGGCCGGGAATCAGGTCCAGGCCTTCAATGTCCACCGCCAGGCGGGGCGGGTCGGTCACAAAGAACTGGCGCGCGGTGAGCTTGCCATCGGACTCGATGGTGACACGGGTGTAATCGCGCGCTGGCCAAATGCGCACCGCCAGAATGCTGGCGCCCCAGGCAATCTGCTGCGGACCCAGCCAGAGCAGAAGCACGCCCGCCGATGCGCCAGCGCCAAGCAGGTCACGGCGCAGCAAGCGGCGCCTCCTTCAACCGCTGCAGCAGCGCTGCGCCGGCTTTGGTGTGGGACTGAAATGTCATGCGGCGGTGGTCGTCGGGCAGGGCCTGCAGATGCAGGCTCAGATCGGGGGTGGGCAGGGTTCCCTGGGCCTTCTCCGGCCATTCCACCAGCTTGAGGCCCGGGGCTGCAAAAAGTTCGCGGAAGCCCGCGTCTATCCATTCGCGCGGATCGGTGAAGCGGTAGAAGTCGAAGTGCGATACCGCCAGCCCCTGCGGCCAGTGCGGCGCGGCCGGTGCCTCGTAGGATTCGAGCACGGCGTACGTCGGGCTCTTGATTCGCCCTGCCACTCCCAGGGCGCGCAGCAGGT
The DNA here is from genome assembly GCA_025458665.1 of Serpentinimonas sp. Classification (GTDB taxonomy): domain Bacteria; phylum Pseudomonadota; class Gammaproteobacteria; order Burkholderiales; family Burkholderiaceae_C; genus JALOSG01. The sequence goes on from JALOSG010000003.1 coordinate 24,051, forward strand.
AGCGCACCCAGGTGGTCTTGCCCGCGCCCAGGTCGCCATGCAGGGTGATGCTGGCGTACTGCAACCCAGCGCATTGCGCCAGCCGCTGCGCCGTGCGCGCTGTGGTGGCCTCGTCGGCGCTTTCTACAATGTAGGCCAGATGTTCAGTGCTGCTCACTTCGTGTCACAGGTTCAGGCGTGGGGCCGTGAGCTGGGATTTTCCCAGATCGGTGTGGCCGGGGTGGACCTCAGTTCGGCCGAACCCGGCCTGCTGGCATGGCTGGCGGCCGGCTTTCATGGCGACATGGACTACATGCAGCGCCACGGCCTGCGCCGCGCGCGGCCGGCCGAACTGGTGCCGGGCACGTTGAGTGTAGTCACTGCGCGCATGGACTACCTGCCACGCCACAGCCCGCCCGATTGGCAGGCGGTGGAATGGGCGCGGCTGGAGCGGCCGCAGGAAGGCACGGTGTCTTTGTACGCGCGGGGCAGGGACTACCACAAGGTGCTGCGCCAGCGCCTGCAGACTCTGAGCGAGCGCATGCAAGATGCCTTGGCGGCTGCCGGTGAAGCTGGCCTTGCGGCCCGCGTGTTCACCGATTCGGCCCCCGTGCTGGAGGCGGAGCTGGCCACCCGCAGCGGTCTGGGCTGGCGCGGCAAGCACACCCTGGTGCTGCACCGCGAAGCGGGCTCGATGTTTTTTCTGGGCGAGGTCTATGTGAACCTGGCCCTGCCGCCCACGCCACCAGAAACTGCGCACTGCGGCCAGTGCACTGCCTGCCTGGACCTGTGCCCCACGGGCGCCATCGTCGCGCCTTACCGGGTGGATGCACGGCGTTGCATTTCTTACCTCACCATCGAGCACGCCGGCCCCATTCCCCTGGAACTGCGCCCGCTCATGGGCAACCGCATTTATGGCTGTGACGATTGCCAGCTGGCCTGTCCCTGGAACAAGTTCGCGCAGACCAGCCCGCTGCCCGACTTCGATGCCCGCGCGCCGCTCACCGGCCAGACCCTGGCCACGCTGCTGGGCTGGACCGAGGCCGATTTCCTGCGCCACACGGAAGGCTCGGCCATTCGGCGCATTGGCCACGAGCGCTGGCTGCGCAACCTGGCGGTGGCGGCGGGCAATGCCTTGCGCCCCCAGCGGCAACCAGTTGTTTCCGAGACCCAGGCCGCTGCACTGCGCAACGCCTTGCACCAGCACGCCGGGCACCCCAGCGCGCTGGTCCGGGAGCATGTGGCGTGGGCCCTGGCGCAGTAACATGAGGGCATGGCAAGCACTCCGCACGCAGGCTCGCAACTGACCGATCTGGTCCGCTCGGCCGCGCGCTGGGCGAGCAACTGGTGGCGCATCGTGCACCTGGGCGCGCTCATTCTGGTGTTGGCGGTGTCTCCCGGCAGCTACGGCCGGGATTTCTGGCCCCTGCTGGCCCGGCAGATTTACCTGGCCACCGCGCCGGTGCTGCTGTGGTTCACCATCCTGTCGTCCCTGCTCGGGCTGGTGCTCATCCGTATTGTGGTGGTCACGGCGCTGGGCTACGGGCTGTCGCAGTACGCGGTGGACATGGTGGTGCGGGTGCTGGTTCTCGAGATCATTCCGCTGGGCGCGGCGCTGTTCGTGGCCATGCGCTGCACCATTCCCCAGGGGGGCGAGGTGCTGGCGTTGCGCGAGCAGGGTGAATTGCAGCGGCTGCGCGATGCCGGGCAGGATCCCGTGCGCTGGGTGGTGCTGCCGCGCGCGCTGGCGGGCATGTTCTCGGTGGTGACGCTGGCAGCGGTGAGTTGCGTGGTGGCTCTGGTGCTGGCTTACCTGACCATTTATGGCTTCAACCCCTGGGCGCTGGAGACCTACACCCGCATGGTGGGTCAGGTGTTCAGCCCGGTGGTCACCCTCATCTTCGTGTTCAAGACGGTGTTCTTTGCGCTCGCCGTCTCGCTCATCCCCATGGCGTCGAGCCTGTTCGATCCACCTCAGGCGGACCAGCGCGCCCGCTCCGAATTGCAGACGCTGGTGCGCATGTCGCTGGTGCTGCTGTTCATCGAGGCCATTTCCCTCATGGGCAACTACTACTGAGACGCCTGCCTGCATGGAACCACGGCCAGACTCTCCCGCCAAGCCCGGCGCCACGGAACCCGCGCAGCCCCAGCGCCCGGCCGAGGCAGACCGCCCGTACCGCCAGCCTTTCAGGGGCAGCGAGGTCAGCCACGTCGAGTTCAAGGCCGCGCTGCTGCTGGCCGCCATGGCCTTGCTGGTGTTGGCGTCGGCGGCCTACCTGCTCTATGCGCGGGGTGTGTTCGAGTCGACACAGGAACTGGTGCTGATTGCCGACGATTCCGAGGGCGTGAGCGTGGGCATGGACCTGACTTTCTCTGGCTTTCCCATCGGGCGCGTGCGGCGCATCGAACTGGGCGAGTCGGGCAATGCGCGCATCATTGTGGATGTGCCTGTGCGCGACGCCAGATGGTTGCGCACCAGCAGCATCTTCACCATGGAGCGCAGCCTGGTGGGTGCCACCCGTATACGCGCCTACACCGGGCTGCTGGACGACCCGCCCCTGCCCGATGGCGCCGAGCGCACCGTGCTCAAGGGCGATGCCATGGCCGAACTTCCCCGGCTGGTGAGTTCCATCCGGGAACTGCTGGACAATCTCAACCAGATCACCGCAGCCGATTCCCCGCTCAACGCCACCCTGCGCCATCTGGAAACCACCACGGGGCGGCTGGCCGGACCAGAGGGGGCCATGGGTGTACTGATGGGCAACCCGCCGGACCGGGAAACCGCACTCGGCCTGTTGCGCCAGACCCAGGCGGTGCTGGAGCGTGTAGAGGCAGCCACAGGCCGGGCCGAGACCTTGCTGGGCAATGCCGACGAGCGGGTCTTCGGGCAAGCCGGGCTGATGACCGACGTGCAGGGCACTGTGCAGCAGGTGCAAGGTTTGCTGGCGGACGCGCGCAGCAGCCTGCAGCGGGTGGATGCCGTGCTGGTGGAGGCGCAGGCCATAGGCCAGAACACCCGCGAAGCCACGGTGGACCTGGGTGTACTGCGTGCCGAAGTGGAGGCCAGCCTGCGCAAGGTAGATGGACTGGTGAACGAGGTCAACCGCAAGTGGCCTTTCCAGCGCGAGACGGAGTTGAAACTGCCATGAAACGCGGTGCCGCTGCCTTGCTGGTTCTGTCGGGTTTTCTGGCAGGTTGCGCGGGTACACCGCCGCCGCCCGATTGGCAGATGAACGCCCAGAGTGCGGTGGACCGTGCCACCAGTGCCTACCTGGAGGGAAACACCCGCGTGGCCGATGCCGAGTGGGCGCGGGCCCGATCGGCCGTGCGCAGCACCGGCCGGGCAGACCTGCTCTCGCGGGTGGAACTGTCCCGGTGCGCTGCGCAGCTGGCCAGCCTGGACGTTTCCCGGCCGGTAGCCTGCCCCGCGTTTGCGCCGCTGGCTCAGGACGCGGGCCCGCCCGAGCAGGCCTACGCCCGGTTCCTGGCAGGGCAGGCCACACCGGCCGACGTGGCGCTGCTGCCAGCGGCCCAGCAAGCCCTCGCCGTGTGGGACTCTGCCGCCGGCGCGGCGCAGGCCATGGACCGCCTGCGTGCCATCGGCGAGCCCCTACCGCGGTTGGTGGCTGCAGCAGCGCTCCTGCAGCGCCTGCCCAGCGCAGGTCTGCAGCCCGGCGATGGCCTTGAACTGGCCGCGCTGGCCATTGAAACTGCGTCGGCGCAGGGCTGGCGGCGCCCGTTGCTGGCGTGGCTGGTACTGCAGGAAAGCTGGGCACAGCAGGCTGGCAATACGGCATTGGCCGATCAGGCCCGCCGGCGCCTGGCACTTGTCAAGGGCGCTGGGGGTTAGCCTGCAAGGAGGTCGCGGCGGGTTCAGGCGGGTTCAGGCGGGTAGCCAGGCCGCCAGCACACCCAGCGCGAATGGCAGGCTGGCCATGCCGAGCAGGGTGGACAGCGTCACCAGCCCAGCCACATAAGCGCCGTCGTAGCCCATGCGCGCGGCGAGTACGTAGCAGCTCGATGCCGTGGGCACCGCCGAGAACAGCAGCAGCACCTGCGCCTGCACAGGGCTCAGCTGCCACAGCAGCGCCATCGCCAATGCCAGGACAGGCAAGGCCAGGTGCTTCAGCCCCAACACTGCCACGGCCAGTGCTTTGGCGTGGCGCATCTGGCCCAGCTGCATGCCCGCTCCCGCGGCCATGAGCCCCAGGGCCAGAGAGGCCTGGCCAATGCGGTTGGTGGTGGGCAGCAGCCAGTCGGGGATCTGAAAACCCAGCAGATTGGCGGTCAGCCCGCTCAAGGTGGCCAGAATCAACGGATTGCGCAACAGTTCCCGCGCGAAGCCGCGCTGCGCGTGGCGCGCCATGGGCCACACCGCGCCCACGTTGAACAGCGGCACACACACGCCAATCAGCACGGCGATCATGAGCAGCCCCTCGGCACCCGCCACCCGCTCCACCAGCACCAGCGCAATGAAGGAGTTGAAGCGAAAGGCGACCTGCGCGGCGGCTGCGTGCTGGCGGGCGTCCACGTGCCGACGCAGCCAGGGCCAGTAGGGCAGGGAATAGGCCAGGGCAATGCCTGCCAATCCCAGGCTCAGCCCGGCGGCCGCCATGTGGCTGGCTGTCTGTACATCCAGCGGCGTGCGCACGATGGAGGAAAACAGCAGCACCGGGAACAGGAAGTAGTAGACCAGGCTCTCTACCTGGTCCCAGACCTTGCGGTTCAGGGCGGTGTAGCGGCACACCAGGTATCCGCACAGAATGAGCGAGAAGTCGGGGAAGAGCAGTTGGGCGAAATTCACTGCTGGAGCATAACCATTCGGCATGGCCATCCTCCGCCGCCTGCGCCCGACTGCGCAGGCGCACTGTCCGTTCCGTGACAAAATTCGGCCTTTCTGTGAACCCGTTGCTTTATTCGGGCTCTCAGAAGCTATGAAGCTTAAGTTCCATTTAGGCAAAAGGAGCGCCGTGCGCCAACCCTATTCCTCCCCTTATTCTTCCGCGGCGCCTTATTCTTCAGCGTCCCCCCAGTCTTCCTCCGGTTCGTCTGCCGGCGCAGCCTCCCTTCACAGCCCACGTGGCGCATACCCCGCAGGCCCTGCCCCCCAGGCTGTGGCGCTCGTCGATGAGCGCTTTGCCACCTGGCTGGCCGGACAGAATCTGGACGCCAGCCCCCAGACCCTGCAACGCCATACTCTGACCCTTGTCGTGACAGACCTGTTGCGCCAGCATGGCATCGACCTGCCGCTGCTGCGCGTCTACCTCTACAGCGATCGGCCCATGGTGGATGCACTCGACGACGTGGTTCTGCGCACGGTGCCGCAACACCACGCCGATGGCGGCTTGGGGCTGGTGCGGGCCATGGGCCTGGAGATCAGCCAGCTGGCGCAACGTGGCGCCTGCAGCCACCTGTTTGTGTTCAGCGACGACGAGCGCCTCATTCCCTATGTGGACGAGGCGCAGTGGCGTGGGACCAAGGTGCTGCTGGCCACCGACGAAGCCCACCGCCATGTGGGCCGGCTCATGAGCGATGACCCCAGCTGGGCCCGCCTGCTGGCCCAGGCCGACCGCCGGGTGGTTCTGCCGCTGGCCGCCTGGCAAGCGTTGGCGGTAGAGGGCGCGCCCCTGCCCGACGTTCCCGCGCGGGCCCAGGCCCCGATCTCGCCAGCTGGCCCGGCCGAAGCCCACGCCCGCCGAGAGGAACCCGTGTTCTTCAATGACACCGACCCTGCCGCCCCACCCACCGACGATTGGCGCGAGCAGGTGCAACGCGTGATTGCTCAGTGGTGGGAAGAGGAGTCCCCCGACGCCCGGCAGGACTTGTCGGAGGAAATGCGCCATGCGCAAGGTGTGCCCCCCGAGACCGACCGGCACCTGCTGTTGCGCGTGCGCCGCGAGCTCTCGCGCACCCTGAGCTTCCCGGAGAAGAAGGCCATGCGCGAAATGATCCGTGCCACGGTGCTGGGCGAGGAGGGTGCCGGCCAGCGCGCCCCGGTCTCCAGCGACTCATGAGCCCCGGCACGGTAGAGGCGGGCCACGAACTCTCGGCCTGGCTGGCCACGCCTGCCGGGCGCTACCTGCTGGAGTGGGAGCGCGAGCAGTTCGATGCCGCCGTGGCCGATGCGTTTGGCTACAACGCCTTGCAACTGGGCCTGCCCGAACTGCCTGCGCTGAGTGCCAACCGCATGCCACACCGCTGGGTGGCGCTGCCCGAGCACTGGGCTGCCGCGGAGGGGACCGAGCCGCTTCCGGCAGGCATTCCGGTCGCCCAGGCGGATTCACAACCTGCCGTGGCTCTGGTCACCCACGCCGCCGCACTGCCATTTCCCGCTGCCAGCCTGGACCTGCTGGTACTGCCCCACACCCTCGAACTGAGCGCCGACCCGCATGCCGTGCTGCGGGAGGTGGAGCGCGTGCTGGTGCCCGAGGGCCGGGTAGTCATTTCCGTACTGAACCCGGCCAGCTTGTGGGGCCTCACCCAGCAGCGCGCGCAATGGTTCGAACGGCTGGGCGTGAAGCGCTACGGCTTGTCGGAGCGTTTTGTGCCCGAGACCGGCGATCTGATCGCGCCATGGCGCCTGCGCGACTGGCTGCGCCTGCTCAGCTTCGAGGTGGAAACATCGCGCTACGGCTGCTTCAGGCCTGCCGTGCACAGCGAGAAATGGTTGCAGCGCTGGGCCTGGATGGACCGGCGCGGCAAACGGCTGTGGCCTTTCCTGGGTGCGGTGTATTTGGTGTCTGCCGTGAAGAAAGTGCGCGGCATGCACCTGCTCGGGCCAGCCTGGAAGCCGGCACGTGCCGCCACCGCGCCTGTGGGCGTGACGCAGCGTCCTTCCCTCCACCGGTCCCGGTCCCCACTTCCATCCGCACCGCACCAGGACAACTCTTGAACCGCGTCATCATCTACACCGACGGCGCCTGCAAAGGCAACCCCGGCCCTGGCGGCTGGGGCGTTTTTCTGCAATCGGGCGCCAGCGAAAAAGAACTCTGGGGCGGCGAGCCCGAGACCACCAACAACCGCATGGAACTCACAGCCGTCATCGAGGCGCTCAAGGCCCTGAAGCGCCCTTGTGACGTGCTGCTGTACCTGGACAGTGAGTACGTGCGCAAAGGCATCACCGAGTGGCTGCCCGGCTGGAAAGCCCGGGGCTGGAAAACCGCCGCCAAGCAACCCGTGAAGAATGTGGACCTGTGGCAGGCGCTGGATGCGCTGGTGCAGGGCGGTGGCCACCGCATCGACTGGCGCTGGGTGAAGGGGCACGCGGGCGATCCGGGCAACGAACGCGCCGATAGGCTGGCCAACCGGGGTGTGCCCGGCTGACGCGGTACCCGAGTTTTCTGCTGTGGAAAATGACTGATATGGCGATAATGCGACCATACAGTTCATCAACGCTGGCCCTGCGGGCTGGCACAGTGCGGCAGGAGCTCGGGGCATGGCGGGTAAATGGATCTACTGGGTAGCGGCAGCGGCCGGCATATCGGCCGCGTCCGGTGCGGCCTGGTGGTGGCAAAACCAGCCTTCCGGCTCGGTAGCGGGTACCGCCGCGCCAACAGGCGGCCCGGCTGCCCAGGGCGGGCAGGGTCCCACGGGAGCTCGCCCAGGGGGCCCAGGCGGCCCTGGTGGTCCGGGCGCGGTGCCCAGCGTGGAAGCCACGCCGGTGCAGACAGCCCGGTTGGTCGATGACGCGCAGGCAGTGGGCACCTTGCGGTCTCGCCAGAGCGTGACCCTGCGGCCCGAGGTGAGCGGGCGCATTGTGCAGATTGCGTTCACCGAAGGTGCACCTGTGCGCCGGGGCCAGCTGCTGGTGCAGCTGGACGATACGCTGCAGCGCGCCGAACTGAGCCAGGCCGAAGCGCAACTCTCCATCGCGCGCGCCAACCTGCGCCGCAACGAGGAACTGGTGGCGCAGAACTTCGTGGCCCAGCGCGTGCTGGAAGAAAGCCGCGCCGCGTTGCAGGTGGCCGAAGCGCAGGTCCAGCTGGCCCAGGCCCGGTTGTCGCGCATGCGCCTCACGGCCCCGTTCAACGCCACCGCCGGTATCCGTCAGATCAACCTCGGTGATTTTGTGCGCGATGGCGCCGACCTCGTCAACCTCGAAGACCTGTCGGTGCTGCAGGTGGATTTCCGCCTGCCGGAACGCTACCAGCCGCGCCTGAGCGTGGGCCAACCCGTCGACGTGCTGCTCGATGCGCTGCCGGGCTTGCGCTTCACCGCCACCGTGCAGGCTGTGGACCCGTTGGTGGACGCCGATGGCCGCGCCCTGCTGGTGCGCGCTTCGCTACCCACCGTAGGGGTGGAGGGAGGAGCGGCGCTGCGGCCTGGCATGTTCGCCCGCGTGAATGTGGTGTTCGAGGTGAACGAGCAGGCTCTCGTGGTGCCCGAAGAAGCGATCGTGCCGCAGGGCGAGAAGCACTTCGTCTTCCGGCTGGAAAAGGAAGGCGAGGGCGACAGCGCCCGCACCGTGTCGCGCCGCACCGAAGTCCAACTGGGCATACGCCGTGGTGCCCAGGTGCAGGTGGTGCAGGGCCTGAGCGCCACCGACACGGTGGTGGTGGCCGGCCAGCAGCGCCTGCAGCGCGACGGCACGCCGGTGCGCGTGATCGATGTGGCTCGCCGCAGCGGCAGCTGACCCCCGTTCCCTCACAGGACAGCGTCCACCATGCAACTGCCCGAAATATCCATACGCCGGCCGGTGTTTGCCACCGTGCTGTCGCTGCTCATTCTGCTCATAGGCTGGGTATCGTTCGACGGGCTCACGGTGCGCGAGTACCCCAAGATCGACGAGCCCAACGTCACGGTCACCACGCGCTTCCCCGGGGCTTCCAGCGAAGTGGTGGAGTCCACCGTGACCAAGCCGCTGGAGGACTCCATCGCGGGCATTGAAGGCGTGCAGGTGCTGACCTCCATCAGCCGGCAGGAGCAAAGCCAGATCACCGTGCGCTTCGACTTGGCGCGCGACCCCGACGCCGCTGCCGCCGAAGTGCGCGACAAGGTCAGCCGTGTGCGGGGCCGCTTGCCCGCCACCGTGGAAGAGCCGGTGGTGGCCAAGGTGGAGGCCGATGCCTTCCCCGTGGTCTGGCTGGCGCTCAGCTCCGACACGCACGACGCGCTGCAACTCTCGGACTTTGCCAACCGCATTGCCAAGCCCATTCTGCAAACCGCCACCGGCGCAGCCGATGTGCGTATTTTTGGCGAGCGCCGCTACTCCATGCGCGTCTGGCTCGACCCGGACCGTCTGGCCGCCTTCAACCTGACGGTGCAGGACGTGGAGGATGCGCTGCGCCGCTCCAACCTCGAAGTGCCTGCAGGCCGCATAGAAAGCCAGCAGCGCGAGTTCAACGTGACCGCCGCCACCGACCTGCAGACCGTGGAGCAGTTCCGCGCCGTCACCATACGCAACGTCAATGGCCAACCCATACGCATTGGCGATGTGGCCCGCGTGGCGCAAGGCCCGCAGGACGAGCGCACCTCGGTACGGCTCAACGGCCAGGACTCCATTTCGCTGGGTGTCATCCGGCAGGCCACGGCCAACCCGCTCGAACTCTCGGCCTCGGTGCGCGGCATGATGGACCGCATCCGCGGCGACCTGCCCGAGGGCGTGCAGCTCAACCTGGCCAACGACAACTCGGTCTTCATCGACCGCTCCATCAAGGCCGTCTACACCACCATCGCCGAGGCGGTGTTTCTGGTGGCGCTGGTCATTTTTGTGTTCCTGCGCACCTTGCGCGCTTCCATCATTCCGCTGGTCACCATTCCGGTGTGCCTGATAGGCGCGTTCGCGCTCATGGCGCTGTTCGGTTTCTCCATCAACACCCTCACGCTGCTGGCGCTGGTGCTGGCCATTGGTTTGGTGGTGGACGATGCCATCGTGGTGCTGGAGAACATCTACCGCTACATCGAGGAGGGCATGGAGCCGTTTGCCGCTTCGATCAAGGGCGCCAAGGAGGTGGCCTTCCCGGTGGTGGCCATGACGCTGACGCTGGCTGCGGTGTACGCGCCGCTGGCCTTCACGCCTGGGCGCACGGGCCGGCTGTTCGCCGAGTTTGCACTGGCACTGGCCGGTGCGGTGCTGGTGTCGGGCTTTGTGGCGCTCACGCTCTCGCCCATGATGTGCTCCAAGCTGCTGCGCCACAACCCCAAGCCCGGCCGTTTCGACCGTGGCATGGAACGGGTGCTGGTGGGTATCACCCAGGGTTACCGGCGCGTGCTGGCGCTGACGCTGCAGGTGCGCTGGCTGGTGGTGGGCGTCATGCTGGCCAGTGCGGGTGGCAGCTGGTGGTTGCTGCAGAACATCAAGCAGGAACTGGCTCCGGTGGAGGACCGCGGCGTCATCCTCACCATCATCAATGGCCCCGACGGTGCCACCATGGAGTACACGCGCCGCTACGCCGAAGCCATTGAAAACATAGGCCGCGAATACGACGAGTTCGATCGGGTGTTCTCCATCGTGGGCAACCCTACCGTGGCCCAGGCCAACGTGTTCCTGCGTGCCAAGCCCTGGGAGGAGCGCGAGCGCACCACGCAGGAAATTGCCCGCGAGATCACCCCACGCATTGCCTCCTTGCCCGGCGTGAGCGCCTTCCCCATCACGCCGCCCTCGCTGGGGCAGGGCTTCCGGGAGCGGCCCATCAACTACGTCATCGTCACCTCCGACAGCTACGAGAATCTGGCCAAGGTGGTGGAGGAATTCCGCGCCCGCATGGCGCAGCAGCCGGGCTTTGTGCAGGTAGATACCGACCTGCGGCTCAACAAACCCGAGATCCGCCTCGATGTGGATCGCGAGCGTGCCGCCGACATGGGCGTGAGTGTGGACGCCATTGCCCGCACGGTGGAGACCATGCTGGGCGGGCGCATCGTGACGCGTTACAAGCGCGGAGGCGAACAGTACGACGTGGTGGTGCAGACCGAATCCACCCAGCGCAACACGCCCGACGACATCGACCGCATGTTCGTGCGCGGCCGCAACGACGCCATGATCCCGCTGGCCTCGCTGGTGACCACCCGCGAGGTGGTGGTGCCGCGGGAACTGAACCACTTTGCCCAGCGCCGCAGTGCCACCATCACCGCCAATCTGGCCCCCGATTTCGCGTTGGGCGAGGCGCTGGACTACATGGACGACATAGCCCGCGATGTGCTGCCTGTGGGCTACACCACAGACCTGAACGGCCAGAGCCGTGAGTTCCGCAGCGCCTCGGGCTCGCTGGCGCTGGTGTTCGTGCTGGCCCTGCTGTTCATCTACTTGGTGCTGGCTGCGCAGTTCGAAAGTTTCGTGGACCCGTTCATCATCATGCTGTCGGTGCCGCTGTCGATGCTGGGTGCGCTGCTGGCCTTGAAGTTCACGGGAGGCACGCTCAATGTGTTCAGCCAGATCGGGCTGGTCACGCTGGTGGGACTCATCACCAAGCACGGCATCCTGATTGTGGAGTTTGCCAACAAGCTGCGCGAGCAGGGCCTGAGCGTGGCCGATGCGGTGCAAAAGGCGGCCGAGCTGCGCCTGCGCCCCATCCTCATGACCACCGGCGCCATGGTGCTGGGCGCCATTCCGCTGGCATTGGCCAGTGGCGCGGGTGCCGAGAGCCGCCAGCAGATAGGCTGGGTGATTGTGGGTGGCATGTCGCTGGGAACCCTGCTCACCATTTTTGTGGTGCCCACGGTGTACACGCTGTTGGCGCGCAAGGGGGTGCCCGGAGCCAACATGCAGCCGGTGGACGAGACGGTTCCCGAGGCCGCCAAAGCCGCACCGAGCCACGCCTGAGGGGGCGGCTGGCGGCCCACCCTGGGCCGAGCCCGCTCGCTCAGACCACGCCGTCGAACATCATCACATCGACCCAGTCCCCGGGGGCCACGTTGCCCTGGCCGTGGTGCAGCACGATGAGGCCGTTGGCCTCCACCATGGAGCGCAACACGCCGGAGCCCTGGTTGCCGGTGAGTGTCACATGCAATTCGCCCTGGACGTTGGGCGCCACATGGCCACGCTGGTATTCCGTGCGCCCGGGCTTCTTGCGCAGGGCTTCGGCGCTCCGGGCCTTCAGCAGCACGGGCGCTTCGGCGCGTGCGCCCATCATCTGCAGCAGGGCGGGGCGCACAAAGGCCAGGAAGGTCACCATCACGGCCACCGGGTTGCCGGGCAGGCCAAACAACACCGCACCGCCTTCACCGGCCGCGCCAATCCGGCCCACGGCCATGGGGCGGCCCGGGCGCATGGCAATGCGCCAGAAGGCCACATCGCCCAGCTGGCGCATCATGGCTTTGGTGTGGTCGGCTTCGCCCATGCTCACGCCACCGCTGGTGATGATGGCATCGGCCACGGAAGCAGCCTCGCGGAAGGCCGCTTCCAGGCGCTCGGGGCTGTCGCCCACCACACCCAGGTCCACCACCTCCACGCCCAGCCGCGTGAGCAGCCCGAAGACGGTGTAGCGGTTGCTGTCGTACACCGCGCCTTCGCGCGGCGCCTCGCCCAGGCTCAGGATTTCATCGCCGGTGGAGAAGTACGCCACCTTCAGACGGCGGAACACCTGCACGGCGGGCTGGCCCAGGCTGGCCAGCAGGCCCAGTGCGGCGGGGCCCAGCCTGTCACCGCGGCGCAGGGCAGGCTGGCCCTGCATCAGGTCTTCGCCCAGCAGGCGGCGGTTGTCGCCGGGGCGCATCACGCCAGCGGGGCATGTGATCTGCTCGCCGGCCACCTGCACGAACTCCAGCGGCACCACCGTGTCCAGCCCCTCGGGCATGATGGCGCCGGTCATGATCTTCACGCACTCACCGGCCCGCACGCTGCCACGCCAGGCCTTGCCCGCGTAGGCTGTGCCCACCACGCGCAGGGTCAGCGGTTGCCCTGCCGCGTTGTCCAGCGCCGCACCCGCAAAGGCAAAGCCGTCCATGGCCGAGTTGTCATGGGGCGGTACGCTTACCGGGGAAATCACATCGGCCGACAGCACGCGCCCCAGCGCCTGCGGCACGGGCACGGTTTCGGTGTCGGCCACCGTGTGCACCAGCCGCGCCAGAAACTCGTTCACCTGTGCAGCGCTCAGCGCCTGCGGGTCGTAGCCTTGCAGCTCCTGTGCAATCTGCTCTATGGATTTCACAACGCCTCCAGGGCCCGCAGTTCGGCCAGCGTGTTGGCGTTGTGGAAAGCGCGCGGGTCGTCGCCGGGCTGGTTGAATGGCACCACCACCGTCTTGTGCTGGGCGGTCCACGCATCGATCTTGCGCCCGCCTTTTTGCGTGAAATCCACCAGGCTTTCCAGCAGCAGCACGCTCATGAGGCAGAACACCGGCTGGGTGCGCAACTGGCCGTCGGCCTCCGGGGCGGCCGCCATGGCAATCTCGGCCTGCTCGGCTTCCAGCGCCTGCACCATGCGGTCGGCCAGGTCCAGTGGCAGCAGCGGGCAATCGCAGGGCGCGGTGAGCAGGTAGGGCGTCTCGCAGCGCTCCAGCCCGGTGAGGAAGCCGGCCAGCGGGCCAGGAAAATCGCCCATGGTGTCGGGCCACACGGGCACGCCGAACGCCTCGTAGGCCGAGAGGTTCCGGTTGGCGTTGATCATCTGCTCGCCCACCCAGCCGCCGCGCTGCATCTGCAGGCGCAAGAGGGTGTGCAGCGCCATGGGCGTGCCGTTGAAGCTCTGCAGGCCTTTGTCCACGCCGCCCATGCGCGAGCCCCTGCCACCGGCCAGCACCAGCGCGGTCACGTTGTTCTGCCCCACCATCTCAACCTCCGATATAGCTCATTTCCACGCGCTGGCCCGGCATACCCACGTCGGCCGGCAGGCTGGCGCGCAGCTCCGAATAGCGGTCGGTGCGGCCCTGCCAGATGGCCGCGATGGCGCTGGCAATCTGGACATCGCTGGCACCGCCGCGCAGCAAGTCGCGCAGGTCGTGGCCCTGGTGCGCAAACAGGCACAGGTACACCTGGCCTTCGGTAGACAGGCGCGCGCGGTTGCAGTCGCGGCAAAAAGCCTGCGTCACGCTGCTGATCACACCAATCTCGCCCAGTGCGGGGTCGTGCTCGCCCGCGGCGTTGGCATAGCCCCAGCGCTCGGCGGTTTCCCCGGGAGCGCTGGGCTCCAGCTGCACCAGCGGCATTTCGCGGTGGATGAGTTCCACCACCTCGGCGCTGGGCAGCACTTCGTCCATGCGCCAGCCGTTGGTGGCACCCACGTCCATGTATTCAATGAAGCGCAGCACTATGCCCGTGCCCTGGAAGTGCCGGGCCATGGGCAGGATCTGGTCCACGTTGGTACCGCGCTTGACCACCATGTTCACCTTGATGGGGCCCAGTCCCACCGCCTGCGCCGCCTCTATGCCGCGCAGCACATCGGCCACGGGAAAGTCCACATCGTTCATCTGGCGGAACACGGCGTCGTCCAGCCCGTCGAGGCTCACGGTCACGCGCTGCAGGCCGGCGTCTTTCAGCGCCCGGGCTTTGCGTTCCAGCAGACTGCCGTTGGTGGTGAGGGTCAGGTCCAGCGGCAGGCCTTCCGGGGTGCGCAAGTCGGCCAACTGGCCCACCAGAATTTCCAGGTTCTTGCGCAGCAGGGGCTCCCCGCCAGTGAGGCGGATTTTCTGTACGCCGTGGGCCACGAACTGACGCGTCAGCCGGGTGATCTCCTCGAAACTGAGCAGGGCGCTTTGCGGCAGGTACTGGTAGTCCTTGTCGAACACTTCCTTGGGCATGCAATAGGCACAGCGGAAGTTGCAGCGGTCGGTCACGCTGATGCGCAGGTCGCGCAGCGGGCGGCCCAGGCCGTCACTCAGCAAACCGTTGGGCACCACCTCGGCCATCGCGCCGGGGCCGCTGGTGTGGTACCGGACCGTGGAGGGGGCGCCGCCGCGGGCGCGCTCGTCCACCAAGGGGATCACACGTTCACTCATGCTGTTGAAGATATCACCAATGTTGTACTCCCACGGTGCACAAAAAAACGCCCCACACGGGGTGGGGCATTGTGCCCGATCTGGTCCGGGCCTGGGCACACACCGCGGCGGTATCCCGCTGCGGTGGCCTGAAGCTTACTTGTTCACCGGGGATGCCGGGTCCAGCAGCAGCGCCATCACGTCCTTGATCTGCTTTTCGGTCAGGATACCCTTGTGGCCCACCCGCGGCATCTGGGAACAGGCGTTGTAGGCGCGTGCATTCCAGAGCTTGCCCCAGGTGTATTCCACAATCGCTTTGGACGCCGGGTCGTTGGGGTTCGTCACACCGCGCAGCTTGCCGTAGTTGTACAGGCTGGGGCCCAGGTTGCCGTAGGAAATTTCTTCCTTGCTGATCTGGTGGCAGTTGTAGCAGTTGCCGCCGTTCTCTGCGCTGGCCTGGTCGCTCCAGGTCAGGCCCCGGCCGCTCTGTGCAATGCGCTCGCCGGCCTTCCAGTCGCCCAGGAACTTGCCGTCCGAAGGCCACTTCACGGTCTTCATCTCGTTCTCTTCGATCTGCTTGGCCAGCTTCTCGTCGATGGGCTTGCCCGCCACATCGGCCGCCGAGCACAGCTCGTTGGCCATGTCGGGCGCGGTGATGCGGTCCATCGTGGCGATGCCGCGGGCCGAGAAGGACGCCTTCACGATGTCGGCGGTCATTTTGTCGTATTCGGCACTGGGGCGCTGCACCGTACAGCCTTGCAGGACCAGCAGAGCAGCCGGCACAGCCAGCGCGATAAGGGATTTCTTCATCATGTTATGTGGCTCCTGATCAGCGCTTGATGGTGGGCACGGCAGACTCTGAGCCCTTGGCGTTCACGCCCATGTACACGCCCAGCGCTATGGTCACGTCACTGGCAAAACCGGGTTCCGGAAAGCGCTGCTGGCGGTAGCAGTCGTTCAGGCGGTGCTGCATGCTCCACATCTGGCCGTTGGAGACCCGGTAGGCGGGCCAGGCGGCAAAACCCACGCCGTCGCCGGGGTTGGTGGTCAGGTTGGGCAGGTCTTGCAGGCGGATGCGCCCGCCGTCCACGGCGTGGCAGGAGGCG
The DNA here is from genome assembly GCA_025458665.1 of Serpentinimonas sp. GTDB lineage: Bacteria > Pseudomonadota > Gammaproteobacteria > Burkholderiales > Burkholderiaceae_C > JALOSG01. The sequence continues at coordinate 39,985 of JALOSG010000003.1, forward strand.
CACGCAAAATCATGCGGTCCGCCGCGCATGAAGAACAGGCGCTTGCCCACTTCGTACATGTCGCGCTCGGCCTGTGTTTTCTGGGGCAGGTTGAATTTCATGCCCTTGGACTGGGTGGCTACCCACGTAGCCATGGCCACCACATTGGCGGTCTCGCCCTTGCCAAAACCACGGGTGTTCACTTCCTTCTTCGTATCGATGCCCTGCAAGGTTTCCATGCAGGTCATCAGGCGGCTCTCGAGGTCCTGCACGCGGCCAGTGTCCTTGAAGAAGCGGGGCAGTTCCACGAATGCGCCCGCCACCACACCCGGGCCTTTGCCCAGGTCGCACTGCTCCATGGATGCGTTCTTGGGGCCACGCTTCTGTTTCCAGAGGTCTTCGCCCTTGGCCTCGAACAGTTCGGCCGGGTTTCCGTCCTGGAGCATTTCCCGGTACTGGGCAATGCCTTCTGCTGCACTCTGGGCGTAGGCTGCGGTGGCGCCTACAGACGCCGCCATGGCCAGTACCCACATCTTTTTATTCATTCCGATCTCCTCGTGGTTGAAATCAACAAAGCCGGCTGTCACTCCTGCTCCATCGCGGCCTGACCTTATCCGTTTTCCATCCCGCTCACACCCGGGAAAACCATGATTTGGAATATTTGCATGGACTTCTATTTGCCCGGCCGTGTCGGCCAGGTGACCGCCGCCGCCCTCTCATTTTTTGTCAGGCAGGAATCAGTAAAATCGTGGTTAATACTTAGCCGTGCCCGCGCTGCGTCTCTCAGCGAGCCACTACTCCGCCAACCTCTCTACCTGCATTCCCCCATGTCTCTCGACAAAGTAACCCCTGGCAAGAACGTCCCCGAGTCTTTCAACGTGATCATCGAGATCCCCATGAACGGCGACCCGATCAAGTACGAGGTGGACAAAGAGACCGGCGCCATTTTCGTGGACCGTTTCATGAGCACGGCCATGCACTACCCGGCCAACTATGGCTACGTGCCGCGCACCATCGCCGGCGACGGTGATCCGGTGGATGTGCTGGTGATCACGCCCGTACCGCTGACCCCGGGTGTGGTGGTGCCTTGCCGCGCCATTGGCATTCTGCGCATGGAAGACGAAGCCGGCGAAGACGGCAAGGTGTTGGCGGTGCCCACCAACAAGCTGCTGTCCCTCTATAGCCGCTGGACCACCCCCGAAGACCTGAACCCGATGCGCCTCAAAGCCATCGAGCACTTCTTCGAGCACTACAAAGACCTCGAGCAGGGCAAGTGGGTCAAGGTGCTGGGCTGGGCCGGCCCGGAAGCCGCGCACAAGGAAATCCTTGACGGTATTGCGGCCTACGACAAGGCGGCAGCCTGATAAGCACAAAGCGCCCCCGGGGCGCTTTGGTGTTTCTGGGGCTGTAGTCTGCGCGGCTTCACCCCTGTTCCAGCCCGGCGCCCTCAACCGGGTTGCTTGAAGGGGCTGCGTTGCTCCAGGTGGTCCAGGTACTGGGCCACACCTTCCCCTTCGCGTTCCAGGAAACGTTCCACCGCATCGGAGAACGCCGGGTGTGCCAGCCAGTGCGCGCTGTGGGTGGCGGTGGGCAACAGGGCGCGCGCCATCTTGTGTTCGCCTTGCGCGCCGCCTTCAAAGCGCTGCACTCCGTGCGCCATGCACCAGGCCAGCGGCTGGTAGTAGCAGGCCTCGAAGTGCAGGCAATCCACGCGCTGTAGTGCCCCCCAGTAGCGGCCGTAGGCAGCCTGCGGGTTGGGGCTGGTATCGCTCAACGCGATCAGGCTGCACGCCACGCGCTCCCCCTGCGCGTTGTGCGCGATGAACAGCAACCAGTAGCCGGGCTGCGTCTGGGCCAGCCGGTGGAAGAAGTCGCGGCTCAGGTAGGGCGGGTTGCCGTGTTCGTAGTAGGTGCGGGCGTAGCAGCGGTAGAAGAAATCCCAGTCGGTGCTTTGAATCTCGGCGCCACGCAGCGCGGTGAAGGTGATGCCGGCCTCGGCCACACGCCGGCGCTCCTGCTTGATTTTCTTGCGCTTCTCCTGCGACAGGCTGGCCAGGAAATGCCCAAAGTCCTGAAACTGCGCTGTGGCCGATCCTTCGCCGCCACCAACACCCGGCACCACGTTGTGCCAGTGGAACTGCACCGTTTGCCGGGGCATCAGGCCTGCTGCGCCGGCGGCCTCCATGTCGGCGGGAGGAGCAAACAGCACATGGACCGATGACCAGTCTTCGGCCTGCGCGTGGCGTTTCAGGGCTTGCACCAGCGCCCGCCGCGCCGCCGCGCTGCGCGCGAGCAGGCGCGGCCCGGGCACTGGTGTGAACGGCACCGCCACCACCGCCTTGGGGTAGTAGGGCAGGCCGTGCTGTGCATAGGCGTTGGCCCAGGCCCAGTCGAACACATACTCTCCGTAAGAGTGGTTCTTGATATACAGCGGCGCGGCAGCTTCCAGCGTGTTGCCGCGCCACAGCGTGATCCACTGCAGCGCCCAACCGGCCTCGGGGACGGCGCTGCCACTGTGGTGCAGGGCGTGCAAATACTCGTGGCGCACGAAGGGGCCGCTGGCGCTGCCGCCGGGTTGCTGTTCCAGCAGCGTATTCCAGTCGGCCGCAGACACCTCGTCCGGGTTGATCAATACCCGGGTGACATAATCGTCGCTGTCGTATTCGGTGTTACTGCTCATGGCCCTCAAACTCTGCGTTGCGCAGCTGAATTTCGTGGTTGGCGATCTGGCCGGCAACGCCCAGAAGATCATTGATGCAGCGCATGCGGCCTATGCCCAGGGAGCCCGCGTTCTGCTCACGCCCGAGCTGGCTTTGTGCGGGTACGCTGCCGAAGACCTGTTCCTGCGTCCCGCCTTCATTGCGGCCTGTGATGATGCCCTCAAAACAGTAGCCGAAAAAACCTGCGGGTTAAAAGGTCTGCATCTGGTGGTGGGCCACCCCATGGCGTCGAGCCAGTGGGGCCGGCGCACCCGCAGCGTGGCCCAGGCCCCTTGCGTCAACGTCGCCAGTGTTGTGCTGGAAGGCGCGGTGGTACAGCGCTACGCCAAGCGCGAACTGCCCAATTACCAGGTGTTCGACGAGCGCCGCTACTTTGTGCCCGGCACCGAGCCTTGCGTGTTCGAAGTACCAGACGACGCGGGCCAGCCGCACCGCATCGGTCTGCTCATTTGCGAGGACGCGTGGTTCGAGCAACCCGCGGCCGACTCGGTGGCCGCGGGGGCCGAGGTGCTGGTGGTCATCAATGCCTCTCCCTTCCATGCGGGCAAGGGCGGCGAGCGTGAGCAGACCATGCGCGAGCGCGCCCTGGCCACCGGCGTGCCGCTGCTGTATGCCCACCTGGTGGGCGGGCAGGACGAGATCGTCTTCGAGGGGCGCAGCTTCGCGGTCAACCCCGATGGGCAACTGGGCGCGCGCGCAGCCAGTTTCAAGGAAGAACTGCTCATGGTGGAGGCGCAAGCGCTGCCCGGTGTGGGCGGTTTGCAGCTCATAGGCAACGTGGCCGCCGAGCCCGAGCCCGATGCCGAACTGTGGCATGCGCTGGTGCTGGGTGTGCGCGACTACGTGGGCAAGAACGGCTTTCCGGGTGTGGTGCTGGGCCTGTCGGGCGGCATCGACTCCGCGCTGGTGCTGGCCATAGCGGTGGATGCGCTGGGCGCCAGCCGCGTGCGTACGGTCATGATGCCTTCACCCTACACCGCAGACATTTCCTGGATCGATGCGCGCGATATGGCGCAGCGCATGGGTGTGCGTTACGACGAAGTGGCCATTGCGCCCGAGTTCGAGTCCTTCCTCTCATCGCTGCAGCCGCTGTTCGAAGGCAAGCCGCTGGACGCGACCGAGGAAAACATCCAGGCGCGCATACGCGGCACGCTGCTCATGGGCCTGTCGAACAAGCACGGCAGCCTGGTGCTCACCACCGGCAACAAGAGCGAAATGGCCACCGGCTACTGTACGCTCTACGGCGACATGGCCGGCGGCTTTGCCGTCATCAAAGACGTGGTGAAAACGCGGGTGTTCCGGCTGGCGCGCTGGCGCAACCTGCACGATCCCTACGGCACGGGCGTGAACCCCATTCCCGAGCGCATCATCACCCGCCCGCCGAGCGCCGAATTGCGCCCCGACCAGACCGACCAGGACAGCCTGCCTCCCTACGAAGTGCTCGATGCCATCGTGCAGCGCTACATGGAAGACGACCAGGACCCCGCGCAGATCGTGGCGGCGGGTTACGACCGCGCGGCGGTGGACCAGGTGGTGCGGCTCATCCGCATCAATGAGTACAAGCGCCGCCAGGCCGCCGTGGGCGTGCGCGTGACGCACCGCAGCTTCGGCAAGGACTGGCGCTACCCCATCACCAGCAAATACCGGGCTTGAAAGTACCGGGCTTGAAGTCCCCGGTGGCTGAGGGGCTGCCCTGGGTAGCCGGGCGCAGCGTCGTGATAGAGTCGATCGGTTACAAGTTACCCGCAGTTTTTCCCGGCCCCCTGGCCCGAATCATTTGGAGACCCACCCATGAAGCAGATCACCGCCATCATCAAACCCTTCAAGCTCGAAGAGGTGCGTGAAGCGCTGGCCGAGCAGGGCGTGACGGGGTTGACCGTGACCGAGGTGAAAGGCTTTGGCCGCCAGAAGGGCCACACCGAGTTGTACCGGGGCGCCGAGTACGTGGTGGACTTCCTGCCCAAGGTGCGCATCGAGGTGGTGGTGAAGACCGACGATGTGGAGCGCTGTGTGGAAGCCATCGTGCGGGCCGCGCGCACCGGCAAGATCGGCGATGGCAAGATTTTCGTGTCCCCGGTGGAGCGTGTGGTGCGCATCCGCACCGGTGAAGAGGACGACCTCGCAGTCTGAGTGCGACGGCCGCGTTCCGGGGTGCAGCAACCCTGGGCGGTCAGGTCAGTGAGAGCCGCGGTGCAGGTGCCAGTCCCGCGTCCTGCACCAGTTGCGGCAGCAACGCCGTAGGCTCGGTGCCCACCCGCACCAGATCCATCTGCCAGAGGTTCACAAAGCCACCTTGCACCGTTTGTTGCAGGAAACTGAGCATCGCATCGTAGTAGCCAGCGGTGTTCAGCAAACCGATGGGCTTGTCGTGGTAGCCCAGCTGGCGCCAGGTCCAGACTTCAAAAAATTCTTCGAATGTGCCTATGCCGCCGGGCAACGCCAGAAAGGCGTCGGCCCGCTCGGCCATGATGCGCTTGCGCTCGTGCATGGTTTTCACCACATGCAGTTCGGTGCAGTCGTTCCACCAGCGTTTCAGGAATCACGCCCACCACCCGGCCACCGGCCTCCAGGGTGGCGGTGGCCACAGCGCCCATGAGCCCGTTGTTGCCGCCGCCGTACACCAACTGGCCGCCGTGTGTGCCTATCCAGTGGCCGGTGGCGCGAGCCACCTCCAGATAGGCTGGGCTGCTGCCAGGGCGGGAGCCGCAGTACACGCACACGGAGAACGCAGGCCCGCTGTCCGGGGCGGCCGAAACGGTCGGGGCAGGTGTCACTTTTTCTTCGTCCAGAAAGGTTTGCGCGGGGGGCGGGGCGGCGGCTCCTGGTGGATGAGGCGCGTGCCCGCCATGGCATCGTGCCAGAACTGACGGTCTGGATGGAAACGCGCCAGGATGGCCCATACCGTGACCCAGCCCAGAGTGATCAGTGTGACCTCGCCAGGGCGCAGGGAAAACACCGCCGAAGCGCCCAGCGGCGGGAGCAGCCAGACCCAGCAGAACAGGTAGCGCACCAAAGCACGGCCCTGGGTCAGCGGGCGGCCCTGCCGGTCCACCACCCGGATATGCCATGTCTTCATGGCCAGCGTCTGCCCTTTGGACCACAGCCAGGTGAAGTAAATGCCGAACACCACGAACAGGAAGAACTGCTGCAGGTGGCGGTTGTCCAGCGCATGCCGGGTCTGGGTCAGGGTGCTGAACAGATAGCCGGCCAGAAACACCACGCCGAACAGCAGCATGCCCTCGTAAGTCCAGCAGGCCATGCGGCGCCAGAGTCCGGGAGTGGGCGCCTGGGCGGGGGTGGTGGGAGAAGCAGCTGTGGCCACGTTGCGGTTGCGTGTGAATGGAGTTGGAGGGCGGGCGCCGGGGCGCGCTGGATTGTCTCATTTCGGCCCGAGGCAGCCGTTCTGAGCGAAAAAACCCGCGCGAAGTTCGAAAAAACCACCTGCTGCAGTGCGATAATCGGGGGCTGCAAGTATCACAGGCAAACGGATCAGGGTCGCGCGGTCAGCATTCCGCCCATGTCTCTGGTCTCAAGTCCTGAAGCCGCCTCACAAGGGTGGGCCTAGGGGCACCCAAGGTTTTTCGTCAGAGAAATTCTCGAAAGGTTCATCATGGAAATCAGCAAGGCGGAACTGTCCGCCGCAGCCGCAACGGCTCAAAACACCTCCCCTGGCCAGCCGCAAGTTCCTGAACTGATGGGTTCGGAAATCATGGTGCGCGCCCTGCAAGCCGAAGGCGTCCAGTACATCTGGGGTTACCCGGGCGGCGCCGTCCTCTACATCTACGACGCGCTCTACAAGCAGGACACCATCCAGCATGTGCTGGTGCGCCACGAGCAGGCTGCCGTGCACGCCGCCGACGGCTATGCCCGCGCCACCGGCGATGTGGGCGTGGCCCTGGTCACCTCCGGCCCTGGCGTCACCAACGCCATCACCGGCATTGCCACGGCCTACATGGACAGCATCCCCATGGTGATCATCACCGGGCAGGTGCCTACGGCAGCCATCGGTCTCGATGCCTTCCAGGAATGCGACACCGTGGGCATCACGCGCCCTATCGTGAAGCACAACTTCCTGGTGAAGGATGTGAACGACCTGGCCGAGACCATGAAGAAGGCGTTCCACATTGCGCGCACCGGCCGCCCTGGCCCGGTGGTGGTGGACATCCCGAAGGATGTGTCCTTCAAGAAGATTCCGTACCACGGCTACCCCGAGTCGGTCACCATGCGCTCCTACAACCCGGTGCGCAAGGGCCACGGTGGCCAGATCCGTAAGGCGCTGCAACTGCTGCTCAACGCCAAGCGCCCCTACATCTACACCGGCGGCGGCGTGCTGCTGGGCAACGCGGTGCAGGAACTGCGCACGCTGGTGGACATGCTGGGCTTCCCGGTCACCAACACGCTCATGGGCCTGGGCGCCTACCCGGCGTCCGACAGGAAGTTCCTGGGCATGCTGGGCATGCACGGCACCATCGAAGCCAACAACGCCATGCAGAACTGCGACGTGCTGCTGGCGGTGGGTGCGCGCTTTGACGACCGTGTGATCGGCAACCCCAAGCACTTCGCGCAGAACGAGCGCAAGATCATCCACATCGACATCGACCCCTCCAGCATTTCCAAGCGTGTGAAGGTCGATGTACCCATCGTGGGCGATGTGAAGGATGTGCTCACCGAGCTCATCAACATGCTCAAGGAAGTCAACCAGAAGCCCGACGAGCCTGCACTCTCTGCTTGGTGGAAAACCATCGAAGCCTGGCGCAGCCGCGACTGCCTGGCCTACGACCGCAACAACAAAGACGTGATCAAGCCGCAGTACGTCATCGAGACGCTGTGGAACATGACCAAGGACGTGGAAACCTACGTCACGTCCGACGTCGGCCAGCACCAGATGTGGGCCGCACAGTTCTACCGCTTCGACGAGCCGCGCCGCTGGATCAACTCCGGTGGTCTGGGCACCATGGGCGTGGGCATTCCCTACGCCATGGGCATCAAGCTGGCCAAGCCCGAGGCCGAGGTGTACTGCGTCAC
>JALOSG010000004.1 GCA_025458665.1 Serpentinimonas sp.
GTGAACTGAAGCGGGGCAGCTATGTGGCGTGGCGCAAGCGTGTGAGGGAGTTTTCCGAACGGCGCGGTGCCTACAAGCGCGGAGTTGCAAACGCTGCTTAGCCGCTGCCTTGGCCGCTACCCCAGAAAAAAACCCCAAGTGCGCAGAGTACTTGGGGTTGCGTTCTGGCGGAGAGGGCGGGATTCGAACCCGCGGTGGGGATTAGCCCACACACGCTTTCCAGGCGTGCGACTTAAACCGCTCATCCACCTCTCCGTGTAGCCCGCAATTGTAGCATCCGGGAAATGGGTTATTGGGCGCTGGTCTGGTCCTTGCCTTTCCAGGCGTGGGCCTTCAGGTCGTCCAGGCTCACCACTTCCAGCGCTTTTTCGTGGGTGCTCTCCAGCACCACGGGCGGCGCCATGCCGGCATCCAGCGCCTCTTTCCAGCGCAGCGCGCACAGGCACCAGCGGTCTCCCGGGCGCAGGCCGGCAAAGCGCCACTCGGGGCGCGGGGTGCTCAGGTCGTTACCGCGGCTGGCGGAAAACGCCAGGAAATCGGCCGTGACGCGGGCGCACACCACGTGCAGCCCGTTGTCCTGGGCGTCCGTGTTGCAGCAGCCGTCGCGGAAGTAACCGGTCAGTGGGTCAAAGGAACAGGCTTGCAGTTCCCCGCCCAGTACGTTGTGCGCCATGCTTCGTCTCTTCAGGTTCAGTTCGGGCCTTTGCCCACCTGCACCATTTTCATGGCAGACGCAATCAGGCTGCTCACCTCGGTCATATTTCCCGGCACGATCAGGGTGGTGCTGGAGTCGGCAGCCACTTTGGCAAAGGCATCCACGGCGCGCTCCGCCACCTTCAGCTGCACAGCTTGCTCGCCACCCGGCTGCCGAATGGCGGCTGCAATGCGCTCAATGGCCTGTGCAGTGGCGTCGGCCACGGTGAGGATGGCTGCGCCCTCGCCCTGGGCGTTGTTGATGGCGGCCTGCTTTTCGCCCTCGGAGCGTGCAATGAAGGCCTCCCGTTCGCCGGTGGCAATGTTGATCTGTTCCTGGCGGCGGCCTTCCGATGCGGCAATCAGGGCGCGCTTCTCGCGTTCGGCCGTGATCTGCGCCTGCATGGCGCGCAGGATTTCGTTGGGCGGTGTCAGGTCCTTGATCTCGTAGCGCAGCACCTTCACGCCCCAGTTCAGCGCCGCTTCGTCAATGGCCGAAACCACCTGCGCGTTGATCATGTCGCGCTCCTCGAAGGTCTTGTCCAGCTCCAGCTTGCCAATGACGCTGCGCAGCGAGGTTTGCGCCAGCTGCGTCACGGCCATGATGTAGTTGGAAGAACCGTAGCTGGCGCGCATGGGGTCGGTCACCTGGAAATACAGGATGCCGTCCACCTGCAACTGGGTGTTGTCCCGGGTGATGCACACCTGGCTGGGTACATCGAGCGGGATCTCTTTGAGGCTGTGCTTGTAGGCCACCTTGTCGATGAAGGGCACCAGAAAGTTCAGGCCAGGGGTGAGCGTGCCGGCGTACTTGCCCAGCCGCTCTTTCACCCACGCGTTCTGCTGCGGCACCACCATGATGGACTTGACGATGAAGATGCCTGCAATGACAAACAGGAGAATGGCTATTTCCATGGGGTTTACCTGGTTGGTGAAAAAAACGGGGATGCCAGCGAGAGCCGCAGGCGGCAGGTGTCAGGGCGGGGAGAGGGGTTCCACCATCAACTGGCTGCCCTGAACGGCCACGATGCGGTGCATGCCGGGACTGGGTGGTGCCCCCACTGCGGAAACTGGGTCTTTCAGAACCACCAGCCATTGCGCGCCGCGGTATTGCACGTGGGCCCTACCGCCCGGCTCCCACACGGGCACATGCACCGTTTGTCCTATGTCGAGGTTCATATCGCGGTTGGCCTCGGCCTTGGGCTCGGGGCGGTGTACCTTGCGCCACTTCTGCCACCCAATGACCGCTCCGCCCCCCACCACGGCGGCAGCCACAAACTGCAATGTCACCGGTGCGCCCAGGTGCGCCGCCACTGCGCCCGCCGCAAAGCCTATGGCCAGCATCAGCAGGAAAAAAGTGCCGGTCACCAGCTCTGCCGCTACCGCCATGCCCGCCACCAGCCACCAGAGGGTGGTATCTGCCATGTCTGCTCCTAGCCTGTACCAAAAAATCATGGGCCGAAAGGCGCCGCCTGGTGTGCGCCCAATGGCTGAGCTGCAAGTATGCCAGCCATGCCACCCCGGCGCCGAGAGACCCTGACCGTCACAGCCTTGCAGTCAGATGTCCTTACACTCGAAGGTACAGCGGCACCGTTGCCGTGATAGACCCGGATAGACCATGAAGTTCCGTTTCCCCATCGTCATCATCGATGAAGACTTCCGCTCCGAGAACACCTCGGGGCTTGGCATACGCGCGCTGGCCCAGGCCATAGAGACCGAAGGGTTTGAGATTCTGGGTGTCACCAGCTATGGCGACCTGAGCCAGTTTGCCCAGCAGCAAAGCCGCGCCAGTGCTTTCATCCTGTCCATCGACGACGAGGAATTCACCGTAGGCCCCGACCTGGACCCGGCGGTGCTCAACCTGCGCAACTTCATTGCCGAGGTGCGCCGCAAGAACGCCGATGTACCCATTTACATCTATGGCGAAACCAAGACCGCGCGCCACCTGCCCAACGACATCCTGCGCGAGCTGCACGGCTTCATCCACATGTTCGAGGACACGCCCGAATTTGTGGCGCGCCACATCATCCGCGAAGCCAAAAGCTACCTGGAAGGCATACAGCCGCCGTTCTTCCGCGCGCTGCTGGACTATGCCGAAGACGGCTCTTACTCCTGGCACTGCCCGGGTCATTCGGGCGGCGTGGCCTTCCTGAAGACGCCGGTGGGGCAGATGTTCCACCAGTTCTTTGGCGAGAACATGCTGCGCGCCGACGTGTGCAATTCCGTGGAGGAACTGGGCCAGCTGCTGGACCACAACGGCGCCATTGGCGAGAGCGAGCGCAATGCGGCGCGCATCTTCAATGCCGACCACTGCTTCTTCGTGACCAACGGCACCAGCACCAGCAACAAGATGGTGTGGCACCACACCGTGGCCCCGAACGATGTGGTGGTGGTGGACAGGAACTGCCACAAGTCCATCCTGCACAGCATCATCATGACGGGCGCCGTGCCGGTGTTCCTCAAGCCCACGCGCAACCACTACGGCATCATTGGCCCCATACAGCAAAGCGAGTTCGAGCCGGAAGCCATCAAGGCCAAGATCAGGGCCAACCCGCTGTTGCAGGGCGTGGATGCCGACGCCGTGAAGCCGCGCATCATGGCGCTTACCCAGTCCACCTACGACGGTGTGCTGTACAACACCGAGACCATCAAGAAGCTGCTCGATGGCTATGTGGACAACCTGCACTTCGACGAAGCCTGGTTGCCCCATGCGGCCTTCCACCCCTTCTACGGCACCTTCCACGCCATGGGCCGTAAGCGTGACCGGCCCAAGCATTCGGTGGTGTATTCCACGCAGAGCATCCACAAGCTGCTGGCGGGTATCAGCCAGGCCAGCCATGTGCTGGTGCAGGATTCCCAGAGCACCCCGCTGGACCGCCACCTCTTCAACGAGGCCTACCTGATGCACACCAGCACCAGCCCGCAGTACAGCATCATTGCCAGCTGCGATGTGGCCGCCGCCATGATGGAGCCTCCCGGCGGCACCGCGCTGGTGGAAGAAAGCATTGCCGAGGCGCTGGACTTCCGCCGTGCCATGCGCAAGGTGGAAGGTGAGTTTGGCGACAACGACTGGTGGTTCAAGGTCTGGGGCCCGGACCACCTCGCTGCCGAAGGCGTGGGCGAAGCGCGCGACTGGATTCTGGGCCGCACCGACGCGGAGGGCAACCTGCCGGCCAGTGGCGAGGAGTCCTGGCACGGCTTTGGCGACATGGCGCCGGGCTTCAACATGCTCGACCCCATCAAGTCCACCATCGTCACGCCGGGCCTGAACATGCGCGGGGACTTTGCGCCTACCGGCATACCGGCCAGCATCGTGACCAAGTTTCTGGCCGAGCACGGCGTGGTGGTGGAGAAAACCGGCCTCTACAGTTTCTTCATCATGTTCACCATTGGCATCACCAAGGGCCGCTGGAACACCTTGCTCACGGCGTTGCAGCAGTTCAAGGACGACTACGACCGCAACCACCCCATGTGGCGCATCCTTCCGGAGTTCTGCCAGAAGCACCGGCGCTACGAAAAAATGGGCTTGCGCGATCTGTGCCAGTTCGTGCACGAGATGTACGCCAAGTACGACATTGCACGCCTGACCACCGAGATGTACCTGAGCGACCACACGCCCGCCATGAAGCCCAGCGATGCGTTTGCCCAGATTGCCCACCGCAACACCGAGCGGGTGCCGGTGGACGAGCTGGAGGGGCGCATCACCACCGCGCTGATTACGCCGTACCCACCGGGTATTCCACTGCTGATTCCCGGCGAGGTGTTCAACCGCAAGGTGGTGGACTACCTGAAGTTTTCCAGGGAGTTCAACCGGCTGTGCCCGGGTTTCGAGACCGAGATCCACGGGCTGGTGGTGGAAGAGAATCTGGACGGACAGAAGCACTATTTCGCCGATTGCGTGGCCAAAGCTTGAACCAGATCAAACCCGGGGGAGTAGGTTGGCCACAGAATGGAGCTTCCTCTCTCAACCGGAGTAGCCATGTTTCCCGAATACCGCGACCTCATCACCCAGCTCAAGACCAGCGACCACCACTTCACGCGCCTATTCGACAAGCACAATGCCCTGGACCAGCGCATCAAGAACATGGAGTCGCACATTGAGCCCGGCACGCCGGAACAGATCGAGACCCTGAAAAAGGAAAAGCTCCTCCTGAAGGACGAGCTTTACCAGATTCTGCGCAAGGCCTCCGCAGCGGCTTGACGCTGCGGTTCCTGCGCAACGGCGGCCCGAAACCTCAGGCCGCCGGCTCCGCAATGCCGCCCACCACCTGGCTGAAACCACCGTCCACATAGGTGATTTCGGCGCTCACGCCAGCGGCCAGGTCACTCAGCAGGAAGGCGGCCACGTTGCCCACGTCGTCGATGGTGACGTTGCGGCGGATGGGTGAGTTCTCGGCCACTACGCTCAGGATCTTGCCAAAGCCCTTGATGCCGCTGGCCGCCAGCGTCTTGATGGGGCCAGCCGAAATGCCGTTGGCGCGCAGCCCCCGGTTCTGTGCCCCCAGAGACTCCGCCAGGTAGCGCACGCTGGCTTCCAGCGAGGCCTTGGCCAGACCCATGGTGTTGTAGTTGGGCACAGTGCGTACCGCCCCCAGGTAGGTCAGGGTGAGCAGGGCGGCGTTGTCGTTGAGGTAGGGCAGGGACGCCTTGGCCATGGCCGGGAAGCTGTAGGCGCTGATGTCGTGGGCAATCTGGAAGCCCTCGCGGCTCAGGCCGTCTAGGAAATCACCCGCAATGGCTTCGCGCGGCGCATAGCCGATGGCGTGCACAAATCCGTCGAACTTGGGCCAGTGCGCCGACAGATCGCGGAACAAATTCTCTATCTGCGCGTCATCACCCACATCGCAATCGAACACCAGCTGGGAGTTGAAGGTGGCGGCAAATTCGGTGATCCGGTCCTTGAAGCGCTCGCCGACGTAGCTGAAGGCCAGTTCCGCGCCCTGCGCGTGGCACGCCTTGGCGATGCCGTAGGCAATGGAGCGGTTGGACAACACTCCGGTGATCAACAATTTTTTGCCTGCAAGAAAACCCATACAACGCTCTCCGAATAAAAACCTGCAGAATTGTCGCATGCTCAAACTTCGGCGTTTCAGACCCTTGGCGGTGGCTGCCAGCCTGTGCCTGGTGGCGCACACCGCCTGGGCAGCGCACGGTTATGCCCTATGGGGTGAGCTGAAGTACCCGCCGGATTTCACCCATTTCAGTTACCTCAACCCCAACGCACCCAAAGGCGGCGAGCTGCGCCTGGTGAGCAACCTGCGCACCTCCACCTTCGACAAATACAACCCGTTCACGCTGCGTGGCAGTGCGCCGGCGTATTTGTCCGACCTGATGTTCGACTCGCTCCTCACCGGCGCGGCCGACGAAAACGGCGCGGCTTACGGCCTGCTGGCCGAGAGCGTGGAGTACGCCCCCGATGGGCTGTCGGCCACGTTCCGGCTGCGCCGCGAGGCCCGCTTCCACAACGGCGACCCGGTGCTGGCCGCCGACGTGAAGCACAGCTACGACACGCTCATGGGGCCGCACACGTCGCCGGCCTTCAAGACCGTGCTGGCCGATGTGGCCGGGCTCGATGTGCTGGACGACCACACGGTGCGTTACCGCTTTAAGAAGCCCAACCGCGAACTGCCCATCACCGTGGGTGGCCTGCCGGTGTTCAGCCGCGCCTGGGGCAACGAGATAGACCCCGCCACCAACGAGCGCAAGACCTTCGACAAGGTGGTGATGGACATTCCCATAGGCAGCGGCCCCTACCGCATAGGGCCGGTGCGCTTTGGCCGCGACATCACCTATGTGCGCGACCCCGATTACTGGGCCAGAGACCTGCCCGTGCGCCGCGGTGCCTACAACTTCGACCGCATCACCGTCAAAATCTACCGCGACAACACCGCGCGGCTGGAGGCGTTGAAAGCCGGCGAGTTCGACCTGATGCGCTTCTTTTCCGCCGGGGACTGGGCGCGCCGCGTCACCGGCCGCAGGTTCAACACCGGCGAGTTGGTGAAGGGCGAGTTCACCCACCGCCTGCCCACCGGCTTCCAGAGCTATGTGCTCAACACGCGCCGCCCGCCGCTGAACGACATCCGCGTGCGCGAGGCGCTGGGCCTGGCGGTGGACTACGAATGGATGAACCGGCAGATGTTCTACAACAGCTACCAGCGTGTGCGCGGTCTGTTCGGGAACACCGATTGCTCACCCGACGGTCCGCCCAGCGCCGACGAACTCAAGCTGCTGGAGCCGTGGCGCAAAGAAGTGCCACCCGCCGTGTTTGGCCCCATGTACACGCCGCCCCGCACCGACGGCGAGACCACCCTGCGAGACAACCTGCGCCGTGCCCAGGCCCTGCTGCGCGAAGCCGGCTGGACGGTGCAGAACGGGCAGCTGCGCAACCAGCAAGGGGAGCCCTTCACGCTGGAATACCTGGACAGCAACGAGGCCGGCGCCCGCGTGGTGACGCCGTGGGTGCGCAACCTCACCAAGCTGGGCATTGATCTGCGTTTCCGCCCGGTGGACTTTGCGCTCTACCAGCAGCGCCTGCGTACCTTCGATTACGACATCGTGTCCCTGGCCTTCCAGGGCACCCACAACCCGGGCGCCGAATACGCCGACCTGTTCGGCAGCGAAGCCGCCAAGACCGAGGACTCGGGCAACTTCGCCGGCGTGTCCAGCCCGGCGGTGGACGCCCTGATCGCGCAGATGAGCAACGCGGCCACCCGGCCAGAGTTTCTGGCCGCCTGCCGCTCCCTGGACCGCGTCATCACCCACAGCCACTACCTGATTCCGCAGTGGTCGGCCACCACACACCGGCTGGCCTACAACGCCTGGCGCCTGGAACGCACCGCCGAGATGCCCCCCTACGCCAGTGGCGAGGGCTGGGCCATAGAAGCCTGGTGGGCCAAGCCGGCTGCCACCCGTCCCTGACATACTGCGCACCATGTGGGTCTACATACTCAAACGACTGCTGCTGATGGTGCCTACGCTGTTGGGCGTGCTGCTCATCACGTTTGTGGTGATCCAGTTTGTGCCCGGCGGCCCGGTGGAGCAGTACCTGGCCGAAGCGCGGGCGGGGCAGGGCACAGGCGCCGAGGGCGGCGGACTGGCCTACCGCGGCGCGCAGGGCGTGGACCCGCAGCGGCTGGAGCAGATCAAGGCCCTGTACGGCTTTGACAAGCCCGCCCATGAACGCTTTTTCCAGATGCTGGTGCAGTTCGCGCAGTTCGACCTGGGCACCAGCTTCTTCCAGAACAAGGCGGTGTCGGAGTTGGTGTGGGAGAAGCTGCCGGTATCCATCAGCCTGGGGCTCTGGACCTTCTTCATCAGCTATGCGGTGGCCGTACCGCTGGGCGTGGCCAAGGCGGTGCGCGCCGGCAGCCGTTTCGACCTCGTCACCACCCTGCTGGTGCTGGTGGGCTACGCCATACCGGGCTTTGTGCTGGGCGTGGCCCTGCTGGTGATTTTTGGCGGGCAGCTGCAGTGGTTCCCGCTGCGCGGGCTCACCTCGGCCAACTGGGAAGAACTGTCCTGGGGTGCCCGCATCATCGACTATCTGTGGCACATCACACTGCCGGTCACGGCCATGGTGCTGGGCAGTTTTGCGGTCACGGCCATGCTCACCAAGAACGCATTTCTGGAGGAAATCCGCAAACAGTACGTGCTCACGGCCCGCGCCAAGGGCTTGTCAGACCGGCAGGTGCTCTGGAAGCACGTGTTCCGCAATGCGCTCATACCCATCATCACGGGGTTCCCGGCGGCATTCATCGGCGCTTTCTTTGCCGGCTCGCTGCTCATAGAAACGCTGTTCTCGCTCGACGGGCTGGGCCTGCTCAGCTACGAGAGCGTCATTCGGCGCGATTACCCGGTGGTGCTGGGCACCCTGTACCTGTTCACGCTGATTGGTCTGGTGACCAAACTCATCAGCGATCTTTGCTACGTGTGGGTGGATCCGCGTGTCAAGTTCGACTGAGTCCACGGCGGTTCGGCCCTCGCTGAGCCCCTCCGCGCGGGCCTGGCAGCGCTTTCGCCGCAACCGGCTGGGCTTCGTGAGCCTGGTGCTGTTCGTGGTGCTGGTGGTGCTGAGCCTGTTTGCCGAGGTGCTGTCGAACGACAAGCCGCTGGTGGTGCGTTACGAAGGTACCTACTATTTCCCGCTGGTGCAGGACTACCCGGAAACCGTGTTCGGCGGGGATTTTGATGCGCCGACCGACTACCTCGACCCGTTCATCCGGGAGCGCATCACCGAGGGCAGCAACTTTGCCATCTACCCGCTCAACCCCTATGGGCCGCGCACGCTGAACTACTTTGCCAAGGAGCCCAACCCGTCCGGGCCGTCGCGCGACAACTGGCTGGGCACCGACGACCGCGGCCGAGACCTGCTGGCCCAGCTCATTTACGGCTTCCGCGTGAGTGTGCTGTTTGCGCTGGCCCTGACCGCTGTGGGCGTGGTGCTGGGGGTGGTCGCTGGCGCCATACAGGGCTTTTTTGGCGGCAAGACCGACCTGGCGTTCCAGCGCTTCATCGAGGTGTGGGGCTCCATGCCCGAGCTGTATTTGCTGATCATCTTCAGCGCGGTGTTTGCGCCCAGCATCACGCTGCTGCTGGTGCTGCTCAGTCTGTTTGGCTGGATGGGTTTGTCGGACTACGTGCGCGCCGAGTTTTTGCGCAACCGCCAGCTGGATTACGTGCGCGCCGCCCGCGCCATGGGCCTGAGCAACAGCCAGATCATCTGGCGCCACATACTGCCCAACAGCCTCACGCCGGTGGTCACTTTCCTGCCCTTCCGCATGAGTGCGGCCATTCTGGCGCTCACCTCGCTGGACTTTCTGGGGCTGGGTGTGCCGCCTGGTACGCCGTCGCTGGGTGAACTGCTGTCCCAGGGCAAGAACAATATCGACGCGTGGTGGATTTCGCTGTCCACGTTCGCCGTGCTGGTGGTCACGCTGTTGCTGCTCACCTTCATGGGCGATGCCCTGCGCGACGCGCTGGACCCCCGAAAGGCCGACCGATGAACGCCCCCGCAGGCCAGAACGTGCAGCCTGGCACGCCGCTGCTGGAGGTGCAGAACCTGAGCGTAGGCTTTGGCGGCCAGCCGGTGGTGCAGGGCCTGAACCTGACACTGCGTGCCGGGGAGAAGCTGGCGCTGGTGGGTGAATCGGGCTCCGGGAAAACCGTCTCGGCGTTGAGCCTGCTCAAGCTGGTGCCGCAGGCCGAGGTGACTGGCACCGCGCGCCTGAATGGCCGCGACCTGCTGCAACTGAGCGAGCGCGAACTGCGTGGCGTGCGCGGCGATGAGGTGGCCTGCATTTTCCAGGAGCCCATGACGGCGCTCAACCCGCTCTACACCATAGGCAACCAGATTGCCGAAGTGCTCACCTTCAAGAAGGGCCTGCCCCCGCGCGAGGCCCACCAGCGCGTGCTGGAACTGTTGGTAGCCACCGGCATACCCGAGCCGGAACGCCGCGCCAACGCCTTCCCGCACCAGCTCAGCGGCGGGCAGCGCCAGCGCGCCATGATTGCCATGGCGTTGGCCAGCGAGCCCAAGCTTCTCATTGCCGACGAGCCCACCACCGCGCTGGACGCCAGCCTGCGCGTGCAGATGCTGGACTTGCTGGATGCCCTGCAGGTGCGCCTGGGCATGGCCGTGCTCATCATCACCCACGACCTGCACCTGGTGAAGCGCTTTGCCCACCGCATTGCCGTCATGGAAAAGGGCTTGCTGGTGGAGCAGGGGCCTGTGGCCGATGTGTTTGCACGGCCACAACACCCCTACACCCAGAAGCTGCTGAACAGCCGGCCGCAGCGCCCAGCGGATCTTGACCGCGTGGCCGCCGAGGGCGCCGCGCCGATGAGCGCCCAGGCACTGAAAGTGGCTTACCCCGTGCCATTGCCTGGCTTGAAAGGCTGGTTCAGGAAAGGCCGGTTTGAAGCCGTACGCGGCATCGACTTTTCCGTACCAGCTGGCCGTACCCTGGGCGTGGTGGGTGAGTCGGGCTCGGGCAAATCGACCCTGGCGCTGGCCGCGCTGGGCCTGGTGCCACTGGAAGGTACGTTGCAGGTCATGGGCCAGAGCTGGGCCGCCGTGCAAGGCCAAAAGCATGCTCTGCGCGCCCTGCGCCAGCAAGTACAGGTGGTGTTCCAGGACCCGTTTTCCTCGTTGTCCCCGCGTTTTTCCATCGAGCAGATCGTGGGTGAGGGCTTGCGCATCCACCACCCGCAGGCCAGCGAGATGGAGCGGCGCGACCGCGTGCTGGCTGCCTTGAAGGAAGTGGGCTTGCTGGGCGGCCTGACTCAGGAGCAGCAACTGGCCTGGCTGCAGCGCTACCCGCACGAGTTTTCGGGTGGGCAGCGCCAACGCATTGCCATTGCGCGTGCGCTCATTGTGGAGCCGCGCATGCTGGTGCTCGATGAGCCCACCAGCGCGCTGGACGTGACGGTGCAGAAGCAGGTGATTGAGCTGCTGCTGCAACTGCAGCGCCAGCGCGGCCTGAGCTACCTGCTCATTACCCACGACGTGGACGTGATCTGGGCCATGGCGCACGAAGTCATGGTGATGCGCGAGGGCAGGGTGGTGGAGGCGGGCACAACCGAACGTGTGTTGAAGCAGCCCGAGCATCCATACACGCAGGCCCTGGTGGGCAGCGCTGCAGCGCTTTGACCCGGTCGGGGCGGGCTGCAAGCCCCGCCACAGCGGCTTGCGGCATACTAGGCCCCGTACCCTTTTGAGCAGGCTTGCTCTGTTGGTTTGAACATGCCCCCAGCTCCGCACTCGGCCAGCGCCCCTTCTGTATCTGTCCCCCGCCCGCCCGTGGGTGTGTCCTCGCCCATACGGTGGCTGCGGCTGGGCTGGGCCGACCTGGCCGCGCAGCCGCTGCCAGGACTTTTGCATGGGCTCGCGCTGGCGGGCTTTGGCTGGTTGCTGGTGCTGCTGGCGCGGGATCAGTTCTGGTGGCTCGCGGGGGCATTTTCGGGTTTTCTGATCGTCGCGCCCGTCATGGCCACGGGTTTGTACGAGATCAGCCGCAGGCGCGAACTGGGCTTGTCCACGCCCCTGCGGCACATCTGGGCACTCTGGCGTTCCGGCGACCGGCGGCTGGTGGGTTTTGGCGTCTTGCTGGGCGCTGCAGGTACTGGCTGGGTGCTCACATCGGCCGGGCTGATCACGCTGTGGTCCGAGGTGCCTGTGCAGCGTCCCATGGACTTTGTGCGCCACGTGGTGCTGGCCGACTCGCCGGGTTTGTTCGAGGTCTGGGTGCTGCTGGGTGCACTGCTGGCTGCGCCCATGTTCGCCTCCACGGTGCTGACGCTGCCCATGCTGGTGGACACGCGCGCGCCGGTGTGGCACGCCGTGGGGGAAAGCTGGAGGGCTGTGGCGGTGCATCCTTTGCCCATGGCCCTGTGGGCGTTCCTGATCGCCTTGCTGGTCATGTTGAGCCTGGGCACCCTGCTGTTGGGCCTGGTCGTGCTGGCGCCCCTGCTGGGCCACGCCAGCTGGCACGCCTACCGCGATCTCGCGGGCGATGCGCGGCTCGGTAGCCGCTCGTCGCAATCCTTCTGAGGAAGCGCTGTGCAAGGGTCGGTTTTTGGCTACACCGAGGCGCAGATCGCCCAGTTCGGCTTGACCTTTGGCGTAGGGGCCTTCATCCTCTACATGTTGTTCATCGTCCTGAATCTGGCCCGCGAATCGAAAGCGGGCAAGTTTGGCACCTTCATTCTTTTTCTGGTGCTTTCGTTCGGGATGCTGGGATTTCTGGCAAAAAACGCCATCAAGTGGATACTGAATATCTGAGCGAGCCGACTGCATGAGTGTGAACACACCGACCCATTTCTCCCTGCCCAACTGGGACCACGATGACGAGTTTGTGGTGGGCGACAAAAAACTGAAATGTTCGGCCGAAGGATGGAATGGCAATTCCATGTCGGGCTACCTGCTGGACTTCAATCCCGAGGCGCGAAGCATCAAATTGCTGCCTACCGGGGCAGACCGGGCTGTGGTGCTCAAGTTCACGCAGATCAAGCGCCTGAAGCTGGAGCATCTGGACGGCATAGACCGGGATTTCTCTCCCTCCATCCTGAGCGACGACACGGGGCCCGCCTCTGGCTCGGGGCACTTCTCCTTCGTCATACACCTGAAGGATGCCGCCATTTTTTCGGGTCTCGCGCACGCCCACAAGCGCAAGTCCTACGGGCTGTGGCTGTTCCCCAAGCGCGCGCTGGACGACGATCCTTTCCGTGTCTTCATGCCCAAGTCGGCCATCACCCGGCTAGAGATCAAGAACACGGCGGGCCAGTCCGAACTCGACACCGACTTCAAGCCGCTGGACTTTGACGACACCGTGGCCGCGGAACTGGAGACGCTGGATCTGGCGGAAGCAGTGAATGCGCCATCTTCCATGGTGGAGAACCAGCAGCAATTGATGGCGGCCCTGGAGAATCAGGCCAACCTCAAGCCGGTCCCGATTGGTGAGGCGCTGCGTGGGCTCGGCAAGATTTCCCATGAACAGCTGGCTCTGGCGCTGCAGCGGCAGAAAGAGGACAAGAAAGTCCCTCTGGGCCAGGTGCTGGTGGACATGAAGCTGGTATCTCCGGCCGACCTGCAGGTGGCGTTTGCCCGCAAGCTGGGCTACCCGTTCGTGGACCTGAAGAAGTTTCCGGTGGACGTGGGCGCGCTGCGCCATGTGTCTTTTGCCATGGCGAGCCGCCTCAAGGTGCTGCCGGTGCTAGAGATGGGGAACTCCGTGGTGGTGGCCATGCTGGACCCGCTGCAGTTCAAGGTGATTGAAGAACTGGAGTTCACCACCCAGCGCAAAGTCATTCCGGTAGTGACCACCAGCACCGATCTGCCGCTGACCATTGCCAAGCTCTACCGCGGTCTTGGTGCGACCGACGAGCCCGTGGATGGGCAGACTGCGCGCGATGAGCCTGCCAGCACCGGCGCGGCCAACGGCAGTGGCATGGACGCCATGCTACTGGCGGCGGAGCTGGTGGGCGACCAGGCTGGGCGGCAGGACGAGGAGGTGCAGATCGAGCAGTCGGACAACACGCTGGTCCGTCTCATCAACTCCATGATCACCGAGGCCTACCACCAGGGCGCTTCCGACATCCACATCGAGCCCTATCCAGGACGTGAGAAGCTGGTCATCCGCTTCCGGGTGGACGGTGAGATGCGCTCCTACCTGGAGTTGCCTTCGAGCTACCGGAATGCGCTGGTGGCGCGCATCAAGATCATGTGCGACCTGGATATTTCCGAGCGCCGCAAGCCGCAGGATGGAAAGATCAACTTCGCCAAGTTCGGGCCCCTGCGCATTGAACTGCGCGTGGCCACCATTCCCACCTCCAGCGGGCTGGAAGATGTGGTGCTGCGCATACTGTCTTCGTCCAAGAGCCTGCCGCTGGAGGCCTTGCACCTGAGCCAGCACAACCTGGCACAGATTGCCTACATGGTGGAACGCCCGTACGGGCTGTTCCTGTGCGTGGGCCCCACGGGCTCGGGCAAGACCACCACCCTGCACTCGGCCCTGCAGCGGGTGAATACGCCCAACCGGAAAATCTGGACCGCCGAAGACCCCGTGGAAATCACCCAGCGCGGGCTGCGCCAGATCCAGGTCAACCCCAAGATAGGCTGGACCTTTGCCACCGCGTTGCGTTCGCTGCTGCGTGCCGACCCCGACGTGATCATGGTGGGCGAGATTCGCGATGGTGAAACGGCGGAGATTGCCGTGGAGGCGTCGCTCACCGGCCACCTGGTGCTCTCCACGCTGCACACCAACTCGGCCGCGGAAACCATCACCCGCCTGATCGATCTGGGTGTGGACCCGTTCTCTTTTGCCGATTCCCTGCTGGGTGTTCTGGCCCAGCGCCTGGTGCGCAGTTTCTGCAAGGCGTGTGTGAAGGAATCCCCCATGACGCCCGACCGGCTGGACGAGCTGGTGGCCGACTACCAGGCGGCGCTGCCCCACGACCATCCCGAACGCGACCGCGACGCGCTGGTCAGCCGGTGGAAACAGCAGCTGGGTCGGCAGGGCAGGTTGTACGAATACAAGCCTGTGGGTTGCGAGCAGTGTGGCCAGACCGGCTACCGGGGCCGCGTGGCCATCCATGAACTGCTGTCCACATCGCCCGAGGTGCGGCGCAAGATACAGGCCCGCGGCCGCCCTGACGAGATACAGGCCCTGGCCATGATGGAGGGCCTGCGCACCCTGCGCCAGGACGGTATAGAAAAGGTCTTGCAAGGCCAGACCAGTCTGGCCGAAGTGCGCTCAGGCGCGAACGCCTGAGCCTGTTCTTCAGCAGCCCCGCGTGACGGGCATGTCCAGTTCTTTGGCAATGAGCGAATGCTTGGCCAGTTCCAGCTTGGCGATGGACTGGCGGTGCACTTCGTCCGGGCCGTCGGCCAGGCGCAGCGTGCGCTGGTGTGCATACGCGTAGGCCAGCGGGAAGTCCTGCGACACACCGCCGCCGCCGTGGGCCTGGATGGCCCAGTCGATGATCTGGCAGGCCATGTTGGGGGCCACCACCTTGATCATGGCAATCTCGGCCTTGGCCACTTTGTTGCCCACGGTGTCCATCATGTAGGCGGCCTTGAGCGTGAGCAGGCGGGCCTGCTCGATCATGCAGCGCGCTTCGGCAATGCGTTCGTGCCATACCGATTGCGAAGACACCGGCTTGCCGAACGCCACCCGCGCATTCAGGCGCGCGCACATGAGTTCCAGCGCACGTTCGGCAATGCCGATGGAGCGCATGCAGTGGTGGATACGGCCCGGGCCGAGGCGGCCTTGCGCAATCTCGAATCCGCGGCCTTCACCCAGCAGGATGTTGCCCGCAGGCACGCGCACGTTCTTCAGCACCACCTCCATGTGGCCGTGCGGCGCATCGTCGTAGCCAAACACCGACAGCGGGCGTATCACCTCGATGCCGGGGGAGTTGGCCGGCACCACGATCATGGACTGCTGCGAGTGGCGCGGCGCGTCCGGGTTGGTCTTGCCCATGACGATGTAGACCGCGCAGCGTGGGTCTCCGGCGCCGGAAGACCACCACTTGCGGCCGTTGATGACGTACTCGTCGCCCTCGCGGGTGATGCTGCACTGGATGTTGGTGGCGTCCGACGAGGCCACTTCGGGCTCGGTCATGAGAAAGGCCGAGCGGATCTCGCCCTTGAGCAGGGGTTCGAGCCACTGGTCTTTCAGGGATTCGGACGCATAGCGTTCCAGCGTTTCCATGTTGCCCGTGTCGGGGGCCGAGCAGTTGAACACCTCGGCGGCGAAAGGCACGCGGCCCATGATTTCGCACAGCGGCGCGTACTCCAGGTTAGACAGGCCTTCCGGCGCCCGCTTGGAATGCGGCAGGAACAGGTTCCACAGGCCGGCGGCGCGGGCCTTGGGCTTGAGGGATTCGATGAGTTCTGTGGGAATCCACGCATCGCCCTTGGCGCGGTTGGCTTCCACTTCCTTGAAGAACTGGGCCTCGTTGGGGTAGACGTGTTCGTCCATGAACGCGAGCAGGCGGGCCTGCAGGTCTTTGACCTTGGGGGTGTAGTCGAAATTCATGGGCGGGTCTTCCTCGTGGTGTGTGGGGTTCAGGGTTGCGAAAAAATCGTCCGGCCTAGCGCGCACCGGCGCGCTGGGCAAAATGCCAGGCCAGTTCGGCCATGGGCTTGGCGCCCGCGCCCGACTGGCGCGCCTGCGCGCTCGATGCGGTGCCGTCTTCCACCCGCTTGGCTATGCCTTGCAGAATGGCAGCCAGGCGGAACATGTTGTAGGCCAGGTAAAAGTTCCAGTCGGCCATGAGCTGTTCGGGGGACACCCAGCCCACCTGCTGGCAGTACAGCGCGATGTATTCCTCTTCCGAAGGAATGCCGAGTTCGGCCAGGTCCAGGCCGGCAATGCCACGGAACATGCCCGGCGGAATGTGCCAGGACATGCAGTGGTAGCTGAAGTCGGCCAGCGGGTGGCCCAGTGTGGAGAGTTCCCAGTCGAGCACGGCCAGCACGCGCGGCTCGTTGGGGTGGAACATGAGGTTGTCCAGCCGGTAGTCCCCGTGCACCACCGAGACCAGCGCGCTGTCCTGCGCCATGGCGGGCATGTGGCCGGGCAGCCATTCGATGAGCCAGTCCATTTCGGGAATGGGCTGCGTGATGGAAGCCACGTACTGCTTGGACCAGCGGCCAATCTGGCGCTCGAAATAGTTGCCCGGGCGGCCGTAGTCCGACAGGCCTGCAGCGGCCACATCGACCTTGTGGAGCTCGGCCAGCACACGGTTCATTTCCAGGTAGTGCGCGCGCCGCTGCTCGGGCGCCATGCCGGGCAGGGATTGCTCCCACAGCACGCGCCCTTGCACGTGTTCCATCACGTAGAAAGCGCGCCCCACCACCGACTCGTCCTCGCACAGCACATGCATGTGGGCCACGGGCACGGCGGTGTGTTCCAGGCCGCGCATGACGCGGAACTCCCGCTCGATGGCGTGCGCCGATGGCAGCAGCTTGGCCACCGGGCCCGGCTTGGCCCGCATGACGTACTGGCGCGCGGGCGTTTGCAGCCGGTAGGTGGGGTTGGACTGGCCGCCGGGAAACTTCTCTATGGTCAGCGGCCCGGCAAACCCTTCCAGGTTCGCGCCCAGCCAGCGCTCCAGCGCCGCCACATCGAGGCCGTGGCCGGCGGGCGCTTCGTTCGGGGTGCTTGTCTGCTCTGCCATCGTTATCTTTGTGCTGTCTTTGTACTGTCTTTGTTGTTCTAGGTGTGGCTGGGGCTCAGTGTTCGGCTTCCGCAATGCGAAGCAACAAAGCCCGGTCGCGCACCACCAGGCCGCCCGGCTCTATGCGGATGGCGTCCT
Organism: Serpentinimonas sp.; assembly: GCA_025458665.1. Taxonomy (GTDB): domain Bacteria; phylum Pseudomonadota; class Gammaproteobacteria; order Burkholderiales; family Burkholderiaceae_C; genus JALOSG01. The sequence goes on from JALOSG010000004.1 coordinate 17,512, forward strand.
CGCGCTCCATGGTCTTGAGTTCCTGGTTCACCCGCTGGCGGGACGCGCCCAGCAACTGGGCCAGTTCCTCCTGGGCCAGCTGCAGGCCAATACGGGTCTCGTTGCCATCCTGCAGGCAGGGCACGCCGTAGCTGCGCACCAGGTGCAACAACTGCTTGGCCAGCCGGGCGCGCAGGGGCAGGGTGTTCAAGTCTTCCACCAGCCCGAACAGCGTGCGTATGCGGCGCGCCTGCAGCCGCATGAGGGCTTCGTACAGCTCCACATGCACCGTGAGAATTTTCTGGAAGTCGCTGCGCATGACGCATAGCAGCGTGGTGGGTCCGTGGGCGTAGGCATCGTGCGTGCGCTGGTCGCCGTCGAACATGGCCACATCGCCAAACCACACGCCCGGCTCCACATAGGTCAGCGTGATCTGCTTGCCCGTGAGCGAGGTGGAACTCACGCGCACGGCACCCTTGGCCACTGCGGACCAGAAGCTGGGCGGGTCGCCACGGGCAACGATCAGATCGCCGTCCTTGTAGCGTTTCACATGCGCGCATCGGAGTATGTCGTGTCTCAGGGAAGGAGAGAGCGTGTTGAACCAACGCCCGGCGTTGATCGCTTCTCTTTCGTCCATTGTCAGAATTGGCTCATCCATGGCGTGTCTTTTGGGTGACTGGGGGCGGGGAGGGGAGTCGCGGCGGCGACGCGGCGTCAGCGGTACCGGGCTGGGCGTTTGTCCAGGAACGCCCGTATGCCCTCGGCGGCATTGGGGTGGTGCAGGTTGCGCACGAACTGGTCGCGTTCCTGGCGCAACTGGGCTGACAGGCTCTGGCTGGGGGCGTCGTTGGCCAGTTCTTTCAGGCTGGCCAGCACGTTGGGCGCGCGGGCGTTGAGTGATTCGGCCAGCTGCAGGGCACGGTCCAGCGCGGTGCCGGGGTCGGTCACTTCGTTCACCAGACCCAGCTGCTGCAGCCGTTCGGGGCCCATTCGCTCGCCCAGCATGAGCAGTTGCAGGGCGGTGGCGCGTGGCAGCTGGCGCACCAGCGCCCAGCTGGCGCCGCCGTCGCAGGACAGGCCTACGTTGGCGTAGGCCATGACGAACACGCTGTTGCGCGCGGCCACCACGAAGTCGCTGGCCAGCGCCAGCGAAAAGCCCGCCCCCGCGCAAGCGCCTTCCACAGCGGCCACCACCGGCTTGGGGAAGACGCGCAGGGCTTCTATCCAGCTGTGCAGGCCTTCTATGCTTTCGGCCTGCACCTCGGGCGGCTGCTGCCGGTTGGCCAGCAGGCGCTGCAACTGGCCGCCGGCACAGAAATGCGCGCCCTCGCCGGTGAGCACCACGCTGCGCACCTCGGGGTTGCTGTCGGCGGCGTTCAGGGCTTCCACGCCGGCGGCGTACATTTCGGGGCCTAAGGCATTGCGGTGCTCGGGGTTGCTCAGGGTGAGCACCATGGTAGCGCCCACACTGTGGCTTTTCAGGGCGGCAGGCATGGTTCAGTTCTCCGTGTGCAAAAGGCTCAGGCCCAGGGCGCCGCGGCGGCGCAGCCAGGGGGAGGGGCGGTAGCGGGTATCGCCATACACCGTTTGCAGGTTGAACAGGATTTCCAGCACGTTGGTGGGGCCCACCTTGTCGCCCATGGCCAGCGGCCCCAGCGGGTAGCCCAGCCCCAGCGTCACGGCGGTTTCCAGGTCCTGCGGGGAACAGATGTTCTGCTGGCAGATGTCGGCGGCAATGTTCACGATGGTGGCCACCACACGCTGGGTCACGAAACCTCCGCTGTCGCGCACCACGCTCACGGCTTTGCCATCGCGGGCCAACAGGGCGTGTGCCGCGCGGCGCATGTCGGGGCGGGTGGCGGGGTTGGTGGCCAGCACCCGGCGCTTCGTGGCGCTGTCGGGCAGCATCATGTCCAGGCCCACGGTGCGGGTGGCATCGAGCCGCTCCACCGCCGCCACCGTGGTCACATCGTGGCCCAGGGGGGCCACCAGAATGAGCGCCTTCTCACTGGGCTGGGCGCCCGTTTCTATGTGGGCGCCCAGGTCCTTCAGCAGTTGGTAGATTTCGGCGCGGCGGGCGGCGCGGGCGGGTACCCATACCGGGGGCATTTCGGGCACTTCGGGAACCGCAGGTTCTGGCGGCACTTCGGCCTTGCCGTCGGTGTAGCGGTAAAAGCCTTCGCCGGTTTTGCGGCCCAGCACGCCACCCGCCAGCCGCTGCGCGGTGATGACGCTGGGGCGGTAGCGCGGCTCTTCGTAGTACTGGTGGTAGATGGACTCCATGACCGGGTGCGACACATCCAGTGCGGTCAGATCCATCAGTTCGAACGGCCCCAGCCGGAAGCCCATCTGGTCGCGCAGGATGCGGTCGATGGTGGCAAAGTCGGCCACGTTCTCGCTCACGATGCGCAGCGCCTCGGTGCCGTAGCCGCGCCCGGCGTGGTTCACGATGAAGCCCGGCGTGTCCTGCGCCTGTACCGGGGTGTGGCCCATCTGGCGGGCGTAGTCCACCAGCCGGCCGCACAGGGCTGGGTCGGTTTTCAGGCCGGCAATCACTTCCACCACCTTCATGAGCGGCACCGGGTTGAAGAAGTGGAAGCCCGCCAGCCGCTCCGGGTGCTTCATGCCGTGCGCCATGGCGGTGACGGACAGCGAGGAGGTGTTGGTGGCAATCGCGGCATCTGGGCGCAACACAGCCTCCAGGTCGGCCAGCAGGGAGCGCTTCACCGCCAGGTTTTCCACAATGGCCTCGACCACCAGATCGCAGCCCGACAGGTCGGCCAGGGCCGAAGCGGGGCGCAGGCGGCCCGCCAGCACTGCCACCTGATCGGCCGGCAGTTTGCCCTTGGCGGCCAGCTTCTCCCATTGGTCCACCAGGCTGGCGCGGGCGGCTTCCACGGCAGCGGGCTGTGTGTCGTATAGCCACACGGTGCTACCCGCCTGCGCCGCAATCTGTGCAATGCCCCGGCCCATGGCCCCGGTGCCCACCACGGCCGTGTTTACAAAAGTCAACACCATGCGCTTCTCGTCAATGAAAAAGTTGTTAGATATGACAGAATGCCGTCAAACGAATAGTTAAGAATTCAAGACAGAGGGACGTCTCGATGCTCAGGTTTGGCGTGGGTCTCGCTTTGTGGGCGATAGCGACACACAGCGCTGCATTGTCTCTGGGAGGCGTGCAGGGATCGGTCATTATCGGTCGCACACTCGACATCGGCGTAGCCAGCAGTGTCGAGGCCTCTGACGTGGCTGCCGGTCTGTGCCTGCGCGCCGATGTGGACTATGGGGACGGGCGTCTGCCGGCCACTCTGGTGACCGTGGAGGTAGAGCGCCTGGGCGCTGCCAACGCGGGTCTGCTGCGGGTGCGCGCCAACCGGCAGGTGAACGAGCCCCTGGTGTCGGTGACTGTTTCGGTGGGCTGCACCCAGCAGTTCACCCGCAGCTACACGTTGCTGGCTGACGTGGAACCGCTGCCCAGCTCCGCAGCACCCATAGCGCCTGCTTCAACGGCCTCGCTGGCCCCAACCGCCCCGCCGGTTGCGGCGCCGCCCGCCACAGCGCCTGCGGCGCCGCCCGCCACAGCGCCTGCGGCGCCGCCCGCCACAGCGCCTGCGGCGCCGCCCGCCACAGCGCCTGCGGCGCCGCCTGCGTCCCGGCCCGCCGTTTCTTCCCCAGGCGTGGCGGCTGCACCGGCTCGGGTGGTCCCGGCTGCGCCCCCCCTTCTGATCGACCCGCCCGCGCCGCGCCCGGCCAATGTGGTGCCCCGGAGCAAGGTGAAGCCGGGAACCGTGCTGTCCAAGACGGCTGTGGCCGTCGTGCCTGTCACACCACCTGCCACGCCACCCGCCACACCACCCGCAGCCCCAGCCGCGCCTGCGCCGGCACCGGCTCCGGCCCCGGCCCCGGCTCCTGCCGCAGTCCCGCCAGCCCCTGCCCCAGGCCCCAGGCTGGAATTGACCCCTTTGGAACTGGGCGCCTTGCCCTCCACGGGTAGCGTCTTGCAAGGAGCTTCCGGTGAAGCCAACCCCGTAGCCGGGCCAGACGGTGCCGGCGGGTTGCCAGGGGGCCCTGGCGCCGAAGATTCAGGGGTGCCCACCGATGCCGCCCTGGCCGCCCAGCGCCTGGCCAGCCTGGAGTCCGAGCTTGCGCAGGTCCGCGCCGAGCAGGAGCGACTTCGGCTGGCTCTGGAATCGGTGAACACCGAACTGACCCAGACGCGCGAGCAGACCACCAGTGTGGCGGTGGTGTACGGCCTGGTGGCGCTGTTGCTGCTGCTGTTGGGTGTACTGGTGTGGTTGTTGCGTTCGCGCAGCGCGGCGCTGGCTCCGGTCGGCCTGGGCGGTACCGGAGTAGGCACCGGTTTTGGGGCGACGCGCCTGCCATCGTCCATGGACAACCAGAGCCTGCCCGACGCCACTCCCCCCACTGCAACAGGGGGTGCCGTGGCGGCGCTATCTCCCAGTGCGGCGGGTGCGGCCTCGGGGCCTACACCCTGGTGGGCCGACTCCAACAGTGCGCCAGCGCAGGCATCGGGATTCAGCGCTGTGGAGCTCGACAGCCAGCCCTCCGATTCCGCACTGGGTTTTTCCCGCACCGAGATCGAGCCCAACAGCCTGCCGCTGATGGCCCAGGACCTGGCTGATCTGGTCCGGCAGGTGGAGTTTTTCGAGGTAATCGGCCAGAGCAGTGAGGCGGTGGATGCGTTGCAGGCTTTTGTGAAAACGCACCCTGCGCAGTCCGAACTGCCCTACCTGCTGCTGATGCAGGTGGCGCAGAAACAGGATCCCCAACAGTTGCCCGACCTGCAACGGTTGTACATGCGCCACTTCGATCAGCCGGCTCCGCAGCCGGCAGACTGTGAGCCCGATGCGCCTGGCCTGCTGGAAGATCCGATCTGGATCACGCGTCTGCAGCAAGTTTGGCCCCATGCGGCTGCGGGAACGGCCCTGCAGGCCGCTCTGACTGCGCCGCCAGCCCAGAATCTGCTGCGCCGTCGCACGCTGCCAGCGCTGCTGGACGTGGTGACGCTGTACGAGGTTTGGTACGCGCTGCACGAGACCGATGAGACCGGCGAGTCCGGCGAGGCCGCAGAGTACCGCACTTCCCCGGTGGCGGTGCCTGCCTCGGCTCCGGTGCCGGAAACCGAGTTTCCCGACATCGACATCGATCTCACGGCATACACCACAAAAGCTCAGACAGAGCCTACGCCTTCGGCTCCCGCGGCGCCACCGGAGCCGGCCGCCAGCCAGCGCGACGGCAAGGATCTGCCCGCGCTGGACTTCGATGTGGGAGACTTCCCGGAGGTCCCCGACCGCCGGATGAATGCGGGCAAAGACCCCGCTGCCAAAACCTGAGCCGCGGTTCCCGCAGGACCATCACCGGCGCATCTGCAACGCGCCTGGGTTCACGATGTTGGTGGGTGTGCCCTTGATGTAGCTGAGCACGTTGTCGAAGGCGGAGGAGAAGTAGCGTTCGTAGCTGTCCAGCTCCACGTAACCAATGTGGGGCGTGCAGACGCAGTTTTCCAGCCGAAGCAGCGCCTGCCCCTGCAGAATGGGTTCGGACTCGTACACATCGACCGCCGCCATGCCCGGACGGCCCCGGTTCAAGGCGGCCACCAGCGCATCGGGCTGTATCAGTTCGGCGCGCGAGGTGTTCACCAGCAGCGCGGTGGGTTTCATCCGCGCCAGATCCTCCGCACGCACACAGCCTTCCGTGGTTTCCGAGAGGCGCAGGTGCAGGCTCAGGACATCGGCAGCCTCGAACAGGGCTTCCTTGCTGGTGGCAATGTCGTAGCCATCGGCGGCGGCTTGCTGTCGCGCGGTCTCGCTGCCCCACACCACCACCCGCATACCGAACGCCCGTCCGTATCCCGCCACCAGGCGCCCGATACGACCGTAGCTCCATATGCCCAGTGTCTTGGCGTGCAACACCATGCCGATGCCGAAATTCGGCGGCATGGAGCCGGCCTTCAGACCGGACTGTTGCCAGGCACCGTGCTTCAGGCTGGCCACATACTGCGGGATGCGGCGCATGGCGGCCATGGTGAGTGCCCAGGTGAGCTCGGCGGGGGCAATGGGGGAGCCTGCGCCCTCGGCCACCGCGATACCGTGCTCGGTGCAGGCGCCCAGATCGATGTGCTTGCCCACCTTCCCGGTTTGCGAAATCAGCTTGAGCCGGGGCAACTTCTCGACCAGTTGCCGGGTCACTGGCGTCCGCTCACGGATCAACACGAGCACATCGGCGTCGCGCAGCCGGATGGCCAGCTGACCCACGCCCTTGACCGTGTTGGTGAATACTTTGGCGGGGTAGGGGTCCAGTTTGGCGGCGCAGGCCAGCTTGCGCACAGCATCCTGATAGTCGTCGAGAATCACGATGTTCATGGCGCCGTATTGTGCCCCTTGTTTACCGCCGGTCGGCTACCAACGGCGGCTCGCTTACCATTGCACACATGTCACCTCCGTCTTCAGACACCACGGTCACGCAGGAGACCATCCACCCCGTCCCGCTGCGCCAGGATGCCGCCGTGATGGGTCTGGTGGGTCTGGCGCACGCCACATCGCATTTCACCCACCTGCTGCTGCCGCCGCTGTTCCCGGTGTTCATGAGCGAGTTCGCGCTGTCCTATTCCGACGTGGGCTTGCTCATGACGGTGTTCTTCGTCATATCTGGCATAGGGCAGGCGAGCGCGGGTTTCCTGGTGGACCGCGTCGGCGCTCGGCCGGTGCTGTTTGGCTCCATCGTGTTGTTCATGGCTTCGGCTTTGGTGGCGTCGGCGGCCAATGGCTACGGCATGCTGGTGCTGGCTGCCGCCCTGGCCGGGCTGGGCAATGCGTCTTTCCATCCGGTGGATTTCTCCATCCTGAACCAGCGCGTGTCTGCTGCCCGGCTGGGCCATGCCTTCAGCGTGCACGGCCTCACGGGCAATCTGGGCTGGGCCATCACGCCGGTGTTCCTGGCTACGCTCACTGCGTTGTTCGACTGGCGCACCGCTTACCAGGCGGCGGCCCTGTTGTATGTGGTGGTGCTGGCGGTGCTGTTCTGGCAGCGCGACAAGCTGCGTACCGACGTGGTGGTGCGTTCCAGCACCGCGCCGCCCGGCGCCGATCTTGCGTTCCTCAAGTTGCCGGTGGTGTGGTGGTGTTTCACCTTCTTCCTGCTCTCCACCATGACCCTGGCCGTCATCCAGACCTACTCCACCTCCATACTGAAAGCCGTGCATGGGGTGAGTTTCGAGGCGGCCACCTTCACCCTTACGGCCTACATGCTCTGTGGTGCCGTGGGCATGGTGGTGGGTGGGTTCGTGGCGGGCCGCGCCCGCCATAGCGACCGCGTGGTGGGCTACTCCATGGGTGTGGGCGCCTTGTTGCTGCTGGTGTGCGCCACAGGTGCGCTCAACGGAACGCTCACCATGGTGCTGATCGCGCTCACCGGTTTTGCCGTGGGCGTGGCAGGCCCCAGCCGCGACATGATGATCAAGCGCGCCACGCCCAAGGGCTCCACAGGGCGCGTGTACGGCACGGTGTATTCCGGGCTCGACGTGGGCTTTGCCATTTCACCGGTACTGTTCGGCGCCTTCATGGACCGCGGCTGGTACGGCACCACGCTGGCTGGCGCCGGGCTGGTGCTGCTGCTGGCGGTGTTTGCTGCCGTGAACGTGGGGCGCCGGGTGGGCCCCAATCCCTTGAAGGCGGCCGCACAGGCCTGACCTCTTTCCTTTGTCTTTCTGAGTATTCCCATGGACCGTTTGGCTGGCCACCTGCTGGTGGAGTGTCTGGTGGCGCAAGGCGTCACGCATGCGTTTGGTGTGCCCGGAGAGAGTTACCTGGCCGTGCTCGATGGGCTGCACCGCCACGCCGACCGGGTGCGCTTCATCACCACCCGGCAGGAGGGTGGTGCGGCCTTCATGGCCGAGGCCCATGGCAAGCTGACTGGCCGCCCGGGTGTGTGCCTGGTGACGCGTGGGCCGGGTGCCACCAACGCCTCCATCGGCGTGCACACCGCCTTCCAGGATTCAACCCCCATGGTGCTGCTGGTGGGCGACGTGGCCAGCGACTGCCGCGACCGCGAGGCCTTCCAGGAGGTGGACTTTTTCCGCTTCTTTGGGCCCTTGGCCAAGCGTGTGGAGCGTATTGACGACGCGCGCCGCATTCCTGAATACATAGCCCGGGCGTTTGCCACGGCCATGAACGGACGCCCTGGCCCGGTGGTGCTGGTGTTGCCCGAAGACATGCTCACCCAGCCCGTGCCAGCCACCCTGCAGCCGTTGCCGCGCGTGGAGGCCGTGCAGGCCTGGAGCGACCCGGGTGCGCTGCGCACCCTGCGCCAAATGCTGCTGGAGGCCCAGCGCCCGCTGGTGCTGGCGGGCGGCGGTGGCTGGACGCCGCAGGCCGCGCAGGCGCTGCAGCGCTTTGCCGAGGCCTGGCAACTGCCCGTGGCCAACACCTTCCGTTTTCAGGACACCTTCTGTAACCGCCACCCTCTGTACGCGGGCGATGTGGGGCTGGGCATCAACCCGGCGCTGGCGCAACGCGTGCGCCAGAGTGACCTGATCATTGCGCTGGGGCCGCGCCTGGGCGAATCCACCACCGGCAGCTACACGCTGCTGGAGGCACCACGCACCGCCCAGAAGCTGGTGCACATCCATGCCAGCGCGGAAGAACTCAACCGCGTGTACTTTGCCGATCTGGCCATTTGCGCCGGCATGTCGGCCGCCGCGCGCAGCCTGGAGGTGCTGAGCCCACCACCCACACTGCCCTGGACGGCCTGGACCGAAGGCTGCCACGCCGACTACCTCGCCAACACGGACCCCGCCAACGGCGGCGTGGTGCTGCCAGGGCCCATCGACATGCCGCAGGTCATGGCGGTGCTCCAGAAGCACCTGCCGGCCGATGCGGTGCTGACCAACGGCGCGGGCAACTTTGCCAGCTGGCTGCACCGCTTCTATGCCTACCCCGGCCTGGCCCACGGCCTTAAAACGCAACTGGCGCCCACCAACGGCGCCATGGGCTACGGCGTACCGGCGGGCGTGGCAGCGTCCATTGCCACAGGGCGCACGGTGTTCACCATAGCCGGCGATGGGGACTTCCTCATGAACGGGCAGGAACTGGCCACCGCCAGCCAGCACGGTGCGCGCAGCATTGTGCTGCTGCTCAACAACGGCATGTACGGCACCATCCGCATGCACCAGGAGCGCGAATATCCGGGCCACGTGGCGGGCTCTGCGTTGGCCAACCCGGATTTCTGCGCGCTGGCCCAGGCCTATGGCTACCGGGCCGAGAAAGTGGAGCGCACGGAAGACTGGGAGCCTGCCTTGCTGCGTGCGCTGCAGGCGCCTGTAGGCACCTTGATCGAGATGCCCATCAGCCCCGAGGTGATCACCACGCGCGGCACGCTGAGCCAGATACGCCAGGCCGCCGAAGCGAGGCTGGCAGCGGCCAAGGGATGAGGGCTGAGGCCTGAGGCGTGCTGGCGCTCCTTGCTGGGTAACGCATAGCGGGCAACGAAGAGCGGGTGACGCAAGCATGAAAAAAGCCGCTCCCTGGAGCGGCTTTCTTTGCGGACAAGCCCGCAGATCAGGACAGGTGTGCGCTGATGAGCTTGGTCATCTCGAACATGGACACCTGAGGCTTCTTGAAGATTTCCTTCAGCTTGGCGTCTGCGTTGATCATGCGCTTGTTGGCAGCGTCCTGCAGCTTGTTCTTCTTGATGTAGTCCCACACCTTCTTGGTGACTTCCGTTCGGGGCATGGGCGTGGCACCAATCACGGCGGCCAGCGTGGCGCTGGGCGTCATCGCCTTCATGAACGCGGCATTGGGGGTGCGCTTCTTGGCGGGGGCAGCGGCCTTTTTGGCCGGAGCGGCGGCTTTCTTGGCCGGAGCTGCAGCTTTCTTGGCGGGAGCAGCGGCTTTCTTCGCCGGAGCGGCGGCCTTCTTGGCCGGAGCGGCGGCCTTCTTGGCCGGGGCTTTCTTAGCAGTTGCCATGTGAGAAATCCTTTTTTGGGAAGTTAAGTTCTACCCTGTCGCGACGCATTCGGCGCAGAGGCCATCGCATGCTAATGCCAAAGTGGGGGGAATCCAAGGCGGGAAGGCCGGCAGTCCTCATTTTTTTACCCAATAGCGGGTTTTTCCGGGTCTGGGTGTGGCGCCAGTGCTCTCTTATGATTTCCCGGTGGTCCACTTCGCCCTGCCCGCCACGGCATCCACTGGCCATCGGGCCGACGTTTAGCTCCGCGCTTGCCCCCCATGACAACCAAAGCCCAACCCCTGCTTGCCACTTGCGATATCTGTGATCTTCACCTGAAGCAGCCGCTGGAAGGCCTGCGCGTGCTACCTCCCGTGTTTCTCGATCTCGGTGGGCTGGGCAGCTTTGCTGGGCCTGTATCGACGGTGCAGTGCCATGAGGACAACTCGCTCGTCAAGGCAGCCGTGGAGTCACCGGGAGAGGGAAGGGTGCTGGTGGTGGACGGCGGTGCGTCCCTACGCCGTGCGCTGGTCGGGGGAAACCTCGCGGCCGCCGCGGTGCGCAACGGCTGGGCGGGCCTGGTGGTGGACGGTTGCGTGCGCGACGCCGCTGAACTGCGTGCGGCGGCCATTGGCATACGTGCACTGGCCCTCATGCCGCTGCCCACGGTGAAGCGCAACCACGGCCAGCGCGACGTCACCGTGCTGGTGCAGGGGGTTCCTGTGCAGCCTGGCGATTGGCTCTATGCCGATGCCGATGGCATGGTGCTGACGCGCGGGCCCGTGCTCTGAGCCAGCCCTGCGCCCGCCTGCCAGGGCAGCGCAGGTCAGGTCAGGTCAGGTCACGCCGTGAGCCCGCGGTACAGCATGTAGGCCGCGAGCGCGTAAAGCACGAAGGCAAAGACGCGCTTCAACTGCTTGACGGGCATCGCGTGGGCAGCGCGCACGCCCAAGGGCGCCATCAGCACGCTCACCACGGCAATCACTGCCAGCGCTGGCAGGTACACATAGCCCAGGGAGCCAGGCGGAAGCCCATCGGTACCGGTGCCGGCAATCATGTAGCCCACCGCGTTGGCCAGCGCAATCGGAAAGCCCAGCGCTGCGCTGGTGGCCACCGCGTGGTGCATGGCCACGTTGCACCACGTGAGGAAGGGTACGCTCACAAAGCCGCCACCCGCGCCCACCAGGCCAGACAGGAAGCCGATGACTCCGCCCGCTGCGAGTTGCCCCCCAGTGCCGGGCAAGGTGCGGCTGGGCTTGGGTTTCTTGTCCAGCAGCATCTGCGTGGCGGAAAAGCTCACAAAGGCCGCGAAGAACAAAGCCAGCCAAGAACCCTTCAGCAGCGCAAAAACGCCCAGGCTGGCCACGGCCGAGCCCAGCACGATACCGGGCGCCAGGCGCTTGACCACATCCCAGCGCACGGCGCCGCGCTTGTGGTGGGCGCGCACGCTGGAGACCGAAGTGAAGATGATGGTGGCCATGGAGGTGGCAATCGCCATCTTCACCGCGAGGTCGGGGCTGACGCCCCGCGCACTCATGATGATGGTGATGAAGGGCACCATGATCATGCCGCCGCCGATACCCAGCAGCCCCGCCAGAAAACCAGTGAAGAGGCCCAGAACGGCGAGTTCAAGAATCAGCAGGGGTTCGAGCATGGCGCAGCATATTGAGGGCGGTGGGGCAGGGCCCATACGCCCGTGGTGATCAGGACGGAGAGGAAGTCGGTACGCAGAGGGGGCTAATCCCCGAGGGGCGCCGGAATAAGGTGTCTGCCGCCAGACCGGACCGGCATCCTGAACGGAGGGGTTCAGGTGGGCGAGGGCAGCACAGCTTCGGGTTCGTCTGACGCGAGACGCTCACACCCACTGTGCAATGTACCAAGCCCGGGCTCAATGAGCATTGGTTCAAGGAAATATAAAGCCCGGCCGCAGCAGCAGACGGGACCATTGTAAAACCAAAGCGTGCCCCGCGCAGCCCGAGGGGCTGGCGCTTCAGATCAGTTGCCCGTCGTTGGCCAGCGCGGCGTCAAGCCGAGACAGCAGGGACTTGAGCTGGGCCTCTTCGGCCTGCGGGAGGGTGGCGGACGGAGCGGCTGCGGCGGGCGCGGGCGCGGGTTCTGCCTCTGTCTGGCCAAAGGAGGACGCGCGGAACGACAGGGCGTCCTTTTGCAACAGTTCGAAAGCGATGTTGAGCGAAGCCAACACGGCAATGCGGTCCCGGGCCTTGACCTTGCCTGCGTCGCGGATGCGGCACATGGCGCTGTCCACCTTGGCCACAGCGTCCATGAGGGCACCCTCTCCATCTACCGGGCAGGCCAGCAGGTAGCTCTGTCCCATGATCTGGACTTCGATCTGTTTGATGCCGGGCTTGTTCATGGTTCGGTCTCGCCGGTGTCGGCGGGCAGCTGGGAGATCAGCGCGTCCAGGCGCTGCCGCGCCGTCTGCAACTGCTGTCTGAGCTGGTCGCGCTCGGCGCTCAGGGACTGCACCTGCCCACCGAGCAGTTCGTTGGTGCGGTGCAATTCCTCGTGCCGCAGCAGCAAACGCTCCACGCGGTCGGTGATCTGGTCGATGTAGGTCTGGGCAGCCATGTGGAACCGCATTGTAGGCCGGCGCCGATGGCATGGCTACAATGCACGCGTTGGTGCTCGCTGCGTGGTTCTTGCGCAGCAGTTCAACGGGAAGCTGGGGGATGTTCGCCTAGACAGGCGGCATCTAACCAGCGCTGCCCCCGCAACGGTAAGTGGACGGGTTTTGCGTGTGCCCTGGCGCCCGCAGTACCCCGCTTTCATCTCACCGCCACTGGCGCCTGCACAGGTGCTGGGAAGGCGATGAAGGTAGATCCACCAGCCCGGATACCGGCCAACAAGGTGGTGGTGCGTCTGCATGTCTGTGCAGAGGTGCCTCCGTAACGTCCATGCACTGTCGGGGAAGGCGGTGAGGACAGCTTTGCCAGGTGTTTTTTATGAAATCCGTACTTCGGAGGTTGCCCCTTGGTGTGCAAGCCTCGCTGGGTGCTGCGCGCCCGAAACTGGTCTGGTCTTTTTCGCCATATCTCCGCTCTGCGCGGCCCCTGAGGTGGGCGGCTGCGTCGCTGTGCATGCTTGGGGCCAGCGGTGCTGCGTTGGCCCAAAGCTCAGCCCTGCAGCCGGGTATGCTCCCGCCCACCATGGTGACCGCCACGCGGTTTGCCGAGCCGCTGGCCACGCTGCCTCTGGGGGTGAGCATCATCACCGCAGAGGAAATCCGGGTCTCGGGTGCCACCACCGTGAACGAGGCAGTCATGCGGCTGCTGGGTGTGCCGGGTCGGCAGGACTTGTATGGCGGTGGCGATTACAACCTGGACCTGCGCGGATTCGGTTCTACCGCGGACTCCAACCAGGTCGTCGTGCTCGATGGGGTGCGGCTGAACGAGGCGGATCTTGGCGGAACCCGTCTGGCAGGCATCAACATCGACACCGTGGAACGCATCGAGGTGCTCCGCGGAAACGGCGCCGTTCTGTATGGTGAGGGCGCCACTGGCGGCGTGATTGTCATCACGACCAAGGCCGGCAACGGCACAGAGCGGAGGAACACGGCTTCGCTCTACACCGCGTTGGGTAGCTACGACACACAGGAACTGCGGGCCAGCGCGACATTGGCCGCCGGCGGGTTCTCCGTCGATGTGGCGGCTCAGGACCGGCGCAGCGACAACCACCGCGACAACTTCAATTCCAGCACCGATGGCGTGGCCCGGCGCCTTGAGCTTTGCCGAGTATTTGCAGAACCCGCAGCAGACCAACCGACCCAACGACTTTGCTTCCATCCGCAACGAGCGCAGTGGGGCGTTTGCGGAGTGGCTGGTGGGCAACTGGCAACTGGGTGTGGACGCCAGCTACCGAGAGAAGAGCCTGCGATCGTTTCAGGGTTCGCTGTTCGGCTATGACATTGACGCACAGACCCTGAGCCTCAAGGGGCGCCACACCCGCCAGGTGGGCACGGGAAGCAACGCGCTGGTGCTGGGGCACGACGCGAACCGCTGGGCACGGCTCCAGACCTCGGGGTCTACCGCGCGGCAAAAGACCGAGGCGTGGTATGGCAGGAACGACTACACCTGGGCTTCCGGGACGCGCCTGTCGGTAGGGGCGCGAACCGAGCGGCTGGACAAGGCGGCCACGTCGGGCGCCAGCGTGTTGAACGACCGCCTGACAGCCTGGGATTTCGGCGTGGCCCAGCCACTGGGGACCGGACAGCAGGTCTGGGTGCGCGTGGGGTCGAGCTTTCGCCTGGCCAACGTGGATGAGTTCAGCTTTGTGACACCGGGGGTCTCGTTGCTGCCTCAGGAGTCCCGCGACGTGGAGGCCGGATGGCGCTTGGGGCTTGCTCCCTACCGCGTGGAATTGCGGGCTTACCGGAGTCGCCTGACGAATGAAATTGGCTACGATCCTGCTGCGGTGGGTCCGGCATCGGCCTTTGGCTTCGATGGCGCCAACGTGAACTTCGATCCCACCACACGCAGCGGTCTGGAAGCAGACGCGCAATGGGAAGTTGGCCCGGAGCTCAGCGTGGGTGTTCGCGCTGGATGGCGCAAATCGGTGTTTCGCTCGGGCCCGTATGCGGGTCGGGATGTGCCACTGGCACCGCGCCGTACGTTGGCCTTGCGCGCGGACTGGGCGCCCGCTGCCGGCCACCGCGTCAGTGGAGGGGTGAACTGGGTCAGTTCGCAGGCCCCCACCTTCACCAACCAGTGCCGGATCCCGTCCTACACCACGGTGGATGCCCGTTACAGCGTACAGGTGCGCAAAGCAGAGTTGTCGCTGGGAGTGGCCAACCTGTTTGACCGCAACTACTTCACGCAGGCGTTTGGCTGTGCCGGGAGCAACGCAACTTCGCTGTACCCCGAACCGGGCCGCACCTTCACCGCTGCGGTGCGCGTACAGTTCTGACCACCACCATGACCCTGCCCGGCCCGCAGCGCATCGTCTGCCTCACCGAAGAAACCACAGAGTGGCTTTACCTGCTGGGGCAGGAAAGCCGCATCGTGGGCATTTCGGGTTACACGGTGCGCCCGCGCCGGGCGCGGCAGGAGAAGCCGAAGGTCAGTGCGTTTCTCAGTGCCAAGGTCGACAAGATTCTGGCGCTGGAACCCGACTGCGTGTTCGGCTTCTCCGATTTGCAGGCCGATATTGCAGCCCAGCTGATCCGGGCGGGTGTGCAGGTCACGGTGTTCAACCAGCGCAGCATCGACGAGATTTTTTCCATGCTCTACCAGGTGGCCGCCATGGTGGGTTGTGCCGACGCCGGGCTGGCGCACATGGCGCAGTGGCGCGCCCGCATGGACACTATTCGCGCCAGCGTGGCCGAGCGCGTGGCGGCAGGACAGCGCAGGCCGCGGGTGTACTTTGAGGAATGGGACGAACCGCGCATCAGCGCCATACGCTGGGTGTCCGAACTGGTGCAGTTGGCCGGAGGGCAGGACATTTTCCCGGAGCTGGCGCGCGAGCCTATGGGGAAGCAGCGCATCCTGCCCAACGACGACTTGCTGCTGCAGCGCAACCCCGACATCGTGATCGGCTCCTGGTGCGGCAAGAAATTCCGCGCAGAAAACGTGGCGGCCCGACCCGGCTGGGAGGCGGTGAATGCGGTGCGAGACGCGCAGTTGTTCGAGGTGAAATCGGCCGACATTCTTCAGCCCGGACCCGCTGCACTGACCGATGGGTTGGAGCAGCTGCACGCCATTGTGGCGCGCTGGATGGACCAGTATGGCGCCGCTTGATGCCCCGTCTGGCGCGTTGCGCGTGGCACAGAGCGAGCTGTTGCTGGGTGGCCAGCGCAGTGGCAAATCGCGCAGGGCTGAAATGCTGGCGCGCGCATGGCTGGATGGCGCCAGTGGCCGCTCGGTGGTGTTCGTGGCCACCGCCACCGCCGGAGACGAGGACATGCGCCAGCGCATTGCACGCCACCGGCAAGACCGAGCGCGGTATCTGCCCGAAGCGCTCACGGTGGAAGCTGCGCAGGATATGCCTGCAGCTTTGTTGCAGCATGCTGCGCCACACACGCTGCTGGTGGTGGATTGCCTGACGTTGTGGCTCACGCACCACCTCATGCCGGCGGAGGGTGCCGGCACTTGGGGCGCCGATGTGCTTTCAGCCCGTGCCCAGGACCTCGCGGCGCACCTGCTGAATGCGCTGCCAAAGCTGTCTGGCCCGGTAGTGCTGGTGAGCAATGAAACCGGCCTGGGTGTGGTGCCGCTGGGCCGCGAGGTACGGATCTGGGTGGACGAACTGGGCCGCCTGAACCAGGCCGTGGCCGCACAGGTGGAGCGCGTCACGCTCATGGTGGCGGGCTGCCCGCTGGTGGTGAAGGGGCAGGCATGAAGTTTCCCGGCAACAAGCGCCTGCGCGCCAGTCTGGCTTCCCGGCTGCCTGCCTGCGTTGCGGTGGCCCTGCTGTGGGCCGTTCCGCTCGCCGTCCAGGCCAACCCGGCAGCACTGGCTGCACCGGCTGCAGGCTCCGGCCCCGCGCTTGTTCGCATCACCGACGACCTCGGCCGGGTCCATCAGTTCGACCAGCGCCCGCAGCGCATCGTCAGCCTGTTGCCCTCGCTCACGGAAACCGTGTGTGCGCTGAACGCCTGCCAGCAGCTGGTGGGCGTGGACGATTACTCCAATTGGCCTGCCGAGGTGCAGCGTCTGCCCCGGCTGGGTGGCGGCATCGATGCCAACCCGGAGCGGGTGCTGGCCCTGCAGCCCGACGTGGTGCTGGTGGCCAGTTCCTCGCGGGCCTTGCCGCGCTTGCAGGCCCTGGGCCTGAAGGTGCTGGCGCTGGAGCCCAAGACCCAGGCCGACGCCCAGCGCGTGTTCCTGCAGGTGGCCGCTTTGCTGTCCGTTCCACAGGCCGATGCTGCTGCCCGCTGGCAGGCCATGGACGCCGAGGTGTCCGCCATCACCGGTGCGTGGCGGGCGACCCGTGCACCGAGTGCCCCGCCGGTCAAGGTGTATTTCGAAGTGAACAGCGCGCCCTACGCGGCCGCGCCGTCCTCTTTCATTGGCCAGATGCTGGCGCGCTTCGGGGTGCAGAACATCGTGCCCGAGGGTCTGGGGCCGTTCCCGCGCATCAACCCCGAACTGGTGGTGCGTGCTCAGCCCGACGTGATCATGGTGAGCGATCGCAACCCCCAGGGCATGGCGCAGCGCCCGGGCTGGCACAGCGTTCCCGCCGTGCGGCTGCAGCGCGTTTGCCTGTTCAGCCCGGAGCAGGGCGATGTGCTGGTGCGCCCCGGTCCGCGCATGGCCGAGGCGGCCCAACTGCTGTCCGACTGCCTGAAGGCGCAGGTGCCATGACCCTATCCCGTTCCGAGCCGCATCCTGAGGCTGGCCCCAGCAGGCGCCAGCGTTCACCTGCCGCTCTGGCACTGTGCCTGTTGCTGGCGGCGTTGGCGCTGGGCGTGCTGGCGCTGGGCGTGGGCAGCACGGGCTTCGAGCCAATATGGCGCATGTGGCAAGACCCGCTGTCGGCGCAGATCGTCCACGACATTCGCGCACCCCGTACCCTGGGCGCCTTTGCCGCTGGCGCTTTGCTGGGTCTGGCAGGGGCGGTGGCGCAGGGGCTGTTCCGCAATCCGCTGGCCGATCCTTTTTTGCTGGGCAGCGCCTCGGGCGCTTCGGTGGGCGTGGCGGCGGCGCTGGCGGGCTGGGGTCTGTCGCCGCTGGCGGCAGGCTGGGCCTTGCGTCTGGGGCTTACTGGCGCTGCTTTTGTGGGGGCGGTGCTGGCGGTGTTGCTTACCCTGGTGCTGGCGCGCGGCGTGCAGCAGACCCTGCGCCTGCTGCTTGCCGGCGTGGTGGTGGGCGTGGTGCTCGGGGCGGTGACATCGCTGATCACCCTGAGTGCGCCCGACACGCTGCAGGCCATGCAGGCCTTCATGCTGGGTTCCACCGCTTTCGTAGGCTGGCCGGCCGTGTGGCTCATGGTGCTGGTGTGGTGCGGGTGTACCGCGGTGGCCTGGGCGCTGGCGCGCCTGCTCGATGGCCTGGTGCTGGGCGAGGACAGTGCCGCCAGCCTGGGCCTGCCGGTGGCGCCGCTGCGGGCCGCGCTGGTGGCCGTGATGGCACTGGCCACTGGCGCCGCTGTAGCGCAGACGGGCTTGATTGCATTCGTCGGGCTGGCCGCGCCGCATCTGGTGCGCTCGCTGGTGGCTGCCGGACATGGCTGGCTGGTGCTGCTTTCGGGCCTCATGGGCGGGTTATTGCTGCTGGTGGCCGATGCGCTGGCCCGCGCCGTGGTGTCGCCGGAAGAGTGGCCCGTGGGCGTGCTCACGGCGCTGCTGGGCGGCGGCTATCTGTTGTGGCTCATGCACCGGCGGGCAGCGTGATGCTGGAGGCACGCAATCTCTCGGTGTCCCTGGGTACAGGGCGTTTGCGGCGGCAGGTGCTTTGCGGCCTGAACGTCGAAGTATCCGCAGGGCGCTGGACCTGTGTGCTTGGCCCCAACGGGTCGGGCAAATCTACCTTGCTCAAAACACTGGCGGGTGTGTGGCATGCGGGGGGCGTTGGGGCTGGCGCCCAGGTGCAAGGCGACGTGTTGCTGCGGGGTGCTCCGTTGTCCCGCCTGCCGGCGCGCCAGCGCGCACAGACCGTGGCCTGGCTGGCGCAGGGCGAGCCGGAGGCCACCGCCAACGACCTGTCGGCCTACGACGTGGCCATGCTGGGCCGCCTGCCACACCGGGGTTGGCTGGCCGCCCCGGGGCCGCAAGACCACGCTGCGGTGGAGCAGGCGCTGCGCCGTACCCACGCCTGGGACTGGCGCCACAGGCCGCTGGGCGCCTTGTCGGGCGGCGAGCGCCAGCGAGTGCTGCTGGCCCGCTTGCTGGCGGTGCAGGCCAGCGTGCTGCTCATGGACGAACCCATTGCCAACCTGGACCCCCCGCACCAGGCCGACTGGCTGCGGCTGGTGCGCGATTTGGTGAAGCAAGGCCACACGGTGGTGAGCGTGCTGCACGATGTGAGTCTGGCTCTGCTGGCCGATGATCTGGTATTGCTGCGCCAGGGAGTGGTACACCATGCGGGCCCCAGCCACAGCGAAGCCGCCCGCGCAGCCATTGAATCCGTGTTCGACCACCGCCTTCGCCTCGTGCGCACGGAGGAGGGCGGCTGGGTGGCGGCCCCCTGCTGAACCACGTTGGAACTGCCACCGCTGCACCCCAGCTATCTGATCCACTCTGCTTATTCCTACCAGCCATTCCATGAACCCCACCGAATTCCAGCCCACCGCCTTCTCTGCCGTGCCAGTCGGCTTCAAACTCCCCACCCTCATCGACCTGACCGACCCCGACCTGTCCCAGCGCCTGCAGGCACGGCTGGACAACAAAACCAAGCCCGTGGGGTCCCTGGGTCGGCTGGAGGCGCTGGCTGTGCGCTTGGGCCTCATTCTGGGCACCTTGCGCCCGGAACTGCACCACCCGCAAATGGTGGTGTTTGCCGCCGATCACGGCCTCGCTGCCCACGGCGTTTCGGCCTACCCCAGCGATGTCACCTGGCAGATGGTGAGCAACTTTCTGGCGGGCGGTGCCGCCGTGAGCGTGCTCGCGCGCCAGCATGGCCTGGCGCTCACTGTGGTGGATTGCGGCGTGCGCCACGACTTCCCCGCCCACCCGCAGCTGCAGGCACGCAAGGTGGCACCGGGTACGCAGGACATGCTGCAGGCCATGGCCATGACACCGCGCCAGTGCGCACAGGCCCTGCAGCACGGCATGGACCTGGTGCGCGAGTTGCCCGGCAACGTGCTGTTACTGGGTGAGATGGGCATAGGCAACACCTCTGCAGCTTCCTTGTTGCTGGCCCAGCTCACAGGCAGGGATCTGGCCGACTGCACCGGCGCAGGCACAGGCCTGACCGAGGCCGGCTTGCAAGCCAAGCTGCAGGTGCTGCGCGGGGTGCAGCAGCGCCACCAGAAGGATCTGGATGCCGCGCGCGCCAGTGGGCTCCTGAAGCCCGAGGCGTGGGGCGGTACCGGTGCGGGCGTGGTAGCGCGCCACGAGGCGGCCGCGCTGTTCACGCTGGCCTCGCTGGGTGGGCTGGAGGTGGCCACCATGGTGGGCGCTGTCCTGCAGGCCGCGTTCGAGCGCAAGGTGATTCTGGTGGATGGATTCATCGCTTCGGCGGCCGTCATGGCGGCGGCGGCGCTGCGCCCGCAGGTGCTGCAGCGCTGCGTGTTTGCGCACCGCTCCAGCGAGCATGCGCACGGCCTGTTGCTGGAACACCTCAAGGCCGAACCGCTGCTCGATTGGGGCTTGCGCCTGGGTGAGGGCTCTGGGGCGGCGCTGGCGTGGCCGCTGGTGGCATCGGCCAGCCGCATCCTCATCGAGATGGCCAGTTTCGAGGACGCGGGCGTATCCCGCCAGGCCAGCGGAGCCTAGCCGTGCAGCCCGTGAAGCACTTCCTGCTGGCGGTGCAGTTTTTCACCCGCGTACCGGTCACAGGCCGCCTGGCCGCCTGGGTGGGTTACAGCCCGGCCATGTTGCAGGCCAGCGCGGCCTATTTCCCGGCGGTGGGCTGGCTGGTGGGCGGCGCCACCGCGCTGCTTCTGTACGGGCTGCTGCTGGCGTTGCCCCCTGTGGCCGTGGCGCCCGCCAGCGCATGGGTGGCGGCGGTGTTGTCCACCGCGTTCGGGCTGTTGCTCACCGGAGCGTTCCACGAGGACGGTCTGGCCGATCTGGCCGATGGCCTGGGCGGCAGCCTTAACCGCGACCGCGCTCTGGAGATCATGAAAGACTCGCGCATAGGCACGTTTGGCGCTGCCGCGCTGGGCATGGCGTTGCTGGCCAAGGTGGCCTTGCTGGCGGTGCTGGCGCAGGTGCAGCCCCTGCTGGCCGTGCTGGGTTTGTTCGGCGCGCATGTGGTCTCTCGCACCATGCCGCTGCTGGTCATTGCCCTGCTGCGGCATGTGGAGCAGCCAGGCTCGCGTTCCAAGCCGCTGGCCGACCGCATCACGGTTCCGGCGCTGGCCCTGGGCCTGCTGCAGTGCGCGTTCACGCTGGTGCTGCTGGCGTGGCTGGGGCCGCAGTGGGCAGGGCCTGTGGCCGGCTGGCCATGGTGGGGCGCCGGCACGCTGCTGGCCCTGCTGGGCGCAGCGGCGGTGGCTTGGCGCCTCAAAGTGCGCTTGCAAGGCTTCACCGGGGACGGGCTGGGCGCCACCCAGCAAGTGGCCGAGGTGGCATTCCTGCTGGGACTGGCGTTGTGC
>JALOSG010000097.1 GCA_025458665.1 Serpentinimonas sp.
CCACCACCTGCCGCATGCGCTGCAGGTAGAGGTGGGCATAGGCGGGGCTCTGGTAGTCCACCAGGCGCTGCACGGCCAGGTTCAGCAAAGCGTGCAGGGGTGCGGGGAATGTGGCCACCTCGGCACGCAGCGCTGGCGCAAGGGTACTGGGTACTGCCGGTTCTCCCGGCACGTCGCTGTGGCCGGGCGCCAGCAAGTCGGCCACAAAGCGGGCTTGTTCGCGCATCTGGCTCACGCGGGCATAGGCCGCGGCAAAACCGCGCAGACTGGCTTCGGCGGAGCGCCCCCCCGCTTGCACCACCGCCTCGTAGTGTTCCCGCTGGAAAGGGAACAGCCCGCTGGCTGCAAGGGCACCCAGCATCACGGCGCTCACCACCGTGCCGTTGTCGCGCGCCAGTTCGGCCATGTCGAGCACGTGGTGCTCCCGGCTGTGGCTGCGCACCAGTTGCACCAGTTCAGCGCTGTCGGTGCGGCCATCGCCAGGCTGCATGCGCTCCTGCGTGGTAAAGGTGCGCGACGACGATGTGATGAGCAGCGTGCGCTCGGCGGACGCCATGCCGGCGGCCACCTGCCGGCTGGCCTCCAGCAACTCGGAAGAGACGATGGCATCGAGCGCTCCTGGCACCGGATTGAGGCTGAAGACGGGCCGCCTTGTGCCCAACTCGGCCAGCGTCATGGGGAACACTTCGAGGTAGTAGGTGGTAGCGCCGGTGCGTTGGGCCACCCCGGGAATGGAGGTGCTCTGGGCCGGGTAGCCGGCCACGCGGGCAGTCTCCACCAGCCACTCGGTGAGCACACCACCGCCCTCCCCGCCCAGCGCGCAGATGAGCAGGGAAATGGGGCGCTGGACCTGCGGCGGAGCGGCGCCGTTGGGCGAGCCAGTGGTGGGTATATCGTTTTTCATCATGCAGGCTGCAGAGTGCGCACCACGGCGCGGGAAATGCTGTGCCACAGGCGCTCGTACCAGCGGGGGTTCTGTACCACCTCGGCGCGGTAAAAGCTGGGGCACAGCGTGGCGGCATGGGCGTTCTCCCCGCACAGGCCGCAGCCCACGCAGCCATCAATCACCGTGGCCACGGGGTCTACCTTGAGCGGGTCGGGGTTGTCCTTGAGCGTGAGCGTGGGGCAGCCAGACAGGCGGATACAGGCGTGGTCTCCGTTGCACACGTCTTCGTCCACGCCGTACTTCACACGCACCACCCGCTCGCCCCGGCGCAGAAGTCCCGCAATCCATGGCTTGATGCGGCGCTGGCGTTCCAGCTGGCACTCGCCTTCGGCCACAATGACCTTGAGCCCGTTGAAGTCGCTGGTGAACGCCTCGGTCAGGGTCTTTTTCATCTCGGCCACACGGTAGGTGTGCACGGTGCGCAGCCACTTCACGCCCAGCCCGGTGAGCGCAGACTCTATGGTCTGGTTGGTGTGCGCCAGGCTGCTGCCCTTGTCCTCGCTGGCGTTCTTGGCGGTATCTCCGGGCGTGGAAATGATTTCCTGCGTTCCGGTAGCGCTGGTGTAGCCGTTCTTGAAGATGAGCAGCACCGCATCGTCCCCGTTGAACAGGGCGCTTTGTACGCCGGTGAGCAGGCCGTTGTGCCAGAAGCCACCGTCCCCCATGATGGCCAGGGTGCGCCGCTGCATCATGGGCGAGACACCCGCGCGGCTGGCCAGACTCATGCCGTAGCCGAGGATGGAGTGGCCCATGGAAAAGGGCTCGAACGTGCCAAAAGCGTGGCAGCCAATGTCGGCAGCCACATGCACCTGCCCAATGTCCTGCTGCACCATCTTGAGGGCCGAGAACACCGGCCGCTCCGGGCAGCCCACGCAAAAGCTGGGTGGGCGCGCCGGCAGCGGCTGCGTCAGGCTGGCGGCGGCAGCGTCCCGCCGTTGCTGGTTGCCCGCCAGCCATTGCTCGGCCTTCTGCAAGCCCAGCGCATCGGTCTGGCCGGGAAGGTACTTCTGGCAAAAAGCCAGCAGCCCCCTGGACAGCACCTCCACGCTGTACTCGCCGCCGGAGGGAAGCAAGTCCTTGCCGTGCAGCGGCGTCTGTATGTCCTGGCGGCGCAGGTGCAGCGCTACTTCCTGCTCCAGGTATTCGGGCTGCCCCTCTTCCACCATCAGCACGGCGCGCTTGCCTGCGCAAAACGCCGTCACCTGCTCCGGCACCACCGGGTAAGTCACGTTGAGCACCAGCACCGGAATGTCGGTCTGGCCGAACGCATCGGCCAGCCCCAGTTGCTGCAGGCTGCGTATGAGCGCATTGGTGATCCCACCCTGCACGATGATGCCCAGGTCCTCGTGCCTGCCCGGCAACAACTCGTTGAGCTGGTGCTCCACGATGTAGCGGCGGGCCGCGGGAATGCGCTGCTCGGTCTTGAGCTTTTCCTGCCGGAACGTGACCGGTGGGTGGGCCAGGCGCATGTAGTCGAACTTTGCCGGGTCCTGCATGAGCGCGCGGGTGGACACCGCCGGGGCCACGTTGTCCCTGGCCTCGAAGCTGCCGCGCACGTGGCAGGCGCGTATGCGCAGTTCCAGAATGGTGGGCATGTTCGATGCCTCCGACAGGCGAAAGCCGTGCTCCACCATGTCCACCATGCGGGAAAGCTCGGGCCTGGGATCGAGCAGACACATGCCGCTTTTCAGGGCATAGGCGTGTGTGCGTTCCTGGATCACCGAGGCACCTTCGCCATAATCCTCGCCCACCACAATGAGGGCACCACCCAGCACACCCGGCGACGCGAGGTTGGACAGCGCGTCCGATGCCACGTTGGTGCCGACGATGGACTTCCAGGTGACCGCACCCCGCAGCGGGTAGTGGATGGAGGCGCCGAGCATGGCGGCGGCCGATGCCTCGTTGGAGCAGGCCTCC
The DNA here is from genome assembly GCA_025458665.1 of Serpentinimonas sp. Lineage (GTDB taxonomy): Bacteria > Pseudomonadota > Gammaproteobacteria > Burkholderiales > Burkholderiaceae_C > JALOSG01. The sequence goes on from JALOSG010000097.1 coordinate 2,864, forward strand.
ACGTGCACGCCGAGTTCGTCCATGTAGCCTTTGGCCTGCACCATGACATCGAGCAGGTGCGATACCGGCGCCCCCTGGTAACCCCCCACGTAAGACACGCCCGACTGAAGCAGTGCCTTGGTGATGGCCAGAATGCCCTCGCCATGGAAGGTCTCGCCACGGCCAAGCCGCAACAGCTCGATTTCCTTGCTGAAAGAAACTTCCACCGCTCTGGTCTCCTGGCCGGCCCGGCTGGGCCTGTTGTTGATAGTTCAGAGCAGTTTAGGAAGACCGGCCATATCCATCAATAAAATAACGAAACTAAGCGAGATAAGATTCGTGCATATCAGAGACATCGACCTCAACCTGCTGCGCCTGTTCGACGCGGTGTACCGCGCTGGCAGCGTGAGTGTGGCGGCCGAGTCGCTGGACCTGACGCAGCCGGCGGCCAGCCAGGGGCTCTCGCGCCTGCGCCGTCTGCTGGACGATCCCTTGTTCGTGCGGGCCGCCGGCGGCGTGCAACCCACACCGCGCGCACAGCGGCTGGCCGAGCCGGTGCGGCTGGCACTGGCCGGGCTGGAACGGGCGCTGAACGAGGGCGAGGAGTTCAACCCGGCCACCGCCCAGCGGGTGTTCCGGCTGCACCTGAGCGACATCGGCGAAGCCCGCTTTCTGCCCGACCTCATGGAAACCCTGCGCCAGCGCGCGCCGGGCGTGCGTGTGGAATCGTTTCCGCTGCCCCGCCACGAGCTCATAGCTGCGCTGGACGAAGGGAAGATCGACTTTGCCGTGGGCTTTCTCCCCGATCTGCGCGACGCCCAGAGGCTGGAGTTGCTGCAGGACCACTACGTGGTGTTGCTGCGCGACGACCACCCCTTTGCCCAAAGGGGACCCAGCGGGCAAGCGCTGCTACAGGAACTGGCAGGCCTGGAATTTGTGGCGGTGCGCACCCACGCAGACACCTTGCGCATCCTGAATCTGCTGCAGCTCACGGACCGCCTGCGCCTGGTCACCGAGCACTTCATGGTGCTGCCGTCCATCGTGCAGGCCACAGACCTGGCAGCTGTCGTACCCAAGCAGATTGCCGAAGGATTCGCTGGCCGCTTTGTGCTGCTGGAGCCAGACTTTCCGCTGCGCAACTTCACTGTGTCCCTGCACTGGAGCAAGCGCTTCGAGGGCGACCCGGCGCGCCAGTGGCTGCACGGGGTCATGAAGGAACTGTTCCGGGAATGAAAAACGCGCCCGAAGGCGCGTTTCCGGAAAAGACCTCGGGCGCGATCAGCGGATCACGGCCAGAGTGGTGCGTGCACCGCCCTTGTAGGTCATCAGCGTCAGTGCGCCGTTCTTGATGTCACCCTTCTCGTCGAAGGCGATGTTGCCCGTCACACCGGTGTGGTTGATGGCCTTGAGCGCAGGCAGGTAGGTCTGCGGATCGATGGAGTTGGCGGCCACCATGGCTTTGGCCATCACGTGCACGGCGTCGTACACGTAAGGGGCGTACACCTGGACGTCGGCGCCGTACTTGGCCTTGAAGTCGGCACGGAACTTCTCCATCACGGCCACCTGGTCGCCTTCCACACCACCGGCTTCGGCGCAATAAACAAGCTCATCGCTCATGGCGTCGCCAGCCAGCTTGGGCAGTTCGCTGGTGCAGATGCCGTCGCCACCCATGAACTTGGCTTCGATGCCGAGTTGCTTCATCTGGCGGATCATCGGGCCGGCCACGGCGTCCATGCCACCAAAGAACACCACGTCGGGCTTCTTGGCGCGGATGCTGGTCAGGATGGCGTTGAAATCGGTGGCTTTGTCGTTGGTGAACTCACGACCAACCACAGTACCACCGGCGGCCTTCACACCCTTCTCGAACTCGTCGGCCACACCCTGGCCGTAGGCGGTGCGGTCGTCGATCACGGCCACGGACTTGGCGCCCAGGGTTTCCACAGCGTACTTGCCCAGGGTGCTGCCCAGGTGCACGTCATCGGCCACCATGCGGAACACGCCGGGGAAGCCCTGGCGGGTGTAGGTGGGGTTGGTGGCGGAGGGAGAAATCTGCACCAGACCTGCCGAATGGTAGAGCTGGGAAGCCGGGATGGTGGTGCCAGAGTTCAGGTGACCAATCACACCATTCACGTTGGCGTCGATCAGCTTCTGGGCGGCAGCCGTACCTTGGCGAGGATCGGCAGCGTCGTCTTCGGCCAGCAGCTCGAACACGGCCACTTTGCCGTCGATGGTGAGCTTGGCGGCGTTGAGTTCCTCAATGGCCATGCGCGCGCCGTTCTCGTTGTCCTTGCCCAGGTGGGCAATGGCGCCGCTGGTGGGGCCGACGTGACCGATCTTGACGGTCAGGGTGGCGGGCGTCTCGGCCGGTGCAGCCGCTGCGGGCGCGGCTTCTTCTTTTTTGCCACAGGCAGCCAGCACGACGGCGGCGGCGATGACGGCTAGTTTGAGCTTCATTTGCATAGTTTCCCCTGGGGTAAGTGGCGGTGGATGAGTTGGATTGACAGGTTGAACCGGGTGAAGGCGTTGTGCCCTGCACAGCCCTAAAGCGTAACCGAAATTTGCCAGTTTGCCCCGGGTAAAGGCGCCTATTTGTGGGGCGTTACAGAGCGCGATCCCTCCAGGGACTGGCGCAAAGCGGACAGCATGGCCTCACGCATCATGGGAGCGGCGGCCTCGGCCCACTGACGGGCCCAGGCTTGTGCGTTGCGCTGGCACCAATGGCTCAGCCACAGGGCCATTTGCTCCTGAAGCTCCAGGGTCAGGGCTTCGCTGGCTTGCGCCAGAAGGACCTCGGGGGCCGGCAGCGGAGCCGCGGGCGCAGAAGTTGGCGAAGAAGTTGTCGCAGTAGTTGGCGCAGGCGTGGATACCACCGCCGGCGGCGCGGGGGAAACGGGGTCCGGAACGCGCCGCAGGAACGCCGGAACCTCACTGGCCACAAGCGGTGGCGACGGGTCCACCAATTCCGCGGGGAAGGCCAGGTCCAGATCAAGAAACTCGGTGGTCGGGGCGGCAACCTGAGGGGCACTGGCCGGCATTCCCGAGGAGGGGCGACCGGGTTGCGGGCTGGCTGCAGGCGCCGGTACCACCTCGGTCAGGGTGGGGATGTAGCGCGGGGGCTGACGCGGAGGTTGGGAGGGCGGGATCATGCGTAAGCACCTGCGTCATGGCGCGTCACGGTGAAGCCACGCTGGGTGTAATGCTTCCAGCGGCGGCGGCCTGCTTCGCGGTCTGCACCGTCAAGGCCCACCACCTCGATGAAACGCTCAAAGTGTTCAAAACCTTCCAGTGGCAGTTCGGTGCTGTTGATCAGGACCGAAAACTGCATGGCCAGGGACGCAGGCGCCAGCCCACCGGCCCCCCAGCCCAGCGACTCCGACAACAGCACCACCGCCGAGCGGTCACGCACCCATTCAGGCGCTGTCCAGCTGGCATGCGCCACGAAGTCCTCCTGGCTGAACGTCCAGAGCAGCGTGTCCAGATCGTGTTGCAGAGCTTCCGGTGCCACCACCAGACTGCGCTTGCCGGCTGCAGTGGCCTTGCGCAACAGCCGGCACAGGTAATTCACCTTGTCTGGAACGTTGAAGTGGAAGGCCAGGTCGGTCATGGCGAAATCAGAAACGGTCTCAGGCCGCGCGGGACTTGCCCGGCCTGGCTGCGCTGGCGGTTTTGGCAGATTTCGCCGCCTTGGCTGGCTTTGCGGGGGTGGACGCCTGAGCAAGGCGCCTGGCCTCGTCCAGCAGGTACTGGGTGAGCAGGCCCACGGGGCGGCCGGTGGCGCCTTTGGCCGCACCGCTCTTCCACGCCACACCGGCAATGTCCAGGTGCGCCCAGGGCAGCTTCTGTGCGAACTTCTGCAGGAATTTGGCGGCCGTCACGGCGCCGGCCTGGCGACCCGCCACGTTACCCATATCGGCAAAGTTCGACTTCAATCCTTCGGCGTACTCGTCGTCCAGCGGCATGCGCCAGCAGGGGTCCAGGGCCACATCGCCGGCCGCCTGCAGTTGCTGGGCCAGCGCTTCTTCGTCAGAAAACAGGCCTGCCCGGACGGAACCCAGCGCAATCACACAGGCGCCGGTGAGCGTGGCAATGTCAATGACGGCGCGTGGTTTGAAACGCTCCGCGTAGGTGAGGGTATCGCACAGGATCAGGCGGCCCTCGGCGTCGGTGTTCAGAATCTCTATGGTCTGCCCGCTCATGCTGGTGACCACATCGCCCGGCTTCACGGCGCGGCCGTCGGGCATGTTCTCGGCGGCAGGAATCAGCCCCACCACGTTGATGGCGGGCTGCAAGTCGGCCAGTGCCGCGAAGGTGCCCAGCACGCTGGCGGCGCCGCCCATGTCGAACTTCATCTCGTCCATCTCGGGGGCCGGTTTGAGCGATATCCCGCCCGTGTCGAACGTGATGCCCTTGCCCACCAGCACCACGGGTGCCACGTTCTTGGCGCCGCCCTGGTACTTCATGACAATGAAACGCAGCGGTTCTTCGGAGCCCTGGGCCACGGCCATGAAGGCGCCCATGCCCAGCTTGGCCACCTCGCGCGGACCCAGCACCTCCACGCTCATGCGCGGGCGCTTGCCCAGCTGCTGCGCCGCCTTGGCCAGCAGCGTGGGCGTGGCGTGGTTGGCCGGCCGGTTGGCCCATTCTTTGGCCAGTTCTATGCCGCGCACCATGCCCACCGCTTCATCGAAGGCGGCTTTCAGGCCGGTACCGCCGGCGCCGGCCACCAGCACTTTGTTAAGCGAACGGGGGGTGGCACCGGGCTTGGTGGTGGTGAATACATAGGTGCTGTCGGCCACGGCCAGCATGGCTGCGCGGGTGGCGGCAGCGTTCTCCGCCGAGCCAGCGCCGCCTACAGCGCCGCTGTACAACGTGAGGGTGTTGGGCTTGTTGCCCTTGAGCAGGCCGAGCGCGGCAGCCGTGGCCTTGCGCACGTTGGCTGGCTTTCCATCACCCACACGGGCCACCACCACACGCCGCGCGCGGCTGATGGGCAGCTGGTAGGCCAGCAGGCACTTGCCAGCGCCATCCTCCAGGTCTTTATGGGCTATGGCACCGTCCAGCCACTGCTGGAAAGGACCGGCATCGGCAGCGGACAGACCACTGTCGGGCAGCAACACCACGAAGGCATCGGCGGCCACCTGGGCCGCCTGAGAAAGAGTGAGGGTCTTGAGTTCGAAGTTCATAATAGGCGGGCAACAGTCTTCAGATGATGTTATTCCATTCTTCCATACGGCGTGAACTCGCGCGGACATTCGGAGCCACGCTGCTGGTGCTGGTGACCATTGTCATCACCATGCTGCTGATCCGCACGCTGGGCCTGGCCAACCGGGGGCGCGTGGACCCGGAAGAGATCATGCTGGTGCTCACCTACACCGTGCTGGGCCGCATGCCCACGGTGCTCACGCTGGCGCTGTTCGTGGCCATTGTGTTCACCCTCTCGCGCATGTTCCGCGACAGCGAGATGGTGGTCTGGTTCAGCAGCGGGCGAGGCTTGGCGGGCTTTTTGTCGCCGGTCATGCGCTTCGCCTGGCCCATTCTGGCCGTCATCACGCTCATGGTGCTGTTTGTGTGGCCATGGGCCAACGGCCAGACCGACGACCTGCGCGAGCGCTACGAGCGGCGCGGAGACCTGGAACGCATTGCGCCGGGACAGTTCCAGGAATCGTCCAGCGGGCGGCGGGTGTTCTTCATCGACAAAGACACCGCCGACGGGCAAGAAGGCCGCAACGTCTTCATCTCCAACATCGAGCGCGACGGGACCGAGTCCATCACCTCGGCGCAATCGGGGCGGGTGGAGTGGGTGGACAACATCCAGTACCTCATGCTGGACAACGGCCAGCGCCTGGAACAGGCGTCTCCCGACGGTACTCGGGGTTCGCGCATCAGCGAATTCGAGTCCTACGGCATCCAGATTGCCTCCACCGATCCCGCCGCTCAGGTGGGGCGAGGCTTGAAGGCCGTGCCCACTTGGGTACTCCTGCAGAACCCCAACAGGGCCTACCTGGGTGAGCTGGGCTGGCGCATCGGCATGGCCTGGACGGCGGTGAATTTCGTGCTGCTGGCGCTGGCGGCTTCGGCCGGCAACCCGCGCGCCGGGCGCAGCTGGAACCTGGCCTTCACGCTGTTTGCGTTTGTGTTCTACAACAACCTGTTGAACCTGGGCCAGGGCTGGGTGGCTACCGGCTTGGTGGGGCTGGTGCCGTTCATGCTGGGGCTGCATGGCAGCGTCATGGCGCTGTGCCTGCTGTGGCTGGCCAAGCGGCATTACAACTGGGGCCTCTGGCCTCGGCGCTCGCCGCGCTTGCCAGCCAATGCGGGCCAGCCGGCATGAAGACCATCCGCCGCCTCATTTACGGCGAAATCCTGCTGGCGGTGGGCTTTGTGCTGCTGGCCTTCCTGTCGCTGTTCCTGTTCTTCGATTTCGTCGATGAACTCACCTCCATCGGCAAGCCCTCGGTGCTGGACGCGAACCGCATTTATGGGGTCCAGCAGGCACTGCTGTTCGTGACCCTGCTGGTGCCCAGCCGCATTTATGAGCTCATGCCCATTGCGGTGCTGATTGGTTGCGTGTTCGTCATGGCGCGGCTGGCGCAAAGCTCGGAATACACCATTCTGCGCACCAGCGG
>JALOSG010000098.1 GCA_025458665.1 Serpentinimonas sp.
GAACTGCTTGCCGACCTCCTCCAGCGTGTGGTCGGTGCTCATCTCGATGCCGAAACGCATCCGCAGCACCTTGGCCTCGCGCGGCGTGAGCGAGTCCAGAACCTCCTTGGTGACGAACGACAGCGAGTTGTACTGCGCGGCATCGACAGGGGCCACCGTGGTGGTGTCCTCGATGAAGTCGCCCAGGTGCGAATCGTCGTCGTCGCCGATCGGCGTCTCCATGGAGATCGGCTCCTTGGCGATCTTCAGGATCTTGCGGATCTTGTCTTCCGGCATCTCCATCTTGACCGCGAGCGTGGCCGGATCGGGCTCGACACCGGTCTCCTGCAGGATCTGGCGGCTGATCCGGTTCATCTTGTTGATCGTCTCGATCATGTGCACCGGAATGCGGATGGTGCGCGCCTGGTCTGCAATGGAGCGGGTGATGGCCTGGCGGATCCACCACGTGGCGTAGGTGGAGAATTTGTAGCCGCGGCGGTACTCGAACTTGTCCACCGCCTTCATGAGGCCGATGTTGCCTTCCTGGATCAGGTCGAGGAACTGCAGGCCGCGGTTGGTGTACTTCTTGGCGATCGAGATGACCAGGCGCAGGTTGGCCTCGATCATTTCGCGCTTGGCGTCGCGCGACATGCGCTCGCCTTCAATCATCCGCTTGTGGATGCTCTTGAGTTGCTCCAGGGGCACCACCACGCTGGACTGCAGGTCGATCAGGCCTTGCTGCAGTTCCTGCACCGGCGGAATGTTGCGCGCCAGGATCGTGCTCCAGGGCTTGCCGGCGGCCGCCTGCTTTTCCACCCACTGCAGGTTGAGCAGATTCGGCGGGAAATCGGCCACGAACTTGTCCTGCGGCATGCCGCACTTGTCCACGATGATGCGGCGCAGTTCGCGCTCCTTCTTGCGCACATCCTCCACCTGCTGGCGCACGGTGTCGCACAGCTTCTCGATGGCCTTGGCCGTGAAGCGGATGCTCATGAGCTTTTCGGTCAGCGCAGTCTGGGTCTTCACATAGGCCGCCGAGCCGTAGCCCTCCTTGTCGTACTGCTTGTGCAGTTTCTCGAACAGGGCGCGCATGTCGTCGAAGCGGCTCAGCGCTTCGCGCTTGAGCTCTTCCATCTTGCGCGTGAGCGCTTTGGAGCCGCCCTTGCCGTCGTCGTCGTCGGACTCGTCGTAATCGTCGAAATCTTCCTCGGCCACGTAGTCGTCGGCCTCGTCGGCGTCGGCAAAGCCGTCCACGATGGTGGAGATGACGGCTGCGCCAGAACGGATTTCCTCGCCCATGGCCAGGATCTCGTTGATGGTGGCCGGCGACTCGGAAATGGCCGCCATCATCTCGTTCAAGCCGCCCTCAATGCGCTTGGCAATCTCGATCTCGCCCTCGCGGGTGAGCAGCTCCACGGTGCCCATCTCGCGCATGTACATGCGCACCGGGTCGGTGGTGCGGCCAAATTCGCTGTCCACGGTGGACAGGGCGGCTTCGGCTTCCTCTTCCGCTTCCTCTTCGGTGGCGGCGGTGGGGCCGGTGTTGGTCAGCAGCAGGGTTTCGGCGTCGGGCGTCTGCTCGTACACCGCCACGCCCATGTCGTTGAGCAGGGAGACCACCACTTCCAGCGTCTCGGCTTCCACCAGCTTGTCGGGCAGGTGGTCGTTGATTTCGCCGTGGGTCAGGTAGCCGCGCGTCTTGCCCAGCTTGATCAGGGTCTTGAGGCGTTCGCGGCGGTTGCGAGCTTCCTCTTCGGTCAGGACGGTGTCGTCCAGGCCGAATTCCTTCATCAGCGCGCGCTCTTTGGCCTTGCTGATTTTCATGCGCAGCGGCTTGACTTTTTCGGTGGTCTCACTCTCGCTGGCTTCGGCCTCCGCTTCGGCGCCGCCTTCCTCGCCGCTCAGGTCGTCTTCGATATCGCTCAGGTCGGCGTCATCGAAGTCTTCTTCCTTGGCTTTCCCCTTGCCCTTGCCTTTGGCAGGGGCGGCAGCCTTCTCGGCTTTGGGTTTGCGGCCGCGCTTGGCTGCGGGCTTTTCGGTGGCCGCGGCGGCCACCAGGGTATCTTCGGTCACGGCAGGCGCCGCTTTGCCAGAAGCTTTGGCGGCCGGGGTTTTTTTGTTACTGGCAGATGTCGTCACGGAAACAGTCTTGGATGAGGAAGGCTTGAGGCTGGCCTTGCCGCTGGTGGCGGCAGGTTTCGCCGCTGATTTGTTCGGGGTTCGGGCAGTGGTCTGGGTGGCACTCACCGCGGCCTTGGCCGGTGCTTTGGCAGCGGCTTTGGGAGCAGCTTTCGCAGCGCCTTTGGCCGGCGCCTTGGCCGTTGTCTTGGCTACGGGCTTGGCGGCTGGCTTGGCGGCTGGTTTAGCGGCTACCTTGGCCACCGGCTTCGCCGCCGCTTTGGTTGGGACTTTCGCAGGGGCTTTGGCCGGGGCCTTCGCTACCGTCTTCGCGGTGGCTTTGGTGGAAGCCTTGGCCGCAGCTTGGGTGGTGGCTTTCACGGCGGTCTTGGCGCCGGCTTTCACAGCGGATTTGGCACTGGCCTTGGCGGCGGTCGTCTTTGCAGGCATGGTTCACCCCTGAGATGGAAAAGTCGGGAAGCGGCTGATGCAAAAACCACCTTTGCCGCAAAGGTGGCCATGGTGCCCTGAAAACCCGGGCGCCTTGCAAGCTGGGTGGGCGAACATTTGGTGTGCAGTCCTTGCGGAGTGATGCGGTGCATCGACCGGGACGCTGTGTCCATGTGCCCTGGGGGCGTTGGTCGGGGCCGGAGGTGCTGCTGTCGCGCTTGCAAGGCTATGGATTATACCAAATGGGCCCGTTTGGGAAGGGATCAACCCTGCTGCAGCAGCCTGATCCGTTCGGTAATGGCCCGGTAGCGCCCCAGTGCTTCGGGATTCGTGCGCGCTTCGGCAATGGCCTGGGTGGCCCGCAGGTTCAGCGCATCGATGTGCATGCGCCGCAGCAGGTCGCGCAGTTCGGCCCGGGCATCTTCCTCGGTGGCGGGTTCCGACTCCAGCGCCGAGGCGGACTGGAACAGCTCGCGCGCCCAGTCTTCAAAAGGCAGTCCCTGCATGCCCGCGCTCAGCGCCGCCCAGGGCTGCGGTCCGTGCTCGTGCCACTGCCCCTCCAGCCAGGCAAACAGGGCGCCGTGGGGTTCGGGCAGGTGGCCCAGCAGTTCGTGGTCCTCGGCGCTCAGCCAGTCCCAGGCCTCGGGGGTACTGAGTACCAGCCGCGCGGTGCGGTCCTCGCGGGCCAGCAAGCCCTTGCGCAGCGTGCTGCGGGCGCGCCTTGCAGCGGGCTCGGTATGGCGGGCTGGGGTGGCGTAGCCCACCATGGGCAGGGCGGCATCCGGGAAACGCGGTGGTACGCGCCCACGCTCCGGGCGGCCGCCCCGGGTACCCGTGCTTGTTGGGTTTGCACCCGCCCCGCCAGCCCCACCACCGCGCTCGCCACCCACCTTCCACAGCTGGGCCAGTTCGCGGGTGTCCAGCCCTACCTGTTCGGCCAGTTCGGCAAGCAGCTGGCGCTTTAGCGCACCATCGGGCAGCAAGTGCCACAGCGGTTGCGCCTGGCTGGCCATGCGGGCGCGGCCTTCGGCAGTGCCCAGGTCGCAGTCGGCGGCGCTGGCGTCCACCAGGAAGCGGCTCAGTGGCACGGCTTCCCGAATGCGCTCGGCAAACGCATCGCTACCGTTTTCGCGCACGTAGCTGTCCGGGTCGTGCTCGGCGGGCAGGAACAGGAACTTCACCGAACGCGTGTCGCTGGCCCAGGGCAGGGCGGCGTCCAGCGCTTTGCGGGCAGCGCGCCGGCCTGCGGCATCGCCATCGAAGCTGAACACCACAGAATCGGTGAAGCGGAACAGCTTGCGCACATGGTCGGGTGTGCAGGCGGTACCCAGGGTGGCCACGGCGTTGCCAAAGCCCAGCTGGGCCAGGGCCACCACATCCATATAGCCTTCGGTGACCAGCGCAAAACCCGCTTGCCGTATGGCGGTGCGCGCCTCGAACAGGCCGTACAGCTCATGGCCCTTGCTGAATACAGGCGTCTCGGGCGAGTTGAGGTATTTCGGTTCGCCTTTGTCCAGCACGCGGCCGCCGAAACCGATGGTCTCGCCCTTCACGTTGCGTATGGGGAACATGATGCGATCGCGGAAGCGGTCGTAGCGCTTCTCGGCCTGCGGGTCGCCGGGTTTGCCTTCGGCGCCGTCGGCCGCTTCGTTCGTGTGGCTGATCACCAGCCCCGACTCGGTCAGCAGGGCGCTCTGGTAGTCGGGGAACACGGTGGACAGAAACCGCCAGCCCTCCGGTGCGTAGCCCAGCCCGAAGGTGCGCGCCACCTCACCAGACAGGCCGCGGCCTTTCAGATACGCCACCGCCCGTTCCGAGCCCTTGAGCTGCGCCTTGTAGGCCACCGCCGCCTGTGCCAGCACGTCGGTCAGGGTTTGCTGCTTCTGGCGCTGCTCGGCGGCGCGGGCTCGCTCCTGCGGGGGAATGTCTTCCTCGGGCACCTGCAGGCCCACTTGCTGGGCCAGGTCTTTCACCGCCTCCACAAACCCTGCGCCCGTGTGGTCCATGAGGAAACCAATGGCGTTGCCGTTCTTGCCGCAGCCAAAACAGTGGAAGAACTGCTTGCTGGGGCTGACGCTGAAGGAGGGCGATTTTTCGCCATGGAACGGGCACAGGCCCATGAAGTTGGCGCCGCCCTTTTTCAACTGCACGTAGCGGCCCACCACCTCGACGATATCGACGCGGGCAAGAAGCTCCTGGATGAAATGCTGGGGTATGGCCACCGGCCTATTTTGACCGAAGCCCGCTCTGAAGCCCTGCATAGGGCGGGTTTCCTGCGCTTTACACTGGCGGAAGAAAAAACAATCCCAGGAGACCGCCATGACGTCCATCTTCGACCAGGACCTGCCGCGCAACGAGGCCAACTTTGCCCCGCTCAGCCCGCTGAGCTTCATCGAGCGCACCGCCGAGGTCTACCCGGACCGTCTGGCCATCGTCCATGGGCTGGGCGAGCAGGCCACCCGCCAGACCTGGCGCCAGACCTACGAGCGCACCCGCCGCATGGCCAGCGCCCTGCAGCGCCTGGGGATAGGCAAGAACGACACCGTGGCCGCCATGCTGCCCAACACCCCGCCCATGGTGGAGGCGCACTTCGGGGTGCCCATGGCCGGTGCGGTGCTCAACGCCATCAACACCCGCCTGGACCCGGAGGCCATTGCCTTCATGCTCGACCACGGCGAGGCCAAAGCCATTCTGGTGGACCCCGAATTCAGCGGCACCGTGGCCCGCGCGCTGGCCCTGCGCCAGCGCACCTCGCCGCTGCACATCATTGAAATTACCGACCCGCTGTTTGGCCCGCCGGTGCAGGCCCTGGGCGGCCAGCCGTACGAGGATTTTCTGGCCAGTGGCAGCCCCGACTTTGCCTGGGGCCTGCCGGGTGATGAGTGGGACGCCATCGCCCTGAACTACACCAGCGGCACCACCGGCAACCCCAAGGGCGTGGTCTACCACCACCGGGGCGCGGCCATCAACGCCATCTCCAACATCCTGGAGTGGGACATGCCCAAGCACGCCGTCTACCTCTGGACGCTGCCCATGTTCCACTGCAACGGCTGGTGTTTCCCCTGGACCGTGGCGGCCCGCGCCGGCGTGAACGTGTGCCTGCGCCGGGTTGATGCCGAACTCATCTTCCACCTCATGCGCGAGCACGGCGTGACGCACTACTGCGGGGCCCCCATCGTGCACGGCATGCTGGTGAATGCGCCTGCTGCGTTGAAGGTGGGGCTGCCTGCGGGCATACGCGCCATGGTGGCCGGTGCTGCACCGCCAGCGTCCATGATCGAGGGCATGGAGCAGATGGGCTTCGACTTGACCCACGTGTACGGCCTGACCGAGGTGTACGGCCCGGCCACGGTGTGTGCCAAGCACGAGGACTGGAACCAGCTGGACATTGGCGAGCGTGCCCGGCTGAATGCGCGCCAGGGCGTGCGCTACCACCTGCAGCGCAACGTGCAGGTGCTGGACCCCGACACCATGCAGCCCGTGCCCTGGGACGGCACCACCATGGGCGAGATCATGTTCAAGGGCAACATCACCATGAAGGGTTACCTGAAGAACCCGCAGGCCACGCAGGCGGCGTTCGCCGGCGGCTGGTTCCACAGCGGAGACCTCGCGGTGCAGTACGCCGATGGCTACTTCAAGATCAAGGACCGCAGCAAGGACATCATCATTTCGGGGGGAGAGAACATTTCATCCATCGAGGTGGAAGATGTGCTCTACCGCCACCCGGCGGTGCTGGCTGCCGCCGTGGTGGCCAAGCCCGATGCGCGCTGGGGCGAAACGCCCTGTGCCTTTGTGGAGCTGAAAGCGGGCGCCAGCGTGAGCGCCGAAGACGTTGTGGCGCACTGCAAGCAGCACCTGGCGGGCTTCAAGGTGCCGCGTGCGGTGGTGTTTGGCGAACTGCCCAAAACCAGCACCGGCAAGATCCAGAAGTTCGAGCTGCGCCAGCGGGCAGGCTCGGCCACGGCCATCGACGTGTGAGGCCGGCGAGCGCGCCTGGGCTCAGGCCGCCACCACCCGGTTTTTCCCCGAGCGCTTGGCCAGGTACATGGCCTGGTCGGCGCGTTTCAGGGTCTCGCTGCCGGTCTCGGAAGCCAGCCGCTCGGCGACGCCCGCACTGAAGGTGATGAGCAACCGCTCGTTGCCCTCCAGGAACAGGTTTTTGGTGAGCTCACGCTGCACGCGGCGCAGCACCTCCACGCCTTCGTCCAGGCTGGTGTCTGGCATCACGATGACGAACTCCTCGCCGCCGTAGCGCGCGAGCGAGTCCTGAGGCCGCAGGGAGGCGCGTGCCACATCGGCCAGATGCTTCAGGGCTGCATCGCCCACCTCGTGGCCGTGCGAGTCGTTGAGCTTCTTGAAGTTGTCGATGTCGAGCAAGCCCACGCAGACGGCCATTTTCTGGCGCTCGGCGCGTGCCATCTCACGCTCTACGGTCTCGTCCAGCCCTTTGCGGTTCAGCGCGCCAGTGAGCGGGTCGTGCCGCGCCAGCTGGCTCATCTGGTCGAGCTCCTGCTGCAGGCGCACGATTTCGGTCTCGGCGTGGGTGGTGCGGTCGCGCAGGTCGCGCAATTCCTCGGAGGCGCGCCGCGTGTCCAGTGCCATGGAGCGCGACGCCTGAATGGCCTCCTGCAGCACGGGTGCAATATCCGTCAGGTCCTGGGCTTTCTCCAGCTGCTGGGCGCAGCGCTCTATCTTGCTGCTGTACTGGCTGCTCTCTTCGGTCATGGTAGCCAGCCGCTCGATGAAGCTGGCCAGCGCCTGCTTCATCTCGGCCTGGGCCGCCAGGGTGCGTTCGCGGGCCTCCGTCTGCTTGTGGATCACATCTTTCAGGCGCGACTGCAACGCTTCCAGACGGCGGGTGGACAGTGGCGGTGTGGCGGCCTCCATGAGCGCAGTCATCTGGCCGCTGAGCCAGGCGTTGTCCACACCCAGCGCGCCTATGTTCTCGAACATGAGGCGGATGAGGCCCAGCAGGCTGGTCTGCACCACGCTCTGTTCCTCTGCCACGAAGGACAGCCGGAATGCAAAATTGGCCAGTGTCTTCTTCAGGGCCTGGGGCTCGTGAGAGGGCAGGCGCAGGTAGGCCACCAACTCCTCACCCTGTATGGCCAGTTTGGGGTCCTGGTTGCCAACCGCAGGGAGTACATGCTCCACGATGCGGGCCATCTGGTCCAGAACGTCTGCCGGGAACTGGGTGGCCAGGGGCTGGTGTGCCTCGACCACCGGAGAGACTGCGTTGGCCGGTGCCGGGGGCGGGCCCAGCGCGGCGTAGGAAACCAGCGCCTTCTGCACCCCCTCCCAGTTGTGCATGCTCACAGCCTGTTCCACCTGGGCTTTCAGGCGCTGCTGGCCGGGAGACCGGTCGGGCAAGGCCTGCGCTATGCGCCGCATGGGCTCCAGCGGGAAAGGACGCAGCGGCTGGGTGCCCGCAATCTCGTGGTAAGCAGCCTGGTAGTTCTCGGGGGTAGGCGGGAGCTTGCGCGTTGTCAATTGCTTGACGGCGTCGCGGGCAATCTCGGCAGGAGTTCGCGCGGCCATGGGGGTGGGTTTTCTGGTTGTCCCGGTAGGTTGACCAAATATCTTAGGTCAAAGCCTTGTTCCGTACGCAACAGCCCTGATTACTTCGGTGCCAGGCGGATGGCTCCGTCCAGACGAATCACTTCGCCGTTGAGCATGTCGTTCTCGAAAATGTGTTGCACCAGCTTGGCGTAGTCCTCGGGCGTGCCCAGGCGGGAGGGGAAGGGCACACCAGCAGCCAGCGCGTCCTGTACTTCCTGCGGCATGCCAAACAGCATGGGCGTGCCGAAAATGCCCGGCGCAATGGTCATGTTGCGTATGCCGTTGCGCGCCAGGTCGCGGGCAATCGGCAGGGTCATACCCACCACGCCGCCTTTGGATGCCGAGTACGCCGCCTGGCCAATCTGCCCGTCGTAGGCAGCGACGGACGCGGTGGAAATGAGCACGCCGCGCTCGCCGGTGGCTTCAGGCTGGTTGGCCGACATGGCCGTGGCCGCCAGGCGGATCATGTTGAAGCTGCCCACCAGGTTCACCATGACGGTCTTGCTGAACGTGGTCAGCGCGTGCGCGCCGTTCTTGCCCACGGTTTTTTCGGCCGGTGCAATGCCGGCGCAATTCACCAGGCCCACCAGCTTGCCCGTCTGGGTGGCGGCGTCCACTGCCGCTTGCCCATCGGCTTCGCTGGACACATCGCAACGCACAAACACGCCGCCGATGTCCTTGGCCACCGCTTCGCCGCGCTCGGCCTGCATGTCGGCAATCACCACCTTGGCGCCCAGCCCGGCCAAGCGCCGTGCGGTGCCTTCGCCCAGTCCCGAGGCGCCGCCCGTGACGATAACGACCTTGCCTGAAATGTCCATGCCGTGCTCCTTGTTGGGTAGTGAAAAATGTTGACGTTTACGTAAACGTCAATAAGCCCCTATTATGGACCAGCCGGACGAAAAAACCCGCACCAGCCGGGGCCGGTGCGGGTGAAACGGGAGGCCGGTACGGGTGGCTTCAGGCCGCCCATCCGGACACCACGAGGCAAGAGAACCGGAAAGCAGCGGCCTGATCAGCGGAAGCCCACGCGGTCCAGCATCTGCTGCACCTTGGTGAGGTTCTTGGACACCACAGCCAGGGGAATCTGCTCGGCCTTGAAGTCATCGCCGCCCATGGCGCTAAGCGCCGGGTTGTTGACCTTCACGCCGGTAGCGGCGGCAAACTCGTTGTTGCCGCTGGCAAAGTAGTCCTGCGCGAACGGGCTGGCCAGGAACTCCATGAAGCGCACGGCGTTGTCGCGGTTTTTGGCATGGCGGGCCACGGCGGCGCCAGCGATGTTGATGTGCGTGCCGCTGGTGGCCTGGTTGGGGAACACCACCCGCACTTTCTTCATCACGTCCTGGTCGGCCTGCTTGTCG
>JALOSG010000286.1 GCA_025458665.1 Serpentinimonas sp.
CAGGCCATTGCGCCAGGCGGCCGGCCCAGGGAAACTTGGTTCACTCGGGCAAAGTGCCTGAACCACTGAACCAAGGGTCCTCATGAAAACCACTTTCAAACTATTGGCAGGCGCTGCGCTGGTGTCGGCAGGCTTGGCTCAGGCTGCCCCGATCGAGCTGATCAAGAACGGCAGCTTCGAGACGCCCGACATTCCCACCAACACAGCTCTTCAGTTCGGTGCTGGTAGCCCGCAGGCGGCCGCGTTTGGCTGGGCGATTGGCGGCAACGGCGTGGAACTGCGCGACAACCGCAACTTCCCGGCTGGCTATACCCACGTTGCCGCTGACGGCAAGCAATACGTCGAGTTGGCGGTCGAGGGCAACGTGGCCAACGGCAACAGCTCTATTTGGCAGGAAGTTTTCCTGAAACAGGGCCAAGAGTACACGCTGACTTTTGCGTACTCTCCCCGTGCTCCGTTCGGCACGTCCGAGAACAAGGCCGCCGTGAGCTTTGTTGACTGGGCAGTAAGTTTGGTAGCCGATGCGAGCAGCCAGCCCCAGAGCGGTGCCATCAATCTTTGGAAGTACATCACCGTCAAGCTGACCGGCACCGGGAAGACCGAACGCCTGACGTTCGCTGCCGCCGGTAGCAACGGCTCCTACGGCATGTTCTTCGACGATGTTTCCCTGACCGCAACGCCGCTGCCGGGTGCAGCGCTGTTGTTCGGTACATCCCTGGCGGGTTTCCTGGCGGCCCGCAAGCGCCGCAAAGCCGCCGCACTCGCAGCCTGAACCCACCGCCAACGGTACTTAAATCATGACTACCTCTACCTTCACCAAAACCGCCGCCGCTTTGGCGCTGGCTGTGTCTGCTCTGTCGGCGCAAGCTGCCACTGTGGCCAATGGGTCTTTCGAGGCCCCTGCAGTTGCTTCGGGCAACTGGCAGATTTTTAACAACCCGAATATGCCGGGTTGGACTACCGGGCCTGCCGGTGTTGAAATCCGCAACAACGCCGTTGGCACAGCCCAGCAAGGTAGTCAGTTCGCTGAATTGGATACCACCACCAATAGCTGGATATCGCAAGTGATCACGGCTACCCAGGGCCAGGAGTACACCCTCTCGTTCTGGTACTCCCCGCGTATTGCACGCACTTCTGCGGAAGACAACCGCATTGAAGTGTTCTGGAACAACACGCTGGTCAAGGCCGTAGAAGGCGTTGGCGGCACCGCTCACGCTTGGAAAGAGTACTTGGTAGTTCTGTCCGGCGTCACCGTTGCAGCTTCCAACACACTGAAGTTCGCCGCTGCTGGCACGCCCAACAGCTTCGGTGGCAGCCTGGACAACGTGTCCCTCACGGCCACCCCCCTCCCCGGCGCAGCCCTGCTGTTCGGCACCGCGCTGGCTGGCTTCTTCGGTTTCTCCAACCGTCGCAAAGTCTGAGGCTCGGTTAAGCGATACTTCGGCAACTTACGTTGCCGCAATCTCATCAGAAGGGGCGTAAGCCCCTTTTGTGTTCCTGGGGTTCTTTGGGCCTCTGTACCTTGTCTGGAGTTGGGTATGTTCCGCCATGCATCTGAACGGATTCGTTGTTTTGCCTGCGCGCTGCTGGGCAGTCTTGCGCTGCTGTCGGGCGCACAGGCGCAGACACCGCCCACCCCGGCACCGGCCCCGGCAGCTTCCCTGCCCTCATCAGCCGGCGCCTATACCCTGCGCCATGGGGACCAGGTGAATGTTTCGGTCTGGCGGGAAGAGGTGTTGCGCGGCGAGGTGCGCGTGCTGCCCGATGGGTCCATCACCTTCCCGCTGGTGGGCCGCGTGGAAGTGGCAGGCCTCACCACGGTGCAGGCCGAACAACGCATTGCCGCCCGCCTGAAGCAGTACATCCCGGAAGCGGTGGTCAGTGTGGTGGTTACCGGCATTGAAGGCTCGCGCGTGTATGTCATTGGCAAGGTACAGCGCCCTGGCCCCGTGCTGCTCACCACGCCCGACACCACCGTGCTGCAGGTGCTCAGCCAAGCTGGCGGCCTGGACCGTTTTGCCGATGGCAACGCCATCCGCGTGCTGCGCGACACGCCCCGCGGCCCCGAGGTGCTGCCCGTGCAGTACAACGACCTCATGCGTGGCGCGGCGCTGAACAGCAACGTGCGCCTGCTGCCTGGCGATACCATTCTGGTGCCATGATGCAGCGCCCAGTACTTTGGGCGGCCCTGGGCGCGGGTTGCCTGGCCGCCACCCACGCCCTGGCCCAGACGCCCACGCAGCACCAGTTCAGCGCGCCCGCCGGGCTGGAATGGGACAACAACCCCGGCCTGACCGCCGCCAACACCTCCAGCGTGGTGCGTTGGCGCACCAATCCGCGTTACGCTGGTCGTTCAACGCGGCTGCGAACATTGAAGTGAGCAGCAACCGCGCGGTGAGCGACAACCGCCAAGACCCCTCCCTGGGTTTCAACTACCAGCAGCAAACGCCCACGGGCGGCTGGGGGGTGAATGCATCGGCGGTGCAGGCTTCCACGCGCGCCACCGAACTGGAAGAAACCGGCCTGGTCACGCTGGACCGCACCCAGACCACCTACGCGCTGGGCTGGAGCGGCCAGCAGGCCCTGAGCGAGCGCTGGAACCTGAACGGCGGGCTGGACCTGCGTGACGTGCGTTACGACACGCTGGCGCTGGTGGAGAACCGCACCCTGTCGGGCAATGCGGCGCTGGCCTACACGCTGTCTGAAACCGAAACCGTGTCTTTGCAGGCCGGCAGCAGCCGCTACAACCCCGGCCAGGGCGGTACGCCGGGTGCGGCACGGTCGTCTACCAACACCAGCCTCACGCTGCAGTACCGGCGCAATGTGTCGCCCTCCCTGGAGTGGGCGGCGCGCTGGGGTGTGGTGCGCATTACCGGGGCCAATGCCGACACCAGCTGGGTGGGCGGCGGTTCCGTCACGCACACCGGGCAGCGCTTCAATGCCACGCTCGACGCCGGGCGCAATGTGGTGAGCAGTGGCCTGCTGGGTGGCTTTGCCACCAACATCGCGGTGCGCGCTTCGGCGGGCTACGCCCTGAGCGAGTTCACCCGCCTGGGCGCTGCGCTGGCCTACACCCGCAACGTGGGCAACTCCCCCACGCGGGACTCGGCCACCACGCTGTCGGTGTCGGCCACCACCGAACTGTCGGCCTTCTGGCAGCTGGCGCTCAGCCTGCAGCACCGCCAGGCCAACCGGCCCGCCAACGCAGCCGGCGCCCGTGCCGATGGCCAGTCGGTGGCCCTGAACCTCATTTACACGCACCCGGACTGGTAAGGCATGTCGGCCGACTATCAACTCACTCTGCAGGACTACATCGCCATACTGAAGCGGCGCGCGCTGCTCATGGTGGCGGTGTTCGTGGGCGTTTTTGGCATTGCGGCCGCGGTGGCCGTGGCGCTGCCGCCGGTGTACCAGTCCACCGGCACCATCATGGTGGAATCGCAGCAAATTCCCACCGATCTCATCGCCGCCACGGTCACCAGCTTTGCCGATGAGCGCATTGAAATCATCCGCCAGCGGGTCATGACGCGGGACAACCTGCTGGTCATTGCCAACCGCTACAACCTGTACAACAGCGGCGGGCAGCGCCTTACGCCCACCGAGATTGTGGAGATCATGCGCACCGCCATTGGCGTGCAGCAGGTCAACGCCAACATTCAGAACCGCCAGCGCGCCACCATTGCGTTCCGCGTGTCCTTCGAGCACACCCGCCCCGACCTGGCCCAGCGCGTGGCCAACGAACTGGTCACGCTGTTCCTGAACGAAAACGTGCGCGTGCGCACCGAGCGGGCCGCGCAAACCACCGAATTCCTCACGCAGGAGGCCGACAAGCTGCGTTCCGAGCTGGAGAAGCTGGAAACCGAAATGGCCAACTACAAGCTGCAGCACGGCGGCGCGCTGGCCGAGAACGTGGTCATGACCATGAACAGCCTGCAGCGCCTGGAGGCCGAACTGCGCAACACCGAACGCGATCTGCGCACCGCGCAGGACGAAATGCGTTCGCTGGAGATTGAACTCTCCAGCGCGCGCGCCGGTGTGGGCCTGCCGCAGCAGGCCCTGGGCCAGCCCAGCGCGGCCGATTCGCAGCGCGCCGAACTGGCAGCAGCCCAGGCCGAACTGGCCCGCGTGGCCGCCATTTACACCGAGAACCACCCCGACGTTCGGGCCGCCCGCCGCAAGGTGGAAACGCTAGAGGCCGCTGTGGCTGCCCTGCCGGCCGCTGCACCTGCTGTGGCGGCCGACGCACCCATACGTTCCACGCAAGACCTGGCGGTGGCGCGCATCGACGCGCGCATCAACGCCCTGCGGGCGCAAACGCAGGTGCTGGAGCAGCAACGCAACAGCCTGCGCGGCCGCATAGGCCAGATGGAGGGGCAGCTGCTGCAGGCGCCGCAAGTGGAGCGCGGCATGTCTACCCTGTCGCGGGACCTGGAATCTACCCGCGCCAAATACGAAGAGATCATTGCCAAGGTGCGCACTGCGCAAGTGGCCGAGAGCCTGGAAGACGACCAGAAGGCCGAGCGTTTCAGCCTGCTGGAGCCGCCGCTCACGCCCGAACAACCCATCAAGCCCGACCGCAAGAAAATGATGGCGCTGGGCTTCTTCCTGGCCGTGGCATCGGCCGGTGGGCTGGCCGCCGGCCTGGAAACGCTGTTTGGCCGGGTGCGCGGCGCCG
>JALOSG010000099.1 GCA_025458665.1 Serpentinimonas sp.
ATTGGCCCGGACGGTGGCTGCGTGATTTACGGCCGCTCGGACGCCACCATCAACCGCCACGGCCTGCGCATGGGTACCAGCGAGATTTACAGCGCCGTGGAAGCCCTGCCCGAGATCCTGGACTCCATGGTGGTGGACCTGGAGTACCTGGGCCGCGACAGCTTCATGCCGCTGTTCGTGGTGCTGCGCCCGGGCGCCCAACTGGACGACGCGCTGCTGGAGCGCATAAACGGCGCCATACGCACCGCACTGTCACCGCGCTTCCTGCCCGATGAGGTGGTGCAGGTGGCCGAGATTCCCCGCACACTGAGCGGCAAGAAGCAGGAGCTTCCCATCAAGAAACTGCTGCTGGGCCAGCCACTGGACAAGGTGGTGAACCCCGACACCATGGCCAACCCCGGCTGCCTGGCCTGGTACGAACACTATGCCCAGACGCGGCTGGCCAGCTAGCCGGGGCGGCGCGCCAGAATGCGTCCGCCGTCTGGCGCGTGGAAGACGATCTCGTCGGCATTGGGCCGCTCGAAGCGGTACACCGCATTGAGCACTGTCAGGAAATCGCGCTCCATGGCCATGCGGTGCGGCGCACAGGCCATGCGGGTGAGCGCGGGCTGTACCACGTTCAACCCCTCGCCAGTCAGGGTGTAGCTGCCGTTGTACCGGTTGCATGGCGCACGGCCAGTGAGAGAACCGTTGCTGGCCATGAGCACGGTGACGGGCGGATCCTGCAGCCAGAGCTCCGGGGCCACCGCCGAGGGCTGCACCCCCACCACCTGCCACTCCAGGTCCTGCAACAGCGTGCCAGGCTGGCCACCGCAGCCGCGCAAGGGCGCCGCACCGGGCGCAGGCACCACCTCTACCGTTTGCGGATGGGGCATGCCGCTCATGGTGTCGGCGCAGAGGCGCTCCGTCACGCGCACCGTGGCGCCGCCTGGCTGCAGCGTATGCAGGCGGGCGCTGCCCTCCCAGAGCGGGGCGCCCTGCGGCGTCCAGCTGGCACCGGCGCCGCCCAGCTGCTGCAAGGTCCAGCCCATGGCGGATATGTGGAGGTTCCACGCGGGTTCCTGCCCCCAGGCACGGTACTGCGCAGCCGCTGCCGGCACCACCACACATTCGGGCAGACGCTGGCCTTGCCACTGCACGGTAGCCTGCGGGCCCTTGAACCACACAAAGTCGGGTGAACTGGCGCCAGGCGGTGCGGGTTGCTGGCCCAGGTACAACGCGCCCGATGCCGCAGGCGCCGCGAGGAACTCTTGCTGGGTGCCCGCCAGCGCCACGGTGGCCACGCTCTGCTGCACGGAAACAGCCAGCAGGAATTCCGCACACTGCAACGCATCCCGGCTGGCGGCCAGGGCGGGTTGCAGGGCAGGCGGCGGCGGTGGCGGAGCCAGGCCCGCAGCCAGCGCGGCGCGCTCAGCGGCGGGCATGCCCGATGCGCAGCCCGCCAGAACCAGCGCAGACAGCCACACCAGGCGCGCCACCGGGCCGGGTCCCGCGCTGGAACCTGCAGGTACTTGGTCCCGCAAAAACACACCAGGCTGACCCCTGAACCGCTGCATTCTGTCTCCCATGATTCGCTGTGTGGGCTTCGCCGACGATTATGATGCAGGCGTCATGTCCACCACCCCTTCCCGCACAGCCACCCACAGCAGCGCTGGTATCGATCTGGAGCTCGACCGTGCGCGCCGAAGTGGCCCGGTGCGCGACATCATCAT
This sequence comes from Serpentinimonas sp., assembly GCA_025458665.1. GTDB lineage: Bacteria > Pseudomonadota > Gammaproteobacteria > Burkholderiales > Burkholderiaceae_C > JALOSG01. The sequence goes on from JALOSG010000099.1 coordinate 1,713, forward strand.
TCCCCCCTGCCCGGAACTGCTGCGCCAGCTGCAGGAAGCCACCGCACATGGCGAGCCCGACGTGAACGCGCTGCAGCAGATTGCCGCGGCCGATGTGGCCATGGCCGCGGCGCTGATCCGCCAGGCCAACAGCCCGGTGTATGCGCTCCAGCAGCCCGCACTCACGGCGGGGCAGGCGCTCACGGTGCTGGGGGTACGTCCGGCGGTGCAACTGCTCACTGGCTTCCTCACCCGGCACGCCCTGCAGGTGCAGTCCCCGGTTCTGGACCATTTCTGGGAAAGCTCCACACGGCGCGCGCTGGCGTGCGAGCACATCGGGCACCAGCTTTATGGAATGAATCCGGGTCTGGCCTACAGTTTCGGGCTGTTCTGCCATGTGGGCATGCCGGTGCTCATGCGGGCGGTAAAGGGCTACGGCAGCACCATCACGGAAGCGCTGGCCCGCAAAGACCGCAGCTTCACCCAGACCGAGAACGCCAACCACCGCACCGACCACGCGGTGGTGGGTGCCATCGTGGCACGCACCTGGCGCCTGCCGCTCGAGGTGGCGCACGCCATCCGGCTGCACCACGACTTCCGCGTGCTGGCCGATGCCAGCCTGGACCCCACGGTGGGCCACCTGGTGGCCATGGGCCTGATTGCCGACCACCTGGTGCAACAGCACGAGGGGCTGGGCGGCAAAGGCAGCCTGAGCGAACCGACCGACTGGGACCGCTACGGCCCCGTGTGCCTCACGCATCTGCAGGTAGGCCCCGCCGAAGTGGACATGTGGATCGACGAATTGCACCCGGCCTTCGAGGCGGTACAGTGGGTGTGAGCACTGGCTGAAACCGCCGCACGAGCGTGGGCGGAGCGGGCGTTGCCGCTCAGGCCCGCCGGCTGAGCAGCACCATACCCAGCGCCACGCCGCCCAGGGCCAGCAGCAGCTGGAGGGTGAGCGGCTCACCCAGCAAGCCCACCCCGAACACCAGCGCAAAAGCCGGCGTGAGGAACACAAAGCTCGATATGTGGGTGGCCGGGTAGTGGCGCAGCATCCACATCCAGGTCAGGTAACTGGCAAAGGCGCCCACCACCGTTTGCAGCGCCAGAGACACCCAGGCGGCGCTGGAATACTGGAGCGACCATGTTTCCCCCAGCGCCAGCGACAGCAGGGGGGCTACCGCCGCCGTGACCGCCACCTGGTAGAACAGCGTCTTTTCGGCGCTGGCCTGTGCCAGCAGCGTGGTGCGTATGGTCAGCGTGGTGAGGCCCCACATGAGCCCGGCGGCCAGCGCCATGGCGTCTCCCAGCAGCTGCCGCGGCAAGCCCAGCACCTCGGCAGGCAAACCTTCCGGCAACTGGTTGGGCAGAGGCGCCGACTTCATGAAGCCCTCGCTGAAGGCCACCGCCACCGAGGCGAACGCCACGCACAGGCCAGCCCACTGGATGCGGCGCAGCCTCTCGCTGGACACAAAGCGCGGCAGCAGGAGCGCCACCACAAACGGCGAGGTGTAGAGGAACACCGTGAGCCGGGAAGCGCTGGTGTACATGAGCCCGATGTAGATGAAGGCGAACTCGGCCGCAAACAGCAGGCCAGCCACCAGCCCGGCGCGCAGCGTGCCGTCGGACTGGAACAGGGGCACGCGCCGCCATTGGCACCACAGCCACAGCAGCACCACGGCGCCGGCAAAGCGCAGGCTGGCCTGCCACATGGGCGGCACCTCGTCCACGGTGGACTTGATGAGAATTTGCTGGAAGCCCCAGAACGCGCAGCACACCACCAGCAAGGTGATGGCGAGGCGGTCGAGGTGGTCCTTTCTTTCGCGCAGCGGGGGAGCCATGGGGCAGCTCAGAGCGGATGCTCTGTGTAGAAGCGGCCACCGTGGTAGAGCAGCGGGCCGCCCTGGCCGGGCTGGCTACAGCGCTCCACCTCGCCCACCAGGATCACGTGGTCACCCTCCGGGTACTGGCTGCGGCTGCGGCATTCGAAGAGCGCCAGCGCGCCGTCCAGAATGGGAACGCCCGCCTCATTGCGGTGCCAGCGTACTCCGGCCCAGCGGTCCACACCGCGGGTGGCAAAGCGCTCTGCCAGCGGCCGCTGCTCGGCACTCAGGACATGGATGGCGTAGTGGCGGGCCTGCGTGAACACCGCGAAGGAACCGGCCGTGTGCGCCACGCTCCACAGCACCAGCGCCGGGGACAGCGACACGGAGTTGAAGGAGTTGGCGGTGATGCCCACGGGCTCCCCGTCAGCGCCGCTGGCCGTGACGATGGTGACCCCGGTGGCAAAGCGGCCCAGCGCACCCTTGAGCTCCGCCAGCGTGGGCGGGGGCACACCCTGGAAGGGCTCGGGGGCCTGGGTTACGTCGGTCGGGGCAGCGGGTGTGGCAGTCATGTGGGGGCGCCGTGCCACAAGGGGCCCGGTAGGTTCCGTAGACCGCGATTGTCGGTGAAACGAGCGCCCCGGGCTGTCTCGCGGGAAAGCCCGCAGACCGATGGCTCAGGCGGCCATGGGCGCGGTGCGGCCAGCGGCGGCCACCGGGCGCCCTGCGTGGCCGGCAAAGTGGAACTGCATGGCCGGCTGCTCGCCGCTGATGAGTTCGGCCAGAGCCCGGCCCGAGCCGGCACCGTGGGTCCAGCCCAGTGTGCCGTGCCCGGCGTTGATCCACAGCCGTGCCAATGGCGTGCGTCCTATGAGCGGGATGTTGGTGGGCGTCGCCGGGCGCAGGCCGCACCAGAATTGCGGCTGACCACCCTGCTCGGGCGTGCGGGTATCCATGACGCCGGGGAATACCTGCTCTACCCGGCGCACCAGCATTTCGCAGCGGGCGCGCGCCAGTGGCGTGTCCAGGCTCAGGTCGAACCCACCCAGTTCGATGGTGCCCGCCACGCGCAGCTGGTTGCCCAGGCGCGACAGTGCAATCTTGCGACCGTCGTCGATCATGCTGACCTGCGGGGCCAGCTCGGGCTTGAGGATCGGGAGTGTGGCGCTGTAGCCCTTGCCCGGGTAAATGGGTACCTGCACGCCCACGGTCTTGAGCAGCGGCGCCGTGTAGGAGCCCGCCGCCACCACGAAGGCATCGGCCTGCAGAGTTTCCTTCTGGCCGGTGGCCGCGTTGCGTACCCGCACGGAACGGGCCTCGCCGCCCGCCACGTCGATGTGCTCGATGTGGTGGCCAAACAGCATGCGGGCGCCGCGCTGTGCACACAGCTCGGCCAGCTTCTGGGTGAACACCCGTGCATCGCCGTGCTCGTCGGATTCCGTGAACGTGCCGCCCACAATCTGGTCGGCGAAAGCGCGCAGCGCGGGCTCCAGGCTCAGCAACTCATCGCGCGAAATCACGCGGCGCTGCACGCCATGGCGGCCCATGAGTGCGGCCGCTTCGGCGGCGCCGGCAAAGGCTTTGGCGTCGGTGTAATAGTGGGCAATACCGCGCTGCTGGCGGTGGTATTCAATGCCGGTGTCGGCCACCATGTCCCTCAGCGTGGCGTGGCTGAACGCGCCCAGGGCCACCAGCTGCGCCACGTTGCGCTCGAAGGCGGAGTCGGTGCACTGGGCCAGAAACTGCAGGGACCAGCGCCATTGCGCCCAGTCGAGCTGGGGGCGCAGCAGCAGTGGTGCCTCCTTGTCGAACATCCATTTCAGTGCCTTCAGGGGCGCCTGCCGGTTGGCCCAGGGCTCGCAGTAGCTCACGGAAATCTGGGCGGCGTTGGCAAAGCTGGTTTCCAGCGCGGCGCCGGGCTGGCGGTCCACCACCGTGACTTCGTGGCCTTTGCGCAGCAAGTGCCATGCGGTGCTGATGCCAATGATGCCGGCGCCCAGAACGGTGATGTGCATGTGAACCTCGGTCGATACGGGAATAGGATGTTCAGAGCGCGAGTATCTGGAAATGTTCGGTTTTGGTGAAGTGGGATTAAAGTATCGCGGTCTGCATCAGTTGGGCTAATACAAAGCATGAGCACTTTCGACCCCGATGCCCTGGAATGCCTGGCCGCCATCCTGGAGGAAGGCGGTTTCGAACGCGCCGCCCAGCGTCTCTCCATCACGCAGTCGGCGGTGTCGCAGCGCTTGCGTTCGCTGGAGGCCCAGGTGGGCACGGTGCTGGTGGTGCGTAGCCGCCCGCTCAAAGCCACCACGGCGGGGCAGTTGCTGCTCAAGCACGCCAAGATGATGCGCCTGCTGCGCGCCGACCTGGAAAAAGACCTGCAGGAACTCGCTCCCCTGGCGGCGCAGGGCCAGCGCGACGAGGACCGCGTCTCCATCGCCATCAACGCCGACAGCATTGCCACTTGGGCGCTGCAGGCGCTGGCCCCGCTGGTGCAGGGCGGCCTGCCGCTGGAAATCATCCACGACGACCAGGACTTCACCCACGACTGGCTGCGCGAGGGCAAGGTGCTGGGTTGCGTCACCTCGCTGGGCCAGCCTCTGCGCGGGTGCCGGGTGGAGCCGCTGGGTGCCATGGACTATGTGGCGGTGGCCTCGCCCGGCTTTGTGCAGGAGCGCGCCCCCGACGGGCTCACCCGGCACAACTTCCACCGCCTGCCCTTCCTGACCTTCAACCGCAAGGACGACCTGCAGCGCGATTTCGTGGCCCGCGCCTTTGGCCTGAGCCAGGTGACGTTGCGCCAATGCTACGTGCCTTCGTCCGAGGGGCAGGTGCGCGCCTCGCTCATGGGCTGGGGCATCAGCGTAGTCCCGCAATTGCTGGTGGCCGGCCTGCTGGAGCAGGGTGAGCTGGTGCAACTGGCGCGCCAGCACCCCTACCCGGTGCACCTGTACTGGCACTGCTGGAACCTGCCCTCGGGCGTTCTGGACCAGATCAGTGCCGCCCTGCGTAGCGGTGCAGGCGGCGCACTGCGCCCATGAAAAATGCCGGCGCTCCTCGCGGGGCGCCGGCATGGCGGGGAATTTCCCTGGCGGGAAATTACTTGGGCATGATGACGGAGTCGATCACATGGATCACGCCGTTGCTGGCAACCACGTCGGTGGCCACCACGTTGGCGCCGTCCACCTTCACGCCACCGGCGGTGGTGACGGTGATCTCGGAGCCCTGCACGGTCTTGACCTTGCCGGCCTTCACGTCGGCGGCCATGACTTTGCCCGGCACCACGTGGTAGGTCAGCACGGCAGCCAGCTTCTGCTTGTCGGCCAGCAGCGCGTCCAGGGTGGCCTTGGGTACTTTGGCAAAGGCTTCATCGCTGGGAGCGAACACGGTGAACGGGCCCGGACCCTTCAGGGTGTCCACCAGGCCGGCAGCCTGCACCGCGGTCACCAGCGTCTTGAAGGTACCGGCAGACACGGCAGTGTCCACAATGTCCTTGGCCTGCACGGCAAACGTCGAGGCCACGAGGCCCAGGGTCACGATCCATTTTTTCATCTGATCACTCCACGGAGTTGGTTGAAGAAGTACGTGTAGAAATAGCCAGGGCACCTAGTGACCTGCACTGCATGGGACAGAGTTAATACTACTGAGTTCCCTAAAATACCAAATAGTTACATTTAGACTGTTGAGTTTGTTTCTGGAGTTCAAGGTGGGGTTATCGACCAAAAAGTCTTTTTGGTGCATCATCTGTATTCCGGAAGACGATTGCCCTCATGACCTCCCTAGCCGATCCGCCCACCAGCACGCCCTCCGCCCCCGCTCGTGCCGACAGCAGTGCCAAGCGCAGCTTTCGCGCGCAGATGCACCAGGCCCGCGAGGACGCCATCGTCAGCTCCGTGAACCGCTTGCTGGCCGAAAAAGGCTTCGACGCGATGACCGTGGACGAAGTGGCGGCAGATGTGGGCATTGCCAAGGCCAGCCTCTACAAGCACTTTCCTAGCAAGGAAGACTTGGCAGCGGCCGCCATGGTGAAAGTGCTGCGGCGCGCCCAGGCCTTTCTAGATACCCTGCCCGCGCAGGGTGCTCCCCTGGAGCAACTGCAGGCGGTGGCGCGCTGGACCATGCAGGTGCAGCTGGCCGGCGAGATGCCTTCCCTGCCCAGCGAGAACTCCAGCCTGCGTGGCGCGCTGGCCGAGAACCGCGATTACATGGACGGCTTGCTCGACATCAGCGAGCGGCTGGGGCAGTGGATCGAAGCGGCGCAGGCCGAAGGCGCCCTGAACCCCAAAATGCCGCCCATTGCGGTGCTGTACACACTCTACGCACGGGCCTGCGATCCGGTGCTGGGCTTCCTGAAAGGGAGCGAGCAGTTCACCGACGAAGCCATCATCGAGATGGTCCTCTCCAGCTGCTTCGAAGGTCTGCGCGCGCGCTAAGGGAAGTTCAGCGCTGCACCCTCAGCGCAGGACCCTCAGCGCAGTACCTGCCCCGACCACAGCTCATCGAGCCCGGGAATGTTCCACTTGGTCGGGTCTTCGCGGCCCACGATCGTGTGCCGGTTGTGCGGCGAGGACAGATCGATGAGCTCTGGCACCACGCGCTCGCTGCTTTTGGTGGAAAAAACCGTTTTGACCACGGGCTTGAGCAGCGACCCCTTGGTCTGGTCCACCACCACGGCGAGCTTGCCCGAACTCAGCATGACCAGCGACCCTATCGGGTAAATGCCCAGGCTGCGCACAAAGGCCTGGAACACCCGGTTGTCGAGGTGGCCACCCACCCACTCCGCCATGCGCCGCAAAGACTCCGACGGGTCCCAGCCAGCCTTGTAGGGGCGGTTGGAGGTGATGGCGTCGTAGATATCGCACACCGCGCCCATGCGCGCCATGAGGCTGATCTGCTCGCCCGCCAGGCGGTTGGGGTAACCGGTACCGTCCAGGCGTTCGTGGTGGTGCAGACAGACATCGAGCACCACCGGTTCGCTGATACCCGCATCCAGAAGCCGCTGGTGGCCAAACTGGGTGTGGCGCCGCACCACCGCAAATTCGGCATCGCTGAGCTTGCCGGGCTTGTTCAGGACCTCCAGCGGAACATCCATCTTGCCCAGGTCGTGCATGAGTCCGGCAAAGCCGGCCACCCGGGCCTCCTCGTCGGACAGGCCCAGCTGGCGCGATAGGGCCACCATGAGCGCGCACACCGCCACCGAGTGCATGTAGGAGTAGTCGTCGGCGGTTTTCAGCCGGGCCAGGCTGATGAGCGCTCCCGAATTGCGCGTGACCGAGTCGGCAATGTCGCGGGCCACCTGCCGGGCCACCTCGGTGTTGATGGCCTTGCCCATGCGGGCGTCGGTGAACATGCTGGTGATGGCACCGCGCGCGCTGTTGCAAATGGCCGCTGCACGGGCCAGTTCTTCGGCTGTGCTGACCGGCGCCAGCATGCGGTCCACCGTGGTTTCCAGCTGGGCCACCTCGGCCGCAGTGGCCTGTTCCTCGGTACCCGCCACTTGCAGGGCGGTGGTGCCGGTGTCTACATCGAGGCCCTTGGAGGTGTCGATCCAGACTTCACGCACGGCACTGCGCAACACCAGTTGCAGGTCGTCCTCGGCATCGAGGATGAATTTGCTGCGCCAGAAGGGATGGTCCATCCATGACCCGCAGAAGGCCTGGATGTGCATCCCGAGGCGCAAGTCAGCAACGGCAATCTTCTTCAGCATCGGTGGGTTGGGAAGACTCGGCGGCTGGACCGAGGGGCTTCAAGCGGTTCCTGTCGCGAGTGTACCTGCGCGGAAGCGTTTTTAGCAGAACCGTCAGCATTAGCGCTTGGGTGAATGCGCAGGCAGAAGGGGCTCACTGCGGGACTTCCACGCAGCAAAGGGGGTCGTGCGCCAGTTGCTCGT
>JALOSG010000005.1 GCA_025458665.1 Serpentinimonas sp.
TGGCGGAACGGGAATTCATCGTCATGGTGTGTTCCTCCGGGCTCAGGCTCGGTCGGCCACGCGTTCACCCAGCAGGCCCGAGGGGCGCAGGGTCAGCACAATGGCCAGCACGATGAAGGCGAAGATGTCGGAGTACTGGCTACCCAGAAAGCCCCCGGTGAGCGGCCCCAGATAACCCGCACCCAGACTTTCGATGAGACCCAGCGAAATACCGCCCAGCACCGCACCGCCGAGGTTGCCAATGCCGCCGAACACCGCGGCCACGAAGGCCTTGAGGCCAGGCATGAAGCCCATGGTGTGCTGCACCGTGCCGTAGTTGGACGCCCACATGATGCCGGCAATGGCCGCCAGCATGGCGCCGATGATGAAGGTGGCGGAAATGACCGTGTCGGGCTTGATGCCCATGAGGCCTGCCACCTGCCGGTTCTCGGCCGTGGCACGCATGGCCCGGCCCAGGTTGGTGCGGTTGACCACGTACATGAGGATGGACAGCACCACCGCCGTGGTGGCCAGAATGGTGACCTGGGTGGCCGAGATCACCGCGCCACCCAGCTGGAAAGGCTCCTGCGGCATGACCGTAGGGTAAGCCTTGGGGTTGGGCTTCCAGATGATCATGGCCAGCGTCTGCAACAAGATACTCATACCGATGGCGGTGATGAGAGGTGCCAGCCGGGGCGAATTGCGCAGCGGCCGGTAGGCCAGCTTCTCGATCGTGAAGTTGAGCACCGCGCAGATGAACATGGAGATGAGCACCGCCAGCAGCAGCAAGGCCCAGCCAGGCATGTCGGGGGAGGATTCCCGGACCTGCGTGATGACGGTCCAGCTGGTGAGCGCGCCCACCATGAGCACGTCGCCGTGCGCGAAGTTGATGAGCCCGATGATGCCGTACACCATGGTGTAGCCCAGGGCTACCAGCGCGTACATGCTGCCCAGTACCAGACCGTTGATGATCTGCTGGATGAGGGTGTCCATGAAATGTGCTCCGTTGTGGTGAGTCGCCGGCCGACCAGCGCCGTGCCGCACCCAAGGGTAGCAGCTAGCAATAATCCCGCCAGTTCATGATGCGCGGCACCCTGTCATCCACTTGTGGTGGGCGCCAGGGCACCGGCTTGTCGGAAAGGGGTGGCTCTCAGGGTCACCTGTCCGTTCCGGTGGACGGGGATTGTAGTCAAGTGCTGCCGGGTTTCGGCCTAGGGGTTTTCGCGCCCGCCTCTGGCTGCGGCATCGAGGGCGCGCAAACGTGCCAGTTTTTCCGCAATCTTGAGCTCCAGGCCCTGCCCGACCGGCTGGTACCAGGCCGGTGGCGCCAGCCCGTCGGGGAGATAACGCTCACCGGCCGCATAGGCATCCGGCTCGTCGTGGGCGTAGCGGTAGCCTTTGCCGTAGTCCAGCTCTTTCATGAGCGTGGTGGGCGCGTTGCGCAGGTGCAGGGGCACCGGGCGCGTGCCGTCCTTCTTCACAAAGGCGCGCACCGCGTTGTAGGCCTTGTAGACGGCATTGCTCTTGGGAGCCACCGCCAGATACACCACACATTCGGCCAGGGCCAGTTCCCCCTCGGGGCTGCCCAGGCGTTCGTAGACCTCCGCCGCATCGAGCGCCAGGCGCAAGGCGCGCGGGTCGGCCAGGCCAATGTCTTCGCTGGCCATGCGCACCAGCCGGCGCGCCATGTAGCGCGGGTCGGCGCCGCCGTCGAGCATGCGCACGAACCAGTACAGCGCCGCATCGGGATCGGAGCCACGCACGCTCTTGTGCAATGCCGAAATGGTGTCGTAGAACTGCTCGCCACCCTTGTCGTAGCGGCGCAGGCGCTCGCCCAGCACCTGCAGCAGCCAGGCGTCGGTCATGGCGGAAGCAGTCTGGTTCGCGGTGGCGCGCCAAGTCACGGCCAGCGTTTCCAGCGTGTTCAGCAGCCGGCGGGCATCGCCATCGGCGTAGGCCAGCAGGCGCTGCAGCGCTTCGGGCTCCAGTTCGGGCACCTGCCCGGTGGCTTGTGCCGCGCGCACAATCTGCGCCAAGTCGTCCTCCGACAGCGGCTGCAGCACATACACCGCCGCCCGCGACAGCAGCGCCGAATTGACCTCGAAGGAAGGGTTCTCGGTGGTGGCGCCCACAAAGGTGAACAGCCCGCTTTCCACATGCGGCAGGAAAGCGTCCTGCTGGCTTTTGTTGAAGCGGTGCACCTCGTCCACGAAAACGATGGTGGCCTGGGGTTGCAGGCCCGAACGCGCCACCTCGGCCCGCTCCACCGCCTCGCGGATGTCTTTCACGCCACCCAGCACCGCACTGATGGGAATGAACTGCGCGTCGAACGCCTGCGCCATGAGCCGCGCGATGGTGGTTTTGCCCACGCCAGGCGGCCCCCACAGAATGCAGCTGTGCGCACGCCCCGACTCGAAAGCCATACGCAGCGGCATGCCCGGCCCCAGCAAATGCTGCTGACCAATAACTTCTCCCAGGGTGCGAGGACGCAACTGCTCGGAGAGCGGTACGTTCAGTGCGGTGGGCGGCGGCACGGCAAGCGAAAGGCCAGAAGGGCTCGAGGCATGGCGTGTGCGGCTTACTGGCGCAGCACGTCGGCCCCGGCAGGCGGGGTAAAGCGGAAACGCTCGGCGCCGGGCGGGGCGGCCTGGCTGCCGGCCATCGGCTCAAAGCGCAGCAGGGAGCGCTGGCCAAAACTGTCGAGTATGTCCAGCGCCACCAGGGTGCCGGCCTGCAGCCCGATGCGCACGGCTTGTAACTGCCCGTCGCGCTGGCGCGGTCGCGCTTCCACCCAGACCACATCGAGCGGCCAACCGGTCCCTGCCCCTGCGCTGGCTGGGGCGCTGGCATTGCTCAGATCGAAGACCTCACGCAACCGGCGCAAGTCGGCCGACGAAGCAATGAGCGCAGCCGGCGTGTTGCCCAGCGCATCGGCCTGTTTGCGGGTGGTCACCTGGTTCAGGTCGGGGTCGTAGAGCCAGAGGGTTTCACCGTCGGCCACGATGGTTTGTGGAAACGGCTTCTGGTAGTCGAAGCGGAAGCGGTTGGGGCGCTGGAATTCGAAGGTGCCGCTGCTGGTCTTGCTGCGTGCGGTGGTTTCGCCGTCGCGCACCGGGGAGGTGACGGTCTGCGTGAATCGCGCCTGCCCGTGCTGGGTGTTGCGCAGGAAGGATTCCAGTGCGGCCAGGCCATCGGCGTGGGCGCGCGGCGCCATGAACACCGCGGACAGCAGCACAGCGGCCAGCATGGCCACGAAATTGGGTAAGCGCAGGAAATTGGGTAAGCGCAGGATAGGCAGCAGGCGGTGTGTGTCCATGCACCGCATTGTGAAACGCCCCAACGCAGCCAGCCCCCGGCACACTGAAACAGGTGTTGCAAGCGGTGTACCGGCCATATCAGTCCCCACGCGGCGCCACCAGGATATCGCGCTGGCCGCTGGAGGTGAGAGCACTCACCAGCCCGGCTTTTTCCATGTCCTCCAGCAGGCGTGCGGCGCGGTTGTAGCCAATTTTCAGCTTGCGCTGCACATAGGAAATGCTGGCCTTGCGGTCCTGCAACACAATGGCCACAGCCTGGTCGTACAACGGGTCTTTCTCCCCGCCTCCGCCACCACCCGCATCGCCCAGCAGGTCGCCGCCTTCGCCATCGGCGCCAGCGCCGTCCAGCACGCCCTCGATGTAATCGGGCTCGCCGCCCTGCTCCTTCAGGAAGGCGGCCACGCGGTGCACCTCGTCGTCGCTCACAAAAGCGCCGTGCACGCGGATGGGGTAGCCGGTGCCGCTGGGCATGTAGAGCATGTCGCCCATGCCCAGCAAAGCCTCGGCGCCCATCTGATCGAGGATGGTGCGGCTGTCTATCTTGCTGCTCACCTGGAAGCTCAGGCGGGTGGGGATGTTGGCCTTGATGAGGCCGGTGATCACGTCCACGCTGGGGCGCTGGGTGGCCAGAATCAGGTGAATGCCTGCGGCACGGGCCTTTTGCGCCAGCCGGGCAATCAACTCCTCGATCTTCTTGCCCACCACCATCATCAGGTCGGCCAGCTCGTCGATCACCACCACGATGTAGGGCAGGCGTTCCAGCGGCTCGGGCTGCTCGGGCGTGAGGCTGAACGGGTTGCCCAGCACCTCCCCGCGCGCCTTGGCTTCGTCGATCTTGGTGTTGAAGCCGGCCAGGTTGCGCACGCCCAGCTTGCTCATGAGCTTGTAGCGGCGCTCCATTTCGCCCACGCACCAGTTCAGCCCGTGCGCGGCCTGCTTCATGTCGGTCACCACCGGGGCCAGCAGGTGCGGAATCCCTTCGTACACGCTGAGCTCCAGCATCTTGGGATCGATGAGGAGCAGGCGCACGTCCTTGGCGTCGGCCTTGTAGAGCAGGCTCAGGATCATGGCGTTGATGCCCACCGACTTGCCCGAACCCGTGGTGCCGGCCACCAGACAGTGCGGCATCTTGGCCAGATCGGCCACCACCGGGTAACCCGCAATGTCCTTGCCCAGGCCCATGGTCAGCAGGGACTTGGCGTCGTTGTACACCTGGGAGCCGAGAATCTCGCTCAGCCGTATGGTCTGGCGCTTGGCGTTGGGCAGTTCCAGCGCCATCAGGTTCTTGCCGGGAATGGTCTCTATCACCCGGATGGAAACCAGCGACAGGGACCGCGCCAGATCCCGCGCCAGGTTCACGATCTGTGAGCCCTTCACACCGGTGGCAGGCTCGATCTCGTAGCGGGTGATGACCGGGCCGGGCTGGGCCGCCACCACCACCACCTCCACGCCAAAGTCGCGCAGCTTTTTCTCTATCAGGCGGCTGGTCATTTCCAGCGTTTCGGGCGCCACACCGGCCTGCTGCTTGCCCGCCGCATCCAGCAAATCCACCTGCGGCAGGCGGCTGTCGGGCAATTCGTTGAACAGCGGCTTCTGGCGCTCCTTGATGACGCGGGTGCTTTGTGGCACCTCCGCCACCACCGGCTCTATGTGCACGGCCACCGGGGGGTGCTCCACCAGTTCCTCGCGCTCCACGGCGGCGGTTTCCTCGCGCTCGCGGGCGGCTTGCTGGCCTATGCGCAGGTCTTCATCGGCCTCCTTGCGCTCGCGCCGGCTCTGGAACCAGTCGTCCAGCACCTGCCCGATGTGCTCGGCCATGCGGGCCCAGGAAAAATCGAACACCCGCGCCGCCATGAGCACGGCCAGACACAGGGCCAGCAGCGCTGATCCGGTGGCCCCCAGCCAGTGCGTGGCCCACGGCCCCAGCCAGGCGCCCAGCACACCGCCCGACTCGGCCGGAAGGCTGACATCCCAGCGGTGCAGGCGGGCCCATTCCAGCACGCTGCTGGCAGCCACCAAGGCCAGCAGCGCCAGCCAGAACAGCGCACGGCGCACACCGGGGCGATCCAGCCAGCGGACCTCCTGCGGTGCGGGCTCGGGGGGCAGTTCTCCGTGGCCACGCAGCCAGCGCGCCAGCGCTGCCAGCCAGGCGCGGGCGCCGGCCAGCAGCCCCCACCAGACGGACATGCCCGCGAGGTAATAGCTGGCATCGGCCAGCCGTGCGCCCACGTGGCCGCCCCAGTTGCGCATGGGCTCACCGGTGCCGGTGGTAGACCACGCGGCATCGGACATGGAATGCGTGAGCAGGGCAATGGCCCAGAAAACCAGCAACGTGGCCCCCACGATGAGGCCCATTTCGTGCGCAAAGCGACTGATGCCGCGCGGCGCAGCGCCGTTGCGGTCGGCGTTGAGGGTGTTGAGTGAATACGTCATGTTGCGTGCTGCGGCAAGCTTACCGCAGACCGGGCAGGGTGTAGACAGGCCTACCTACAATACGACCCGTACCTAAGACCCATACCTACGACCCCTATCCGCTGACCCCAGGGCGCCGCGCCCGCTGCCCACACCATCATCCGATTTTCAACATGAAACACGCCAAAGTCCTGATCCTGGGCTCCGGCCCTGCCGGTTACACGGCCGCCGTCTACGCCGCCCGCGCCAACCTGAACCCGGTGCTCATTACCGGCATTGCCCAGGGCGGCCAGCTCATGACCACCACCGAGGTAGACAACTGGCCCGCCGACGTGCACGGCGTGCAGGGCCCCGACCTCATGCAGCGCTTCCTGCAGCACGCCGAGCGCTTCAACACCGAGATCGTGTTCGACCACATCAACGCGGTGGACCTGAACCAGCGCCCCTTCCTGCTCACCGGAGACTCCGGCCAGTACACCTGCGACACGCTCATCATTGCCACCGGCGCTTCGGCCAAGTACCTGGGTCTGCCCTCCGAAGAAGCGTTCATGGGCAAGGGCGTGAGCGGCTGCGCCACCTGCGACGGCTTCTTCTACCGCGGCCAGGACGTGGCCGTGGTAGGCGGTGGCAACACCGCGGTGGAAGAGGCGCTGTATCTCTCCAACATTGCCAGCAAAGTGACGCTGGTGCACCGCCGCGACACCTTCCGCGCCGAAGCCATCATGATCGACAAGCTCATGGAAAAGGTGGCCAGCGGCAAGATCGAACTGAAGCTGCACAGCGTGCTCGATGAAGTGCTGGGCGATGCCACCGGCGTGACCGGCGTGCGGCTGAAGCAGGTGCAGACCGGCGCCACCGAAGACGTTGCGGTCAAAGGCTGTTTCATTGCCATTGGCCACAGCCCCAACACCGACATCTTCAAGGGCCAGCTGGAGATGAAAGACGGCTACCTGGTGACGAAGTCTGGCCTGCAAGGCATGGCCACCATGACCAGCGTACCCGGCGTGTTTGCCGCCGGCGACGTGCAGGACCACGTGTACCGCCAGGCCATCACCAGTGCCGGCACGGGTTGCATGGCGGCGCTGGATGCACAGCGGTTTCTGGAGCAGCAAGAAAGCTGAGCCGGGGGCTTCTTTGCCGCTTCGGGCCAAGCGGTCTATAATGCTTGGTTTCCTGCCGACGAACTCGGCGGGTGAAGAGAGCCGTCAGTGAGCCGGAGCCGTCCATGTGTTGGGCCTGGGAGCTTGAGCGCAAGCGAGCGAACAGGAGCAGCATGGCAGGCGGCACAACACAGGACATTGACGAGGTGCGGCTTCGGCCGTCTATGCAACTGGAGTGTCCTCATGGCACGCGTATGTGAAGTCACGGGCAAGAAGCCCATGGTAGGGAACAACGTTTCCCACGCCAACAACAAAACCAAGCGCCGGTTCCTGCCGAACCTGCAATCCCGCCGCTTCTGGGTCGAGAGCGAAAACCGCTGGGTGCGTCTGCGCGTCTCCGGCGCTGCGCTGCGCCTGATCGACAAAAACGGTATCGACTCTGTGCTCGCCGACATGCGCGCACGCGGTCAAGCCTAAACCCTGAAGGAGTTGCACCATGGCTAGCAGCAAAGGCGGACGCGAGAAAATCAAGCTGGAATCCACCGCGGGTACCGGCCACTTCTACACCACCACCAAGAACAAGAAAACCATGCCCGAGAAAATGGCGATCATGAAGTTTGATCCCAAGGCTCGCAAGCACGTGGAATACAAAGAGATCAAGCTGAAATAAGCTTCGGTTTCTGCCAACAAAAAAGGCCCTTCGGGGCCTTTTTTGTTGCCTGCCGCCCGGGCCTCATCGGGCCGCGGGGGAGGACGGGGGGGTTGCCCGCGCCTCAGGCGTGGGCCGAACGCAGGCGCACGGAAAAGTCGCGCAGCGCCGCAATACCGCTTTCTTCGGCGCGGTGGCACCAGGCCTGCAGGTCGGCGGCGAGTTGCTCACGCGAGGCGTTGGTGGTGCTCCAGAGCTGCCGGAGTTCTTCCCGCATGGCGTGCATCTTGTCGAGCACAGGGTGTTCGGCACGCACCTGGGCCAGCTTGGGGCGCACTTCGGCCGGCACCTTGTCGTCGTCGCGGTGCAGCCAGCGGCGGGCTGCCTGCAGCAGCGACGTATCGGCCTGGCGGGCTTTCAGGGCCGCCAGTTCGGCTTTGGCGGCGGCACGCATTTCGCGGGCGTAACCGGCCATGACCTCGTAGCGGTTGGCAATGATGGCCTCCAGCGTCTTCTCGTCGGCCACGGGCTTCACATCGCCGTACGCCATCTTGGGCGCGGTTTTCTTCACCGTGGCCAGGCCCAGGCTCTTGAGGATGGTGATGTACATCCAGCCAATGTCGAACTCGTAAGGCTTGACCGACAGCTTGGCCGAGGTGGGATAGGTATGGTGGTTGTTGTGCAGCTCCTCACCGCCAATGATGATGCCCCAGGGGGACACGTTGGTGCTTGCATCGGCCGCTTCGAAATTGCGGTAGCCCCAGTAGTGCCCGATTCCGTTCACCACGCCGGCCGCCCAGATGGGAATCCAGGCCATTTGCACGGCCCACACGGCCAGGCCGAGGCCGCCAAACAGCAGCACGTTGATGATGAGCATGAGGCTCACGCCCAGGCGCGAACGGCCGGTGTACACATGGCGCTCCATCCAGTCGTCGGGGGTGCCGTGGCCGTAGCGGGCCAGGGTTTCCTTGTTCTTGGCTTCTGCGCGGTACAGTTCGGCGCCTTCAAAGAACACTTTCTTGATACCGAACACCTTGGGGCTGTGCGGGTCACCCACTTGTTCGCACTTGGCGTGGTGTTTGCGGTGAATGGCGGCCCATTCCTTGGTCACCATGCCGGTAGTCATCCACAGCCAGAAGCGGAAGAAGTGCGACGGGATGGGGTGCAGGTCCAGCGAACGGTGCGCCTGGTGGCGGTGCAGGAATATGGTCACCGAGGCGATGGTGATGTGCGTGAGCACCAGCGCCACGATAAGCACCTGCCACCAGCTGGCGCCGGTGAGGCCATGACCCACGAAGGACACGAAGGCGTCCCAGGAAGATTGAAATACTGACATCGAGAACCTTCAAAAAAGCCACGTGGCTTGTGAATCTGAATAGGCCAGGGGAATCCCCCGGTGCCCACCCGAAACCCATTTTAGGTGGGGAGGGCCCAAACACCAAGGATTTGGAGACCGCGCAGGGCCGGTAAGTGCCGAGAAAATGAGAAATGGTTGCGCCAAATCAAACTGGCGCCCCGGCCAAAGGCAATTTACGGCTTCCGCTGCCAAATGGCGGCAAAAAACCCGTCTGTGCCGTGAATGTGGGGCCAAAGCCTGAGTTTTCCAGCCCGGGATAGGGTCTGGGCCTGCTCCACACCGGCTTTTTCCAGACATTCGGCGGCATCCAGTGGCACGAAGTCCCGGGAGTGGGCAGTGGTGAATGCGTCGGCCACCGCTTCGTTTTCTTCTTCCAGCAGGCTGCAGGTGGCGTACACCAGCCGCCCCCCGGGTTTGAGCAAGCGCGCGGCGCTCGCCAGAATGTCGGTCTGCAGCGCGGGCATGGGCGCCAGCGTGGCGGCGTTCTGGCGCCATTTCAGGTCGGGGCTGCGGCGCAGCGTGCCCAGGCCGGAGCAAGGCGCATCCACCAGCACGCGGTCCAGCTTGCCGGCCAGGCGGTTCAAGCGCTCATCCCGCTCGTGGGCCAGTGCCATGGGGTGCACCTGCTCCACGCCAGCGCGTTGCAGACGGGGTTGCAGCGCCTCCAGGCGGTGGGCCGAGGTGTCGAAGGCATACAGGCGGCCGGTGTTGCGCATGGCGGCCGCCAGCGCCAGCGTCTTGCCACCGGCGCCCGCACAGAAATCGGCCACCATTTCGTTGCGCTTGGCGCCCAGCAGCAGCGTGAGCAGCTGTGAACCCTCGTCCTGCACTTCCGCCCAGCCCTCGGTGAACAGCGGCAGCTTTTTCAGGGACGGCTTGCCCGCCACGCGAATACCCAGCGGCGAGTAGGGTGTGGGCGCAGCGCCAATGCCCGCAGCGGCCAGGGCCTGCAAAACTGCCGGGCGCCGGGCTTTCAGCACGTTGACGCGCAGGTCCAGCGGGGCCGGTTCGCGCAGAGCTTCGGCCAGAGCGGCCAGTCCGCCGGGCACATTTTGGGCCTGCAGGCGTTCGGCCAACCAGGCGGGCAGCGCATGGGCCACCTCGGGCGGCATGGCGGCGGCTTCGCTGTGCTGAGAGCGCGCCACCGCCTGGTCCAGCAAGGGGCGCTCGGCATCGGTAGCGGCGGGGCGCAGGGCTTCGGCGGCCAGCAGGATCAGCAGGCGGGCGTGGGCGGGGTTGGGTGGCTTGGTGCCGACACTCTGTTGCAGCCACCAGTCCATCCGGGGCCGGTCGCGCAGCACGGCGTACACCGCATCGGACAGGGTTTGCCGTTCCCGCGGGCCGAGGTTGCGGTGTTCGCGGAAATAGCGCGCCACGGTGGCGTCGGCGGGGTGCTCGAAACGCCAGATCTGTTGCAGGAGCGTGGCACCGTGCTCGGTGAGGGCATGAACGGGGGCTTGCATCCGGGCGATTGTCGGGCAAGTGTTCGGGCCGGTGTTCGGGCCGGTGTTCGGGCAAGTGGTCGAGCACATGCCAGCCATCCCGGATAATCCAGCCCCATGTCCGATCTCGCTCCCGAAGTCCGCCGCCGGCGGACATTCGCCATCATCTCCCACCCCGACGCCGGCAAAACCACGCTCACCGAGAAGCTGTTGCTGTTCTCGGGCGCCATCAACATTGCCGGCAGCGTGAAGGCGCGCAAGGCCGCGCGCCACGCCACCAGCGACTGGATGGAGATTGAGAAACAGCGCGGCATCTCGGTGGCCAGTTCGGTCATGCAGATGGAGTACCGCGACTGCGTCATCAACCTGCTGGACACGCCCGGCCACCAGGACTTCAGCGAAGACACCTACCGCGTGCTCACTGCTGTGGATGCAGCCCTCATGGTGATTGACGCGGCCAACGGCGTGGAGCCGCAAACCCGGCGCCTGCTGCAGGTCTGCCGTGCGCGCAACACGCCCATCCTGACCTTTGTGAACAAGATGGACCGCGAGGTGCAGTCCCCGCTCGATGTGATGGACGAGATCGAGCGCGAGCTGGGCATGACCGTGGTGCCCTTCACCTGGCCCGTGGGCATGGGCAAGACCTTCCACGGCGTGTACGACCGGCGTACCGACCAGATGCGCGTGTTCGAGGCCGGCGAAGACCGGCGCGGCGGCAGCGAAGAGGTGCTGGCCGGCCTGGACAACGCCGAATCGGCGCGCCGCTTTGGCGCCGAGTTTGCGCAGGCCAAGGACGAGCTGGAGCTGGTGGAGGGTGCATCGCCCGCGTTCGATGCGCAGGAATTCCTGGCGGGCCGCCAGACGCCCATGCTGTTCGGCTCGGCCATCAACAACTTTGGTGTGCGCGAGGTGCTCGATGCGCTGGTGGACCTGGCCCCGCCGCCCGGCCCCAAGCCCGCGCTGCAACGCACGGTGGAGCCCACCGAACCCAAATTCAGCGGCGTGGTGTTCAAGATCCAGGCCAATATGGACCCGGCCCACCGCGACCGCATTGCCTTTGTGCGCGTGGCCAGCGGCCACTTCGAGCGCGGCATGCGCCTGAAGGTGGTACGCAGTGGCAAGGAATTGCGCCCCAACACCGTGGTGAGCTTCCTGAGCCAGCGCCGCGAGCTGCTGGATGAGGCCTATGCCGGCGACATCATTGGCATACCAAACCACGGCGTGCTGCAGCTGGGCGACACGCTCACCGAAGGCGAGGCACTGCAGTTCACCGGCCTGCCCTTCTTTGCGCCAGAGATCATCCGCAGCGTGGAAGTGGCCGACCCGCTGCGCGGCAAGCAGCTCAAGGCGGGCCTGACCCAGCTGGGCGAGGAAGGTGCCATTCAGGTGTTCCGCCCCATGGCCGGCAGCATCCTGATGCTGGGTGCCGTGGGCCAGTTGCAGTTCGAGGTGGTGCAGCACCGCCTGGAGGCCGAGTACGGCGTGAAGGCGCGCATTACCCACAGCCCTTTCCAGGTGGCGCGCTGGGTGACTTGCCCGCCCGAGAACGGCGGGGAGCAGGAACTCAAACGCTTCATCGAGGCCAACATCCACCGCATGGCCTGGGACGCGGTGGACGCGCCCACCATCCTGGTGGACCACACCGCCACGCTGCGTGCGGTGGAGTCCAACTGGCCCAAGATCCAGTTCCATGCCATGCGCGAACACGCCGGGCTGGTGTTCCAGCGCAGCATGTGAGCGCCCTTTTGAACCTGGCCCTACCGTGAAAATTTTCTCCCCCCTCTACCTCCGGGCCATGCAGTGGGCGCGGCACCGGCATGCGCCCTGGTACCTGGGCGTCATGAGCTTTGCGGAATCTTCGTTCTTTCCCATTCCGCCCGACGTGATGCTGGCCCCCATGAGCCTGGCGCAGCCCCAGCGCGCCTGGTGGTTTGCCTTGCTCACCACCCTGACCTCGGTGGCGGGAGGGGTTCTGGGATATGTGATCGGGATGTTCGCTTTCGACGCCATTCAGCCCTGGCTGCAGGGCAACGCGCGCTACTGGGCCGGCTACCAGACGGCCGTGCAGTGGTTCGAGGAATGGGGCGTGGTGGCGGTGTTCATCGCGGGCTTCTCCCCGGTGCCTTACAAGGTGTTCACTATTGCAGCGGGTGCGCTGTCCATGGCGCTGCTGCCGTTCACGCTGGCTTCGCTGGTGGGGCGCGGATCGCGCTTTTTCCTGGTGGCCGGGCTCATGCGCTGGGGCGGCGCCCGCATGGAAGCCGAATTGCAACGCTACGTGGACCGCCTGGGCTGGGCCACCGTGGCGCTGGTGGCTGTGGGCGCCCTGGTTTACACGTTGCGCTGAGGCGGCGCCACAGCCACCGCCGCGGCCGCCGCCAGCAGGCGCTCCACCGCCCGCGGATAGATGACATGCTCCTGGGTGAGCACGCGAGCCGCCAGCGTGTCGGGCGTATCGCCAGGCAGCACGGGTACCACCGCCTGCTCCAGGATGTCGCCGTGGTCCAGTTCGGCCGTGACGCGGTGCACGGTGGCGCCAGCAAAACGGCACCCCGACTCTATGGCGCGGCGGTGGGTGTGCAGGCCCGGAAATGCCGGCAGCAAAGACGGGTGGATATTGAGCATGCGCCCTTCGTAGCGTTGCACAAAGCCCGGCGTGAGTATGCGCATGAAGCCCGCCAGCAGCACCCAGGCGGGCTGGCCATGGGGGTCCATGGCATCGATGGTGTGGGCCAGATCGGCATCGAACGCTTCGCGGGTGGGGTAGTGGCGGTGGTCCAGCGCGGCGGCCTGCAGACCCTGCTGCCGTGCCCAGGCCAGGCCGGGCGCATCGGGCCGGTTGCTCACCACACCCACCACGCGGGCGCCAAAGCGCTGCTCCCAGCGGCCTTGCCGTGCAGCCTGTACCAGCGCTTCCATGTTGGAGCCCTGCCCTGAAATCAGCACAACGATGGAGGCGGTGGGTACAGTCATGGGCACGGGCGGGGGCATCGGTATGGGCACCGAGTGTAAGAGAGGCCCGACGCCGGGCCGCCGCAGGGCGGCACAAGCTGGCGCGGGGTGACGCGCTGGCCGCCTTTGTCACGGTCTGGACACAAGAAAACGAACGGTCGTGCTATAAATTCCCATCAATCAGGAGACCCGATATGGATTTGGCTTTCACGGCAGAAGAGCTGGCGTTCCGCGCCGAGGTGCGCAGCTGGGTGGAACAGAACCTGCCCAAGGAACTGGCCGACAAGGTGCACAACGGCAAACGCCTGACCCGCGACGACATGCAGGGCTGGGCCCGCATTCTGGGCAAGAAGGGTTGGCTGGGCTACGGCTGGCCCAAGCAGTTTGGCGGCCCGGGCTGGAACGCGGTGCAAAAACACCTGTTCGAGGAAGAATGTGCCCTGGCCGGCGCGCCGCGCATTGTGCCGTTTGGCCCGGTGATGGTGGCCCCGGTGATCATGGCCTTTGGCAACGCCGAACAGCAACAGCGCTTCCTGCCCGGCATTGCCAGCGGCGAAGTGTGGTGGAGCCAGGGTTACAGCGAGCCGGGTTCTGGCTCCGACCTGGCCAGCCTGAAAACCCGTGCCGAACGCGTGGGCGACCACTACATCGTGAACGGCCAGAAGACCTGGACCACGCTGGGCCAGTACGGCGACTGGATTTTCTGCCTGGTGCGCACCAGCACCGAGGGCAAACCCCAGACCGGCATCAGCTTCCTGCTGATCGACATGAAGTCGCCGGGCGTTTCGGTGCGTCCCATCAAGCTGCTCGATGGCGACTGTGAGGTCAACGAGGTGTGGTTCGACAACGTGAAGGTCCCCGCCGAGAACCTCATTGGCGAAGAGAACAAAGGCTGGACCTACGCCAAGCACCTGCTGAGCCATGAGCGCACCAACATTGCCGACGTGAACCGCTCCAAGCGCGAGCTGGAGCGCCTCAAGCGCATTGCCAAGGCCGAGGGTGTGTGGGAAGACGTGCGCTTCCGCGACCAGATTGCCTTGCTGGAGGTGGACATCGTGGCGCTGGAGATGCTGGTGCTGCGTGTGCTGTCGGCCGAAAAGTCGGGCAAGAACTCGCTGGACATTGCGGGTCTGCTGAAGATCCGCGGCAGCGAAATCCAGCAGCGCGTGACTGAGCTGATGATGCTGGCCGCCGGCCCCTTCAGCCTGCCCTTCATCCACGAAGCCATGGACGCTGGCTGGCAGGGCAACTTCCCCGGAGGAACCCTGGCCAACGCACCGCTGGCCGCCAACTACTTCAACATGCGCAAGACCACCATTTATGGCGGCAGCAACGAAGTGCAACGCAATATCGTGGCCCAGACCGTGCTCGGTTGAACGCACAGTCCCACACCGCAGAACCAAGGAAACCACATGGACTTCGATTTTTCCGACGAGCAGGAACAACTGCGCGATGCCGTTCGCCGCTGGGTAGACAAGGGCTACGACTTCGAGCGCCGCAAGCAGGTGGTGGCCGGCGGCGGCTTTGACCGCGCCGCCTACACCGAGCTGGCCGAACTGGGCGTAGCGGGCCTGTATGTGCCCGAAGCCCACGGTGGCATGGGCATGGGCCCCGTTGAGGGCATGGTGGTGATGGAAGAACTGGGCCGTGGCATGGTGCTGGAGCCGGTGGCCCAGACACTCATCGCTTCAGCGCTGCTGGCAGGCTACGCGCCCGATGCCGTGCAGGCAGACTGGCTGCCCCGCCTAGCGGGCGGTGAGGCCCTGGTGGTATTGGCCCACCAGGAGCGCCGCAACCGCTACGACCCGTCCCGCTGCGACACCACCGCCACCCAGACCGCCACCGGCTGGGCGCTGACTGGCCAGAAGAGTGTGGTGCCGGTAGGCGACCACGCCGATTCCTGGCTGGTGCCCGCCCGCACCGCGCAAGGTGTGGCTCTGTTCCTGGTAGACCGCGCTGCAGCCGGTGGCGCTGCCTGCACCGAAGCCTACGGCCTGCAGGATGGTGGCCGCGCCGCCGAACTGCACCTGAAGGATTGCCCCGCCACACTGGTGACCCAGGACGGCGCCGCTGCTGTGCAGCATGGCGTGGATGTGGGTATAGCCGCCCTGTGCGCTGAAGCGGTGGGCCTCATGGACAAGACCGTGGCCACCACCGCCGAGTACCTGAACACCCGCAAACAGTTTGGCGTGGCCATTGCCAGCTTCCAGGCGCTGCGCCACCGCATGGCCGACATGAAAATGCAGCTGGAACTGGCGCGCAGCATGAGCTTCTACGCCACCCTGAAGCTCAATGAGGCACCTGCCGAGCGCAGCCTGGCCATGTCGCGCGCCAAGGTGCAACTGGGCCAGTCGATGCGCTACGTGGGCCAGCAGGCGGTGCAGCTGCACGGCGGCATTGCCGTGACCGACGAGTACATCGTGAGCCACTACTTCAAGCGCCTGACGCAGATGGAGATGCTGTTCGGTGACACGCTGCACCACACCGCACGCGTGTCGGAACAGATGGAAGAGACAGCGGGCGTGTTTGCCTGACCCCTACCCGCCTTGCCAGACAGAAAGCCCGGCTGGTCCGGGCTTTTCTGTTTCCGGTGCCATGCACTTGCTTTATTGATTGCGAATTATTATCATTGCGTATCTACCAGGAGATCGCCATGATTGTCTGTGTCTGCCGCCGCATCAGCGACAAGCTCATTGAGCGCAGCGCCCGCATGGGTATGGGCTTTGATGAGATCCAGCTGGAGTTTGGTGTGGCCACCCAGTGCGGGCAGTGCGAATCTTGTGCGCGCGCACTGGTGGGCGAATGCCAGCGGCAGGGCGCCGGCGGAGTAGCCCATGTGCACCACCAGAGCCACCCGACGTCCCAGGGCAACGCTGCGCTGGCCTGAGCACCACAATCCGGGTACGCTAGGCGCTATCCCAACCCGACCCAGGAGTCCCCATGAAAGGCGATGCACAAGTCATCCAGCACCTGCAGGCGCAGCTCAAGAACGAGCTGACCGCCATCAACCAGTACTTTGTGCACTACCGCATGCTGAAGAACTGGGGGCTGGACAAGCTGGCGAAGAAGGAATACGAGGAATCGATCGGCGAGATGAAGCACGCCGACCAGCTGATGGACCGCATCTTCATGCTGGAGGGCCTGCCCAATTTGCAGGACCTGGGCAAGCTGACCATAGGCGAGGATGTGCCGGAACTGCTGACCGCCGATCTGGGGCTGGAGAAAAACGCGCAGACCACCATCAAGGCCGGCATCGCGCACTGCGAGTCTGTGCGGGACTACGTGTCACGCGACCTGCTGCAGGGCATTCTGGAAGACACGGAAGAGCACATCGACTTCCTGGAAACCCAGCTGGAACTGGTGGAACGCATTGGCCTGCAGAACTACCAGCAAAGCATGATGGGCGAGGTGGGCTGAAGCCTGCCCAGCTTCAGCGGCGGCTCAGGCCGACTTGCAGACCAGTTCGAAGTGCTCCACCACGGGCGGCTGCTGGAAGAACGGCCCCACGATGGCGCGCCAGCGCGCAAACGCTTCGGACTGCCGGAAACCCACGGTATGGTCTTCCAGCGTGTCCCAGTAAATCATGAGCAGATAGCGCCCCGGGCTTTCCATGCTGCGGTTGACCTTGTAGCCACGAAACCCCTGGGCGTGCGCGATCACGGTGGTCACGCCCTGCTCTATGGCGGCCTCGAAATCGGGGGCGCGGGCGGGATCGATGCGAATATCGGCGTGTTCCAGAATCATGCGTGCAATCGTGAGGTTTTGGGCAGATGGGCCATGAGGTACTCCATCTGGTCGGCCAGGATGCGCCGGTTGCGCAGAATGAAATCTTCCCACAGGCTGGGTATGTAGGGCGCGTATAGCAGCGGCATGCGCGCCTGTTCGGGCGTGCGGTTGGCTTTGCGGTGGTTGCAGGACTTGCAGGCGGTGACCACGTTCATCCAGTGGTCGCGGCCGTTCTGGGCCAGCGGAAGAATGTGTTCGCGGGTGAGTTCGTCTTCGTGGAACAAGCCGCCGCAGTAGGCGCACACATTGCGGTCGCGGGCAAACAGCTTGCTGTTGCTCAGCGTAGGCCGCAAATCGAATGGGTTGATGTTGGGCACGCCTTTGGTACCGATGATGGAGTTCACCTCGATCACCGACTGCAGGCCCGTGACGGCGTTGTGCCCGCCGTGGAACACCGCCACCTGCTGCCCCATTTCCCAGCGCACTTCCTCGGCGGCGTAATGCAGCACCGCCTGTTCCAGGCTGATCCAGGATTGGGGCAGACCCTGCGCCGACAGCTTCAACACCTTCAATTCAGACCTCCGCGCGAAACGCCCCCGGCCAGGGGCACCAGACCACAGGAATTCAGCCACGCCGTGGCAGGGTTGCAGTGTGCCCGCGTGGAATGAATGGTTTGTGTCAATATAACGCGGTTTGGCGGCCTGTAGCAGCCGCCACGCTGCAACCCCTTATCCCACGGCATGAAAATCATTCGAGGCTACGCCCCCCTGCTGGCCAAGCGCCTGGCTGCCGCCAGCACCGGCGGCCCCACGCTGGCCCACCAGTGCGCACTCACCATAGGCAATTTCGACGGGGTACACCGCGGCCACCAGGCCATGCTGGCGCTGCTCAACAACGAGGCACGCCACCGCGGTGTGCCCAGCTGCGTGCTGACCTTCGAGCCGCACCCCCGCGACTACTTTGCGCAGAAGTTCCAGCAGCCCGACCTGGCCCCCGCCCGCATTGCCACCCTGCGCGACAAGCTGCACGAACTGCGCGCCTGCGGGGTGGACCAGTGCGTGGTGCTGCCCTTCAACGAACGGCTGGCCAGCCTGGACGCACAGAGTTTCATTGACGACGTTCTGGTGGGCGCGCTGGGTGCCCAGTACGTGCTGGTGGGGGACGATTTCCGCTTTGGTGCCCAGCGCCGGGGCGACTATGCCCTGCTCGATGCCGCAGGAGCCCGCCAGGGCTTCGACGTGGCCCGCATGATGAGCTATGAGGTGCACGGCCTGCGGGTGTCCAGTTCTGCCGTACGGGCTGCCCTGAGCGAGGGCCGCATGCAGGACGCGGCCGCCCTGCTGGGCCGCCCGTACAGCATCAGCGGGCATGTGGTGCATGGGCGCAAGCTGGGCCGCGAACTGGGCGCCAGTGCCGCCGGCCGGGGCGATGGCTTTCGCACCCTGAACCTGCGCTTTGCCCACTGGAAGCCTGCGGCCAGCGGCATTTTTGCGGTGCACGTGCATGGGCTGGACGACGCCCCTGGCGCTGCCCCCATTCCCGGCGTGGCCAACCTGGGCGTGCGCCCGTCCCTGGACCCGAACGACGTGAACGGCGGCCGCGTGCTGCTGGAAACCCACTGCCTGGAGTGGCCCGAGCGGGTGCGCCGCAGCCTGGGGCCCACGCAGGAGGCCTACGGTAAAATCGTGCGGGTAGAGCTGCTGCACAAGCTGCACGACGAACTGAAGTACGACAGCCTGGAATCCTTGACGGCAGGCATCTACAAGGACTGCGACGACGCACGCGCCTGGTTCGCGCGGCAGGCACCGCAGCCCTTTCCCAACCCCACGCCCTGACGGCGCCGCCCACCGCGAGTCCCCATGTCCGACGCACCCCAAGCTGCCGCCACCGACTACAGCAAGACGCTGAACCTGCCCGACACGCCCTTCCCCATGCGCGGCAACCTGCCTCAGCGGGAGCCGGGCTGGGTGCAGCAGTGGGAAGAGCAAGGCATATACCAGCGCCTGCGTGATGCGCGCGTGGGCGCGCCCAAGTTCATCCTGCACGATGGCCCGCCGTATGCCAACGGCCAGATCCACATTGGGCACGCGGTGAACAAGGTGCTCAAGGACATGATCGTGAAAGCGCGCCAGTTGGCGGGCTTCGATGCACAGTACATACCCGGCTGGGACTGCCACGGCCTGCCGATTGAAAACGCCATAGAAAAGCTGCATGGACGCCACCTGGCCCGCGACGAGATGCAGGCCAAGAGCCGCGCCTTTGCCACCGAACAGATTGGCCAGCAGATGGCCGACTTCAAGCGCCTGGGCGTGCTGGGCCAGTGGGACAAGCCCTACCGCACCATGGACTTTGCCAACGAGGCAGCAGAAATCCGCGCCTTCAAGCGCGTCATGGAGCGCGGCTTCGTGTACCGGGGCCTCAAACCCGTGTACTGGTGCTTCGACTGCGGCTCTTCGCTGGCCGAGTTCGAGATCGAGTACCAGGACAAGAAGAGCACCACGCTGGACGTGGGCTTTGAATGCGCCGAGCCCGAGAAACTGGCCGCCGCCTTTGGCCTGACGGCGCAGGACCTGCAAGGGCAAACGGCCTATGCCGTGATCTGGACCACCACCGCCTGGACCATACCCGCCAACCAGGCCCTGAACCTGAACCCCGAACTGGACTATGCGCTGGTACAAACGCCGCGCGGGGTACTGCTGCTGGCCGCCTCGCTGGTGGACAAATGCCTGGAGCGCTACGGCCTGGAAGGCACGGTGCTGGCCACCACCCAGGGCAAGGCGCTGGCACTGATTGAGTTCCGCCACCCGCTGTTCGATGTGGCCAATGAAGACGGCAGCCACGGCTACCGCCGCCACAGCCCCATTTACCTGGCCGACTACGCCACCGCCGACGACGGTACCGGCCTGGTGCACTCCTCCCCCGCCTACGGTGTGGACGACTTCAACAGCTGCGTGGCCCACGGCATGGCCTACACCGACATCCTGAACCCGGTGCAGGGCAACGGCAGCTACGAGGCCGACTTCCCGCTGTTTGGCGGCCTGAACATCTGGAAAGCGGTGCCGCAGATCATCGAGACACTGCGCACCGCCGGGCGGTTGTTTGCCACCCACGACATCACGCACAGCTACCCGCACTGCTGGCGCCACAAGACGCCGGTGATCTACCGCGCCGCTGCCCAGTGGTTTGTGCGCATGGACGAGGGCGAGGGCATTTTCACCAAGGACAAAGCGCCGCAGACCTTGCGCCAGCTGGCGCTGCACGCCATCGAGCAGACCAGCTTCTACCCGGAAAACGGCCGCACCCGCCTGCGCGACATGATTGCCAACCGGCCGGACTGGTGTATCAGCCGCCAGCGCAGCTGGGGCGTGCCCCTGCCCTTCCTGCTGCACGTGGACAGCGGCGAGCCGCACCCGCGCACCCCGGACATCATCGACCTGGCGGCCAGCGTGGTAGAGCAAGGCGGTATTGAGGCCTGGAGCCAGCTGAGCAGCGCCGACATACTGGCGCGCATCGGGGACCGCACCGACGCCAGCCTCTACACCAAGAGCACCGACATTCTGGAGGTGTGGTTCGATTCCGGCACCACGCACACCACGGTGTTGAAGGGCAGCCACGCCGGCAGCGGCCACGACAGCGGCCCCGAGGCCGACCTGTACCTGGAAGGCCACGACCAGCACCGCGGCTGGTTCCACAGCTCCCTGCTCACCGCCTGCGCCATGAACGACCGCGCGCCCTACAAGGGCCTGCTCACGCACGGGTTCACGGTGGACGGCAATGGCCGCAAGATGAGCAAGAGCGTGGGCAACGTGGTGGCACCGCAGCAGGTGAGCAACAAGATGGGCGCCGAGATCATCCGCCTGTGGGTGGCCGCCACCGACTATTCCGGCGACCTGGGGATAGACGACAAGATCCTGGCCCGCGTGGTGGACGCCTACCGCCGCATACGCAACACGCTGCGCTTCCTGATGGCCAACATCAGCGACTTCGACGCCAGCCAGCACGCTGTGCCTTACGCCGACCTGCTGGAAATTGACCGCTACGCGCTGGACCGCGCCAGCCAGTTGCAGGCCGACATCCTGGCGCACTACCACGCCTACGAATTCCACCCGGTGGTGGCCAAGCTGCAGGTGTACTGCAGCGAAGACCTGGGCGCCTTCTACCTCGATGTGCTGAAGGACCGGCTCTACACCACCGCGCCGAACAGCCACGCGCGCCGCTCTGCACAGACCGCACTGCACCAGATCACCCACGCCATGCTGCGCTGGATGGCGCCTTTCCTGAGCTTCACCGCCGAGGAAGCCTGGGCGCTGGTGGGCACGCCGGTGAACGGCTCGCCTTCCATCTTCACCGAAACGTATTTGCCGCTGGCCACGCCCAACGAGGCGCTGCTGGGCAAGTGGGCGCGCGTGCTGGAACTGCGTGCTGCGGTGAACAAATCCATCGAGGAAGTGCGGGCCGCCGGCCAACTGGGCTCCTCCCTGCAGGCCGAAGTGACACTGACCGTAGGCCCGGAGGACCACGCGCTGCTGCAAAGCCTGGGCGATGACCTGAAGTTCGTGTTCATTGTCTCGGCGCTGACGCTGGTGGCTGGCGATGCGCTGGCGGTGGCCGTGCAACCATCGGGCGCCACCAAGTGCGAGCGCTGCTGGCACTACCGGGACGATGTGGGCGCCGACCCCGCACACCCGGGTATTTGCGGGCGCTGTGTGAGCAACTTGCACGGCGCTGGCGAATCCCGCCTGTTTGCCTGAGCCGGCCACACGGCGCGCACCGTCATGGCAAAAGCTTCCTCCAAAGGCATGCTGGTCTGGCTAGGGCTGGCGTTCTTCATCCTCATTGCAGACCAGGCCACCAAGCTGACGATTCTGAATATCTACCGCCACGGCGAGGGCACCGTCATCACCTCGTTCTTCAATCTGGTGCGGGTGCACAACACCGGCGCTGCATTCTCATTTCTGGCGAATGCGGGCGGCTGGCAGCGCTGGTTCTTCACCACCGTGGGGGTGGGTGCAGCCATCTTCATCGTGTGGATGCTGCGCTCCCACCACGGGCAGAAGCTGTTCGCCTTTGCGCTGGCCTGCATTCTGGGCGGCGCGGTGGGCAACGTGATTGACAGGCTGGTCCACGGCTATGTGGTGGATATGTTCGACTTCCACTTCAACTTCCTGCGGCCCGTGTTTGCCGGTGGACACTTCCCCGCCTTCAACATCGCCGATGCCGCCATCACCGTGGGCGCCATCAGCCTGATACTGGACGAAATCCTGCGCGTGCGGCGCTCGCGCTGAATTCCGTCCAGGAACTCCGTTCAGGGCAAAGTTCAGGGCAGGAGAACGGTGCAACCCGTGGTCTTGCGGGCCTCCAGGGCGCGGTGGGCTTCCTGCACCTGGTCCAGCGGGAAGCGCTGCTCTACATGAATTTTCACCTTGCCGCTGGTCACGGCCTCGAACAGATCGTCGGCCATGGCCTGCGTGCGCTCGCGGCTGGTGATGTGCGAGAACAGCGTCTGGCGCGTCACGTAGATGGAGCCCTTGGCCGCCAGCATGGCCGGCGCAAACGGTGCCACCGGACCCGATGCATTGCCGAACGTGACCATGAGGCCAAACGGCATGAGGGAGTCGAGCGACTTTTCCCAGGTGTCCTTGCCCACCGAGTCGTACACCACCTTCACGCCCTTGCCCCCGGTGATTTCCTTCACGCGGGCGGCAAAGTCT
The DNA here is from genome assembly GCA_025458665.1 of Serpentinimonas sp. Taxonomy (GTDB): domain Bacteria; phylum Pseudomonadota; class Gammaproteobacteria; order Burkholderiales; family Burkholderiaceae_C; genus JALOSG01. The sequence continues at coordinate 22,646 of JALOSG010000005.1, forward strand.
TCGGTGTTGTAGTTGATGACGTGGGCCGCGCCGTTCTCTTTGGCCAGCGCGCATTTGGCGTCGGAACCCGCGGTGCCAATGAGCCGCAGGCCCAGCGCACGCGCCCACTGGCAGGCGATCAGGCCCACACCACCGGCAGCGGCGTGGAACAGCACGAAGTCGCCGGGGTTGAGGCCTTCCACCGGCTTGCAATGCTTGAGCAGGTACTGCGCGGTGAGGCCCTTGAGCATCATGGCGGCGCCGGTCTCGAAGGAAATGGCATCGGGCAGCTTGCACACGTTCATGGCGGGCATGACGCGGGCATCGCAGTAGCTGCCGGGCGGCTGGCTGGCGTAAGCGGCGCGGTCGCCGGCTTTCAGGTGCGTCACACCCTCGCCCACCGCCTCGATGACGCCAGCGCCCTCCATGCCCAGTTGCAGCGGCAGCGGCAAGGTGTAGAGGCCGGAGCGCTGGTACACGTCGATGAAGTTCAGGCCAATGGCGTGGTGGCGGATGCGCACCTGGCCGGGGCCGGGCTCGCCGACGGTGGTTTGCACCAGGTGCATGTTTTCGGGGCCACCGGGCTGGGCGATCTGGACCACGCGGACGGTGGAGGATGCAGGGTTGCTGGACATGGCGAGGTCTCCTTGTTGTGGGGAAGCGGCTGACACAAAACCAGCAATGTTGCCACAGGTCGGCATTTATCTGCCTCCGACCGGACAGCGCTTGCGGTGCCAGGCCATCAGCAAACGCGGCTTGTGGTTACAGTCGGGGCCATGTCTGCATTCCCGGCCGCTGGGCTGAACGCCAAAACCATCTTCCTGCTGATCATGCCGCCGCTCATGTGGGCGGGCAATGCTGTGGTGGGGCGGCTGGCTGCGCCCTGGGTGCCGCCCATGACGCTGAATTTCCTGCGCTGGGCGCTGGTGCTGTTGCTGCTGCTGCCTCTGGCGGGCTGGGTACTGAAGCGTGGCAGCAGCCTGTGGTCGCAATGGCGGCGCTTCCTGCTGCTGGGGCTGCTGAGCGTGGGGTTGTACAACACGCTGCAGTACCTGGCGCTGCAAACGTCATCGCCGGTGAACGTGACGCTGGTGGCATCGAGCATGCCGATCTGGATGCTGGTGATTGGGCGCCTGTTCTTTGCCGCGCCGCTGCGTGGCATGGCACTGGTGGGGGCTGGCCTGTCCTTGCTGGGTGTGACCGTGGTGCTGACGCAGGGCCAGCTGACGCGCCTGCAAGATGTGCAGCTGGTGCCTGGCGACCTGCTGATGCTGCTGGCTGCCATGGTGTGGGCGGTGTACAGCTGGCTGCTAACGCAGCGCAGCGAGTCCGCCGACATACGTTCCGACTGGGCCGCCTTCCTCATGGCGCAGACCGCCATGGGCTTGCTATGGTGCGCGTTGTTTGCCGGCGGCGAATGGCTCTGGCTGGGCACCCACCCGGACACCATCCTGCCCACCCGCATAGACTGGGGCTGGCCGCTGGCGCTGGTACTGCTGTTCGTGGCGGTGGGGCCTTCTCTGGTGGCCTACCGCGCGTGGAACGCGGGCGTGCAGCGCGCAGGCCCCACGGTAGCCAGCTTCTTCAGCAACCTCACGCCGCTGTTTGCCGCGCTGCTGGCGGCTGCGTTTCTGGGCGAGCCGCCGCGCCTGTTCCACGCGGTGGCGTTTGCGCTGATTGTGCTCGGCATTGTGGTGTCCTCGGCGAGGCGCTGAGCCTGCGCCCGCCGGGGTGAAGTGGGGTGGGGTGGCCTGCCCTGAAAGCATGCCCCGGAGTTCAGAACGTGCCGGGGTACAGGCCGCCATCGGGCAGGAAGTTCTGCCCGTTCAGGTAACCCGCGTGCACGCTGCAGAGGAAGGCGCACAGCGCTCCGAACTCCTCCGACGTGCCGAAGCGCTTGGCCGGGATCTGCGCCACCGAGGAAGCCCGCACCGCATCGAGCGACTGGCCGGTTTTCTTCGCCGCGCCCGAGAGCGTGGCGGTGAGCCGGTCGGTATCGAACTTGCCGGGCAGCACGTTGTTGATGGTGACGCCTTTGCCCGCCACCGAACTGCGCGCCACACCCGCCACGAAACCCGTGAGGCCACTGCGCGCGCCGTTGCTCAGGCCCAGGATATCGATGGGAGCCTTCACCGCGCCGGAGGTGATGTTGATGATGCGGCCAAAGCCCCGCTCGGCCATACCGTCCACGGTGGCCTTGATGAGTTCGATGGGTGTGAGCATGTTGGCATCGAGCGCCTTGATCCAGGCTTCGCGGTCCCACTCGCGGAAATCTCCGGGGGGCGGGCCACCAGCGTTGGTGATGACGATATCGAACGCACGGCCTGGGCCACCGGGCACCGAGAACAGCGCCTCGCGGCCGGCGGGGGTGGTGACATCGGCGGCCACGGTGAGGATGGTGGCGCTGGTGGTGGCGCTGGTGGTGGCGCTGGTGGTGGCGCTGGTGGTGGTGCTGATGCTGGCGCGCAGGGCAGCAGCCGCAGCTTCCAGCGCCTCGGCGCCGCGTGCAGCCATGACCACGTTCACACCTTCGCGCGCCAGCGCCACCGCACAGCCGTGGCCCAGCCCCTTGCTGGCGCCGCACACCAGCGCCCATTTGCCTGCAATACCTAGATCCATGAGGAAAGTCTCCTTGTAGTTGAATGAAAAACCTGCGTGGGGGCCATCGGTCCATCGGTCAACCCGGCGGACAGGCCGCTAGGCCGATCAGCTGCGCTGGCGGCTGACCCACAACACGCCAGCCACCACCAGCACCGTGCCCAGCAACACCCAGCGGTTGAAGGGCTCATCGAGAATGAGCACGCCCATGACGATGGTGGACATGGGCCCGATCATGCCGGTCTGGGCGGTGAGGCTGGAGCCGATGCGCTCGATGGCCATCATCACCATGACCACGGGCGCCGCCGTGCAGAACACCGCGTTGATGACGGACAAGACCAGCACCTCGGGTGCCACCAGCGCTGCCGACAACGGCCGCAGCAGCAGGAACTGCGCAATGCACAGCACGCACGCCACCGTGGTGGCCCATCCCACCAGCCGCAAAGAGCCCAGGCGCTTGACCATCTCGCCACTGTAGACCAGATACACCGCGTAGCTGATAGCGCTGCCCAGCACCAGCACGCCACCCAGCACCGCGTGGGAGCCCGCCAGCGATATTTCCTGACCGAACACCACCAGCACACCGGCGTAACTGAGCGCCATGGCCCCGGCCTGCCGCCCGGTGATGCGGCGCTTGTAAATGACCCAGCCCAGCAACAGCACCAGCGTGGGGTTGAGGTAGAGAATGAGCCGCTCCAGGCTGGCACTGATGTACTGCAGGCCGTAAAAATCCAGGAAGCTGGCCAGGTAGTAGCCACTGAAGCCCAGCCCCAGAATGCCCAGCCAGTCGCGCCGGGTGAGTGGCACCACCGGCGTCTTGCTGCGGTAGGTGGCCCACCACACCATGGCCAGGAACAGCGGCAACGCAAACAGCATGCGGTACATGATGAGCGTCACCGCATCGACCCCGTAGCGGTAGGCCAGCTTCACGATGATGGCCTTGCCGCTGAACGCGATGGAGCCGCCCGCGGCCAGCAGCAAGCCGGTGGTGAGTGGGGTCATGCGCCGTCCTGCACCGCCTTGAACACGCGCAGCCATTTGGTGGCCGGCAGGCCCCAGCGCGCCTGCACCGCCTCGGCGCGGGCCAGCAGCTCCATGCGGGAGGCGTGCTGCGGCGTGCGCAAGGCCAGCACCACGGTGTTGCCTTCGCGGGTGGGTTTGAAGGCCCACACGGCATTGGCGCCAAAGGCGGTGCAGATTTTCTCCAGCGACTGGGCGTAGCTGGCGTTGCGGCCGAAGAGGTTCACCGTCATGACGCCGTCGTCGGTGAGGAGCTGGCGGCAATGGGCGTAGAAGTCGGCACTGTCGAGCACCGGTGCGGCGGCCTCGTGGTCGTAGAGGTCCACCTGCAGCACATCAACCGTGCCGGCGTAGGCGCTGTGCTGCACCACCTCGGCGGCATCGCCCCAGATGACGCGCAGGCGCGCGCTGTCCGGGGGCAGCTTGAACCAGGTGCGGCAGGCGGCCACCACCTGGGGGTTGATCTCGATGGCGGTGGTGTCCATGCGCAGCTTCTTGAAGCAGAACTTGGTGAGCGCAGCCGCCCCCAGGCCCAGCTGCATGGCGCGCAGCTTCGGCACCGCATCGGGCGGTACGAACAGCAGCCACGCCATCATGCGCTGCACATACTCCAGCTCCAGGTCGAAGGGGGCATCGAGCAGCATGGAGCCCTGCACCCACTCGGTGCCCAGGTGCAGGAAGCGGACCTCGCCGTCTTCGGAGATGGACACTTCGGGAAGTTGGGGCGGTGGGGCGGCAGCGCGCGGCGCAGAGGACATGACGGAAGAATGGGGCTAGGAACGCAACCCCGAAGTATGGCAGGGCGGGAAGGCGGCCACGCTGGGGGCTAACCGCTGGCCTGGCCACTTGCTGGCAGCAAGGCGCGCAGGCGCGGCAGGGCCGCCACGGCGTTGGCCTGTTGCGCAGCCTGCAGCGCTTCCAGCGAAATGCCGCGCAGCTGCGCCACCACCGCCGCCATGCGCGGCAATTCTGCCGGTGTGTTGGTGCCTTGCGGCACACCCTGCGCGCGCTGCGCCGCGGTGGTGTAGAGCCAGTGCGGGGGAATGTCGGGCGCATCGGTTTCCAGCACCAGGTGCTGCAGCGGCAACTGCGTGGCCAGACGCCGCAATTGCAGCGCGGTGTCGAACGTGACGGCGCCGCCGAAGCCCAGCCGAAAGCCCCTCTGCGCAAACTGCTCGGCCTGCTGCAGGCTGCCGTTGAAGGCGTGCGCTATGCCGCCCGCCACCGGACGGCCTTGCTGCTGCAGCAGGCGCAGGCCTTTGAGCAGCGCATCGGCCGAGCGGCGCACATGCAGGATGACGGGCAGCCCGAAACGCTGGGCAAGTTCCAGCTGGCGCAGGTAGAAATGCCACTGCTTGTCACGCAGGGCGGGGGTGCAGAGTTCGGGCACAAAATGGTCCAGGCCGATCTCGGCCACCGCCACCAGACGCGGGTCTTGGGCGTGGTCTTGCAGCGCCTGTTCCAGCAGGGCCAGGTGGTGTTCCTGCGCCTGCGGCACGTACAGCGGATGGATGCCCAGCGCATACGCATCGTGGTGCGCGTGGGCCAGTTGGCGCACGGCAGGGAAGTTGGCCACCTCCACAGCGGGCAGCACACACAGGCCCACGCCGACCTCGCGGGCACGCTGGCGCACCGCGGCCACGCCACCCTCACCGGCCTGCAGTTCGGGGGCATCAAGGTGGCAGTGGGTGTCTATCCACATGGGGCTACCTGCCGGATGCGCCTGGGCAAGTATTCACGCGGGCGCCGCGCTGCGCGCCAGCACAGGACCCAGCGCCACGCCGGTGTGGGTGCCCAGCTGCACCAGCGCTTCGGGCGGTGCGGCGGCCACTACCTGCCCGCCGCCGTTGCCACCCTCGGGCCCCAGGTCGATGACCCAGTCGGCCTCGGCAATCACATCGAGGTCGTGTTCGATGACGATGACGCTGTGGCCCCCGTCCACCAACCGGTGCAGCACGCGGATGAGCTTGTCCACATCGGCCATGTGCAGGCCCACCGTGGGTTCGTCGAGCACGTAGAGCGTGTGCAGCGCCTTCTGCCCGCGCCGGCCCACTTCGTCGCGCACCTTGGTGAGCTCGGTCACCAGCTTGATGCGCTGCGCCTCGCCACCGCTGAGCGTGGGCGATGGTTGCCCCAGTGTCAGGTAGCCCAGCCCCACGTCCTGCAAGAGCTGCAGCGGGTGCGCAATGCTGGGCATGCTGGCAAAGAAGCCCACCGCCTCGTCCACTTCCATGCGCAGCACATCGCCAATGCTCTTGCCGCGCCAGCTCACAGCCAGCGTTTCGGGGTTGAAGCGGGCGCCGTGGCAGGCCTCGCAGGGCACCTTCACGTCGGGCAGGAAGCTCATTTCGATGGTGCGCATGCCCTGCCCTTCGCAGGTGGGGCAACGCCCTTCGCCGGTGTTGAAACTGAAGCGCCCTGGCCCGTAGCCGCGCGCCTTGGCCTCCAGCGTTTCTGCGAACAGCTTCCTGATGGTGTCCCAGAAACCGATGTAGGTGGCTGGGCAGGAGCGCGGCGTCTTGCCGATGGGGGTCTGGTCCACCTCCAGCACGCGCTGGATGGCCTCCGTGCCGAGCACGCCCTCGCAGCCCTGCCACGCCGGGCGCTGCCCCGCGTCCCAGCCCTGGCGACCGGCGAACGTGCTCTGCATCTGTACGGCCGCCGCCACGTTGGTGAGCAACACATCACGCGCGAACGTGGACTTTCCCGACCCACTCACGCCAGTGACCGCCACCAGCCGCCGCAAAGGCACCTGCGCCGTGACCCGCTGCAGGTTGTGCAAGGAAGCACCCTTCACCGTCAACCAATCCAGTCCCGCTGCATCCGGCTCCCCGCCCACCGACGAGGGCGCCGGAACGCCTGCGGGGGGCGACAATTTCTGCTCGCAGTATGCGGAGCCTCCCGCAGGCGAGCCGGCGCCCGGAGCATCGCCAGAAGCAGGAGAAGCAACACCCCCGGAAGTGACCCACCGCCGAGCCTGAGCCGGATGCCGCATCGCATGCAGCAGGTACCGCCCCGTCTGCGAATCGGGCGCATCCATGATGTCCTGCACCGAACCCTCGGCCACCACGCGCCCACCCCGCAAACCCGCGCTGGGCCCAATGTCGATGAGGTGATCGGCCCGGCGGATGGTGTCCTCGTCGTGCTCCACCACCACCAGCGTGTTGCCCTTCTCGCCCAGCTTGTGCAGGGCATTCAGGAGAATCTGGTTGTCGCGCGCATGCAGGCCAATGGTGGGCTCATCGAGCACATAGCACACGCCCTGCAGGTGGCTGCCCAGCTGCGCGGCCAAGCGGATGCGCTGCGCCTCGCCACCGCTCAGCGTGGGCGCGCCCCGGTCGAGCGTGAGGTAGCCCAGCCCCACCTCTTCCAGGAATTCCAGCCGGCTCTGGATCTCGGGCAGCAGGTCGCGGGCAATGTCGGCTTCGCGAAGGCTCAGCACGCCCTCCGCGCCGCCGGCCAGCAGACCTTGCACCCAGGCGCGCACATCGCCCACGCTCAGGCGCGCTATCTCGGCAATACCCACACCCTGGAACTTCACCGCGCGGGCGGTGGCGTTCAGGCGCGTCCCGCCACAGCTGCTGCAGGCGGCATCGGCCACATCTTCGGCTTCGGGCTCGGCAAAGCTTTGCTCGCGGCCCTTGGTGTCGTCGTCGCGCACGGAATCGTCGAACACCTTGCGCTGCTCGCGCGTGAGCTGCACCCCCGTACCCACGCAGTCCGGGCACCAGCCGTGCTTGCTGTTGTAGGAGAACAGGCGCGGGTCGAGCTCGGCGTAGCTGGTGGCACACACCGGGCAGGCGCGCAGCGTGGAATACACCTGCAGCCGCCCCAGGGCGGCGGTGGAGGCGCCGCTGGCCATGGCTTCCTGCAGCCCCTCCAGGCCGCTGAGCACATGCACCACACCCTTGCCGTGTTCCAGCGCCAGCGTGAGCGCGCGGCGCAACTCCGCCTCGTGCGCGGGAGACACATCCAGGCTGGCCACCGGCAGTTCGATGGTGTGTTCCTTGAAGCGGTCGATGCGCGGAAAGCCCGTGGTGGGCAGGAACTCGCCGTCCACCCGCAAGTGGCTGTAGCCACGCGGGCGCGCCCAGTCGGCCAGCTCGGTGTAGACGCCTTTGCGGTTCATGACCAGCGGCGCCAGCAGGCCTATGTGCTGGCCGCGGAACTGCTTCATGAGCTGCGCGAAGATGCTGTCGGCGGTTTGTGGCTGCACCGGTGCGTTGTCGTGCACGCAGTGCTGCGTACCCAGCTTCACATACAGCAGGCGCAGGAAATGCCACACCTCCGTGGTGGTGCCCACGGTGGATTTGCGCCCACCCCGGCTGAGCCGCTGTTCAATGGCCACGGTGGGCGGAATGCCATACACCGCATCCACCTCCGGACGGCCCGCGGGCTGCACGATGCTGCGCGCGTAGGCGTT
>JALOSG010000100.1 GCA_025458665.1 Serpentinimonas sp.
GGTGAAGGTCGGTGGGGAAAAGTCTTTGGCCGCTTGACGGATGCCTGCGGACGCTTGCGGGCGCTTCCAGACGCGCCGATTAGAACAGCAGCCAGCGCAGCGGGGTGAGCAGGGTCTGAATGGCCTGCCCGGTGACGCTCATGAGCGGGCGCAGCCAGAGGTTGCCCACAATACCTGTGAGCACCAGCGCCAGCACGATGAAGAAGCCGTACGGTTCCACCCGCGACACCAGTTCTGCCTGCCGCCAGGGGAGCAGCCCCACCAGAATACGCCCGCCATCGAGCGGGGGGAGCGGGAACATATTGAAGGCAAACATCACCAGATTGACCAGCAGGCCGGCACGCGTCATTTCCAGAAAGAAGCGTTCCTGCACGCCGCTGGACACCAGAAAGTAGCCCAGAATGACCCACAGCACCGCCTGCAGCAGGTTGGCGCCGGGGCCTGCCAGGGCCACCCACACCATGTCGCGCTTGGGGTTGCGCAGCCGCCCGAAATTCACCGGTACCGGCTTGGCGTAACCAAACAGAAAGGCGCCCGCCGTGGCAAAGTACAGCAGCAGCGGCATGGCGATGGTGCCCAGCGGGTCGATGTGCTTCAAGGGGTTGAGCGTGATGCGCCCCAGCATGTAGGCGGTGTTGTCGCCAAAATGCCTGGCCGCATAGCCGTGCGCCGCCTCGTGCACGGTGATGGCGAACAGCACCGGGATGGCGTAGATGGCCACGGTCTGGATGATCTGTGCAAAGTCCATGGGGAGGTCCGCTAAGTTCCGCCAATAAAAAGTCAGTCCAGGCCCAGCGGACCCAGCGGCCCGCCGCCCATGCGCTGCACTTCGGGTTCGCCGCCGCGGCCCATCTCGGTCAGGTCTATCACGGTGGTGGGTTGCAGCGCGCAGGCGCCCGCATCCATCACGCCGGCCAGCTCGTGTTCAAAGCGTTCGCGGATGTCCTGGGCGTCGTTCATGGGCTCGGTCTCGCCGGGCGGAATCAAGGTGGTGGCCAGCAAAGGAGCGCCGTGCAGTTCCAGCAACGCCAGCAGCGCTTTGTGCTGCGGTACACGCAGGCCGATGGTCTTGCGCGACGGGTGGCTCAGGCGGCGCGGTACTTCTTTGCTGGCTTCCAGGATGAAGGTGTAGGCACCCGGCGTGGCCAGCTTGAGCAGGCGGTACTGACGGTTGTCCACGCGGGCGTAGTTGGCCAGCTCGCTCAGGTCCCGGCACAGCAGGGTGAGATGGTGTTTGTCGTCCACCTGCCGGATGCGGCGCAGGCGGTCGGCGGCGGCCTTGTCGTCCAGGTGGCAGACCAGCGCATAGCTGGAATCCGTGGGCACGGCCAGCACACCGCCGCGCTCCAGCAACTGAACCGCCTGCTTCAGCAGCCGGGGTTGCGGGTTGTCGGGGTGGACCTCGAAGTACTGAGACATGGCGCCATTGTCCCATCCTTGCAGTGCACGCTGTGCGTCTGCCGCTGCCTAGGCGCGGGGCAACTGCGTCTTGCGCGCCGCGAGCCACGCCGCGCTGGCGCCACACACGGCAATCAGCACAATGCCCCACAAGGCCAGCGCACCGGGCACATGCCCAAACACCACCCATCCAGCCAGCATGGCAAAGCCAATCTGGGTGTACAGGTAGGGTGCCAGCGTCGCGGCGGGCGCGCGCGCAAACGCCTGAATCAGCAGGAAGTGCCCCACGGTTCCCATGAGACCGGCAAACAGCAACAGACCCAGGGTGGCGCCATCGGGGATGGATTGCCAGATCCAGGGCAGGCCCACGCTGATGATGAGCGTGGCCGTCCAGCCGGTGTAGAAGTGCATGGTCATGGGGTCCTCGTGGCGCGCCATGCGGCTGGTGAGTATCTGGAACACCGCGTACATGAGCACCATGACCAGGGGCAGCACCACCGCCCAGCCCACCTCTTGCCCGGAGGGTTGCACCACCAGCAGTGCGCCCGCAAAACCGCCCAGCACCAGCACCCAGCGCAGCAGGCTCACGTCCTCGCGCAGGAAGAGCGCGGCCAGCAGCGTGACCACCAGCGGCGCCAGCATGACGATGGCGGTGAATTCCCCCAGCGGCATGTAGATCAGACTGATGAAACCCAGCACGCTGACCGCCAGCAGCAAGGCGCCGCGCAGTGCGTGGAGCCACGGGTGCTGGGTGCGCAGCGAGCGCCAACCTCGCTTGGGCAGCACGTAAGCCGCCGTGGCCACCGCCTGGAACGCATAGCGGAACCACACCACTACCAGCACCGACAGCGTAGCGCTGAGAAATTTCACGGTGGTATCCAGCAGCGCGAAACACGCCACCGCCAGCACCAAAAACAAAACGCCCTGCAAAGGGCGTGGGTAACTTCCGGTCATTCAGGTGTCCTGCCTTCAGGGCAGAAGAAAAATCAGTGGGTGGCAGTAGGGCTCTGGTCGGGTGTGTGGATGCGTCCGGCCAGCAACTCCCACACGGGCGTGAGTTTGCCCTCCAGGTAGGGCAGGGCACCCAGGTCGGTGTGGCTTTCGTCGGGACTGTGGAAGTCGCTGCCCCGGGATGCAGCCAAACCAAATTCGAGCGCCATGTCGGCATAGCGCACGTACTCGGCAGCGGTGTGGCTGCCGGTCACCACCTCCACGCCCAGCCCGCCGTGCTCCTTGAACTCGGTGAACAGCGCGTATTCCTGGGTGGGCGTGAAGCTGTAGCGGGCCGGGTGGGCAATGACTGCCACGCCACCCGCTTCGCGGATCCAGCGCACGGCATCGCCCAGCTTGGCCCAGCGGTGCGGAACGAAACCGGGTTTGCCTTCAGTCAGGTATTTGCGGAACACCTCATGCGTGTCCTTGCACACGCCGCTTTCCACCAGATAGCGGGCAAAGTGGGTGCGCGAAACCAGTTCCGGGTTACCCACGTAGCGCAGCGCGCCTTCGTAGGCGCCGGCTATGCCCACCTTGGCCAGCCCGTCGCTCATTTCCTGGGCGCGTTCGCTGCGTCCGCCCCGGGTGCGCTGCAAGCCCTGCACCAGCTGCGGGTGGTCGGGGTCGAAGCCCAGTCCTACTATGTGCACGGTCACGTCGGCGAAGGTCACCGAGATTTCAACGCCGGTCAGGTAGGACAGACCCGCTGCCCGCGCCGCTGCCAGGGCACGGTGCTGGCCGCCCACTTCGTCGTGGTCGGTCAGGGCCCAAAGTTCCACACCGTTGGACTTGGCGCGCTGGGCCAGAGCTTCGGGCGTGAGTGTCCCATCTGACACCACGGAGTGGCAGTGCAGGTCGGCGTTGAGTATGGAAGTCACGGTTTCATTGTAGTCGCCCGGCTAAACTTGGCCGGTGTCGCTGTTCAAATCCGCCTCGGTCGTCTCGTTGTTCACACTGGCCTCCCGCATCACGGGGCTGGTGCGCGAACTGCTGATTGCGGCCACCTTTGGCGCCAGCGCCCTGACCGACGCCTTCAACGTCGCGTTCCGCATTCCCAACCTGCTGCGCCGCCTGTTTGCCGAGGGCGCGTTCAGCCAGGCGTTCGTGCCCGTGCTGGCGGCCACCCGCGAAAAGGAAGGCGATGCCGCCACCAAAGTGCTGATCAGCCAGGTGGCTACCGTCATGGTGGGCGTGCTCCTGGTGGTGAGCGTGCTGGGGGTGCTGGGCGCACCGGTGCTGGTGTGGGCCATGGCCTCAGGCCTGAAACAGAATCCCGAAAGCTTCGACACCGCCGTGGTACTCACGCGCTGGATGTTCCCCTACATCGCCTTCATGTCGCTGGTGGCGCTGGCGGCCGGGGTGCTCAACACGTGGAAGCGTTTTGCGCTGCCCGCTGCCACGCCGGTGTTGCTCAACGTGGCCATGATCCTGGCGGCCGCCTATGGTGCGCCCTGGCTGGGCTCTCTGGGCATTGAGCCTATTTACGCCCTGGGCGGCGGCGTGCTGCTGGGAGGTGTGCTGCAACTGGGGGTGCAGATTCCCGCCTTGTGGCGGCTGGGCCTGTTTCCCCGCGTGTCCCTGCGCTGGAGCCTGTTCCGGCTGGCCTGGCAGCACCCGGGCACGCAGCGTATCTTGAAGCTCATGCTGCCCGCGCTGCTGGGCGTGAGCGTGGCGCAGATATCGCTGCTCATCAATACCCAGATTGCCTCGCACCTGGCCACGGGCAGCGTCAGCTGGCTCACCTACGCCGACCGCCTCATGGAGTTCCCCACGGCCCTGCTGGGTGTGGCGCTGGGCGTGGTGCTGCTGCCGCGGCTGGCCGCCGCGCAGGCGGCCGAAGACGGCGCCGCCTACAGCCAGCTGCTGGACTGGGGTTTGCGCTGGGTGGTGTTGCTGGCCGTTCCCTCTGCAGTGGCCTTGCTCACCTTTGCCCAGCCGCTGGTGGCCGTGCTCTACAACTACGGCGCCTTCACCAGTGCCGATGTGCGCCAGACCGCGCTGGCGCTCATGGGTTACGGCGTGGGTTTGCTGGGCCTCATTGCCATCAAGGTGCTGGCGCCCGGCTTCTATGCGCGCCAGGACATCCGCACGCCGGTGAAGATTGCCGTGGTGGTGCTGGTGCTCACCCAACTCATGAACCTGGCGCTGGTGCCGTTGTTTGCACACGCTGGCCTGGCCCTGGCCATCGGCGTGGGTGCGCTCATCAATGCAGGGTGGTTGTTGTGGGGTTTGCTGCGCCGCGGCGCCTACCAGGCCCAGCCTGGCTGGGGACGCTTTGGCCTGCAGGTGGTGGCGGCCAGTGCCGTGCTGGCGGTGTTCCTGTTGTGGGTGGCCACGCAGCTGGTGTGGGTGGGTTCTGCGGCCGAGGTGCCGCGCATCCAGCGGGTGGCCAGCCTGGCGCTTTCCGTGGGCGGTGGGGCCGTCATCTACTTCGGTGTTTTGTTGCTGGCCGGTGTCAATTTGCGCCAGTTTGTGCGAAAGTAAAGCATGGCATCGCCTTTTCCCTCCCTGTACCAACCGCCCACGGCGCTGTCGTATTTCGCCTCCCTGGTGCAGGACGATGCCAATTTCCCGTTGCTCGAAGCCACCGCCGCCGTGTCGATGGACGAGTTCCCCGACCTGGACGTGCAGCAGGTGCTGGGCGATGTGGACCAACTGCTGGCCCGCCTGAAGCGCCGCCTGCCGGCCGATGCCGCTCCCCTGCAGCGCCTGCGTCTCCTGAACCAGTTTTTCTTCCAGGACATGGGCTTTGGCGGTAACGTCAACCATTACCACGACCCGGACAACAGCTACCTCAATGTGGTGCTGCGCACGCGCCGGGGCATTCCCATCACGCTGGGCATCCTGTGGCTGGAACTGGCCCAAGGGATAGGCTTGCATGCCCGCGGTGTGAATTTCCCCGGCCATTTCATGGTCAAGGTGAATCTGCCGCAGGGGCAGGTGGTGATCGACCCTTTCACCGGGCAGTCGCTCAGCCGCGAAGACCTCTCCGAACGGCTGGAGCCCTTCAAGCGCCGTAGCGGCCTGGTGGATGATTTCGATGTGCCCGTGGGGCTCTACCTGCAGAGCGCCACACCCCGGGACATACTGGCCCGCGTGCTGCGCAACCTCAAGGAAATTCACCGTACCCAGGAAGACTGGTTGCGTCTGATTGCCGTGCTGGACCGTGTTCTGGTGCTGCTGCCTGACGCGTGGAGCGAATTCCGGGACCGTGGGCTGGCCTGGGCAGAGCTGGAGCAGCCCGCGCGCGCCGTGCCCGACCTGGAGGCCTACCTGGCCCGCACCGACGACGCGCTGGACGTAGACGCCATCCGCCAGCGCCTGCAAGAGCTACGCCGCGAACCCAATTGAGCACAGCGCCTGTTGCGAGCGGTCAGGGTGCGGCCGTGACTTCCCTTCTGCTGCTGGGTGCCACCGGTCTGGTGGGCCGCTGCGTGCTGCAGCTCGCACTGCAGGACCCGGGTGTGGGCCGCGTGGTGGCGCCCACGCGACAGCCCCTGCCGCCGCACCCCCGCCTCGTCAACCCGCGCCCTGACTTTGGCCAGCTCCCCGCCGATGCCGACTGGTGGGCGGTGGACGCGGTGGTCTGCGCACTGGGCACTACCATGCGCAAGGCCGGATCGCGCGCTGCCTTTTACCGTATCGACCACGATGTGCCTCTGCAGGCAGCCCGCATCGCGCTGTCGCGGGGAGCGCGTGCCTACGCACTCAATTCGGCGCTGGGGGCCGATCCGCAATCCCGGGTGTTCTACTCCCGTACCAAGGGCGAGCTGGAACGCGATCTGCAGGCACTGGGTTATCCATCGCTGACGCTGGTGCGGCCCGGCCTGATAGGCGGCGCCCGCGGCGAGTCCCGCCCCGCCGAGCAGCTGGGCATCTGGGTGTCGCAATGTTTGCGGCCGCTGTTGCCCAAGCGCTACCGCGTGGTGGCCGCCGAGCGCATTGCCCAGCAGTTGCTGGCGGCGGCACTGGGGGCGCGGCCGGGTGTGCACGTGGTACCGCCCGAGGCCATGGCCTGACCGAGCCTGACTCGGCCGTAACCAGCCGTAACCATCCGTACCTAGCCATCCACTACCTGCTCGCCATCACCCTGTGGCGCGATGGCGCCGATCTCATACACCGTCTCACCCAGTCCGCGCAGGGTGGCTGCCGCGGCCCCGGCCTCATCGGCGGCCACCACCAGCACCATGCCAATACCGTTGTTGAAGGTGCGGTTCATCTCGGCATCGTCGATGCCAGCGGTTTGTTGCAGCCAGGCAAACAGCTCGGTCTGGGGCCAGCTGCCCTTTTTCAGGTGGGCGGCCATGCCTTCGGGCAGCACGCGGGGAATGTTCTCCAGCAGCCCGCCGCCCGTGATGTGGGCCAGCGCCTTGATGCCGCCATGGGCTGCCAGCGCGGCCAGCACGTTCTTCACATACAGCCGCGTGGGCGCCATGATGGCATGGCGGAAAGGCTGCCCGTCCAGCGTTACCGGCAGGTTCTGTCCGGCGCGCTCTATGCATTTGCGCACCAGAGAAAAACCGTTGGAATGCACGCCGTGGGAGGCCAGTCCCAGTACCACATCTCCAGGTTTCACGTTCTGGCCTGTCAGGATCTTGCTTTTTTCCACCGCCCCGACGCAGAAGCCCGCCAGGTCGTACTCGCCCGCCGGGTACATGCCAGGCATCTCGGCGGTTTCACCACCAATCAGGGCGCAGCCGCTCAGTTCGCACCCTTGGGCAATCCCGCCCACCACGGCGGCGGCGGTGTCCACATCGAGCTTGCCGCAGGCGAAGTAGTCCAGAAAGAACAGCGGTTCGGCGCCTTGCACCAGCACGTCGTTCACGCTCATGGCTACCAGGTCTATGCCCACGGTGTCGTGCATGTTCCATTCGAACGCCAACTTGAGCTTGGTGCCCACGCCGTCGGTGCCACTCACCAGCACCGGCTCCTTGTAGCGTTTGGGCACCTCGAACAGGGCGCCAAAGCCCCCTATGCCGGCCAGCACGCCTTCGCGCATGGTTTTCTTGGCCAGCGGCTTGATGCGTTCCACCAGGGCGTCGCCAGCCACAATGTCTACACCAGCGTCTTTGTAGGAGAGGGGGGTCGTTGTCATGAGTCAGGGCCGATAATGAAGGGGGAATTTTACGGGCGACGCCTGCTTCTGAGTTTTGCCCCGTTTCACGCCGTTCCCACCCCATAAAGCACCCCATGACTCTGACTCCCACGCAAATTCGTGCGCTTGCCTGGCTCACTCTGGCCGTGCTGGCTTGGTGGTTGCTGGATTTGCTGGCGCCGGTGCTCATGCCCTTTGTGGTGGCCACCGTCATTGCCTACGCGCTGCACCCGGCGGTGGAGGGCATGGCCCGGCGGCGCATCCCGCGCTGGCTGGGTGCTGCGGTGGCGATTGCCGTACTCATGGCCATTGCGCTGGCGGTCAGCCTCATGATCGTGCCCGTGGTCACCCAGCAACTGCCGTTGCTGCGCGAACAGATTCCCCCTTTGCTGGAGCAGTTCAACGCCTGGCTGGCGCCCCTGGCCGCGCGCCTCGGTGTGGATGTGCAGATCGATGTGAGCCTGGTGCGTGACCTGCTGCGCAAAGTCATCAGCGGGCACGAGGGTGACATCATGGAGCAACTGCTGTCCTCCTTGCGCATAGGCGGCAGCGCGGTGGCGGCGGTGCTGGGCAACCTGGTGCTCATGCCCATTGTGGCTTACTACCTGCTGCTGGACTGGACCGATCTCATCGGGCGCATCAAGCGTCTGGTGCCCCCGCGCTGGATGCACAGCACCCAGAGCTTCATGAACGAGACCGATGCCGTGCTGGGCCAGTACCTGCGCGGGCAGCTGCTGGTCATGGCGGTGCTGGCGGTTCTGTACACCGTGGGCCTGAGCCTGGTGGGCCTGAACCTGGCCCTGCCCATCGGTGTGTTCACCGGGCTGGCCGTGTTTGTGCCTTACCTGGGCTTTGGCGTGGGTATGGTGCTGGGTTTGCTGGCGGCGCTGCTGCAGTTCCAGGGCTGGCTGGCGGTGGCCATGGTGGGCGCCGTGTTCATGGCGGGCCAGATTTTCGAGAGCATGTACCTCACGCCACGCCTGCTGGGCGAACGCATCGGGCTGCACCCGATTGCGGTGATTTTTGCGTTGCTGGCCTTTGGCCACGTGTTCGGCTTTGTGGGCGTGCTGATTGCGCTGCCTGCCAGCGCCGTGTTGCTGGTGGCGGTGCGCCGCGCCAAGGCGCTCTACATGGGTAGCGCGCTGTACACCGATGGGGCAGTGGCTGCGGCGCAGTCAGCGCAGGCCAATACCGACGCCCCACCCAGCGATCCAGGAGCCACCCGCCCGTGAGCATGCAGCAGATGGCGCTGGAGCTGGGCCTGGCCCCTGCGCCCAGCCTGGAGAATTTTGTGGCCGAGGGCAATGCCGAAGTGCTGGCCCACCTCAGGCTGTGGGCCGGGAACCCGCAGCGCTCGCCGGTGCCCACGTATTTGTGGGGCTTGCCCGGCAGTGGGAAAACTCACCTGCTGCAGGGGGTACGCGCCCGGCTGGAGCAGCAAATCCGTCCTGATGGCAGCACTGTACGCGTGGGCTGGCTGTCGGCCCAGGATATGCAGCACGCGGTGGCCTTCGACCCGGCCTGGGATGCCGTGCTGCTGGACGATTGCGACCTCTACACCGCCGAACAACAGGCCATCGCCTTCAACTGGTTCGTCAATGCCCAGACACCTGAAAGCGGCCCGGCGCGCTGGGTACTGGCTGCAGGCGCCGTGGCACCCGCCGGCCTGCAGCTGCGCGAGGACTTGCGCACCCGGCTGGGCTGGGGCCATGTGTTCCAATTGCAGGTGCTGGCCGAAGCCGACCGCCGCGCTGTGCTGCGCCGCGCAGCCGATGAGCGCGGCGTTTTCCTGGGTGATGAAGTCATGGACTTCATGCTCAAGCG
>JALOSG010000101.1 GCA_025458665.1 Serpentinimonas sp.
ATGTCCAGATTCACCCCGCGCAACGCCCAGTTGTCCTTGCCGGGGTAGCGCACGCCTACGTTCTGCAGCGCAATGCGGCCTTGTGCCTGCGCCGCGCGGTGGGAGCCGCCGGTCTGTTCCTGGGTCTCGTCAATCAGGTCTATGCCACGCTCCAGCGCCGCCAGCCCGCGGATGATGGGGCTGGCGATATCGGCCAGGTGCCGTATGGGCGGAATGAGCATGAGCATGGCCATGACAAAGCCCACGAAGCTGCCCACGGTCACGCCGCTGGTGCTGCTTTGCCACAGCGCCACCGCAATCACGGCGGACAGTGCTGCCGATGCCAGAATTTGCGTGAGCGGTGTCATGGCTGCCGCCGCAATGGTGGACTTCATGGCCAGGCGGCGCAAAGCTTCGTTCAGTTGCCCGAAGCGCGACATTTGCGCCTCTTGCGCGCCATGCAGGCGCACCATGCGGTGGGCCAGTACGTTCTCTTCCACCACATAGGCCAGTTCGTCGGTGGCGGTCTGGCTGCTGCGTGTCAGTTTGTAAAACCGTTTGGACAGCACCTGCATCACCCACACCAGCGGCGGGAACAGCCCCAGCACAATCAGCGTGAGCTGCCAGTTCAGGTACAGCAGATAGCCCAGCAGGGCCAGCAACGTAAGGCTGTCTTTGGCCAGACTCAGCAACGCATTCACCAGCAGCGTGGAGCCGGTCTGCACCTCGTACACCAGTGTGTTGGACAGTTTGCTGGCGCTTTGCTGGGCAAACAGGTCGAGCCGGGCCGCATTGAGCTTGGCAAACATGGCCCGCCGCATTTCCAGCATGCCGCTGCTGGCGGTGTAGGTGAGGGCGTATTTGGCCACGAAGCCGGCCACACCCCGAATAGCAAACAGCCCGATGAGCGAGACCGGCACCATCCACAGCGGGAACTGGCGCTCTACAAAACCTTCGTCCAGCAGCAGCTTGAGCAGGGCGGGAATGGCCGGCTCGGTCAGGGCTCCCACCAGCGACCCCAGAAACGCCAGCAGGATGCCGGCGCGCGCGCTGCGGAAGTAGGGCCACACGCGGCCCAGCCGGCGCAGTGCCACCTTGCGTTCAGCGACTGGGGAATTTTCTCTTTCGGAATCGATCAATTGGTTACAACTTCTTGCGCCCGTCGGGGTGCTGTGGGCCAGTCATGCGTTCGGTTCGGGTGACAATGTATACCGGTGTGTTCGGTATTATCGGTCCGACGGGCTCTGCGCTCCCGCGTTGGCTTGTCCGCAGCGCCTCTTGCCCCCACCTCCTGCGTGCTCAGGCCCGCAAAACCCCAGAATGTCTATGAGCTTCGAGTCCAAGCCTTTGTCAACTCTTTTGTGCGGCGCGCCGGTGGGGCCTGCCCGCACCCGCCGCTCTTTCATGGCGCTGGGTGCTCTGGGCGCAGCGGCCGGTGGTGGCCTGCTGACACCCTTGTCGGCAATGGCGCAGTTCAGGGTGGAGGTCACCGGGGTAGGCCTGACCCAGATTCCGTTCTCCATTGCGCCGTTCCGCGGTGCCGAATTGGCCAGCCAGAACATCCCCGCCATCGTACGGGCCGACCTGGAGCGCAGCGGACAGTTCCGCCCCATCGAAGCTCCGCCCGGTGTCATCGATGAAAACGCGCGCCCCGACCTGGCTCCCTGGCGCGACCGCTCGGTGGATGCACTGCTCACAGGCAGTATTTCCCGCCTCGCCGACGGTCGTTTCGATGTGCGTTTCCGCCTCTGGGACGTGGTGCGCGCGCAGGACATGGGCGGCCTGAGCTTTCCTGTGCCTGCCTCCGACCTGCGCCTGGCTGCACACCGCATCGCCGATTACGTCTACGAACGCCTGATTGGTGACAAAGGCGTGTTTTCCACACGTATTGCCTACGTGTCCAAAGACGGCAACCGTTTCAACCTCTGGGTGGCCGATGCCGACGGCGAGAACGCACAGTCCGCGCTGGCCAGTCCGGAACCCATCATTTCCCCTGTATGGTCGCCCAACGGCTCGCAACTGGCTTATGTGTCTTTCGAGGCGCGCAAGCCTGTCATCTACAGCCATGAGATCGCGACAGGTCGTCGCCGTCTGGTGGCCACCTTCCGAGGCTCCAACAGCGCGCCGGCCTGGGCACCCGATGGACGTCAGATGGTGGCGACACTGACGCTCGCCGGGCAGAGCCAGATTTACGCACTCGACCCCGCTGGCGGTCAGCCCCGCCGCCTGACGCAGTCCAGCAGCATTGACACCGAACCCGCCTACACGGCCGATGGACAGTTCATTTACTTCGTGAGTGACCGTGGAGGTTCGCCGCAGGTTTACCGCATGCCTGCCGCAGGCGGGCCCGCCGAGCGGGTTACCTTCACGGGCAACTACAACATTTCTCCTGCGGTGAGCCCGGACGGCCGCTGGCTGGCCTATGTGACGCGTGTGGGCTCCGGCTACAAACTGCAGGTCATGGAACTGGCCACGGGCAACACCGCTTCCGTGACCGACACCACGGCCGACGAGAGCCCCAGCTTTGCGCCCAACAGCCGTCTCATCATGTACGCCACCCGAGTGAGCGGGCGCGAATCCCTCATGACCACGACCCTGGACGGACGCATCAAGACGCGTTTGGCCAGTGCCCCTGGCAATGTGCGCGAACCCGACTGGGGTCCTTTCCTGAGCGCCTGAGTTAGCCATCTACCTGCACCGATTCTTGCTTTCCTTTTTTCATCAACCTCCCACTCCAACTTTTTTGAGTACTTTCATGAACCACAGCAAGCATCTGACCGGCTCTTCCGCAGCGTCTATCTCCAGCGGTCGCCGCTGGGCCCAGTGGCTGGCCTGCGCCACCGTAGCCGCTGCCCTGGTAGGTTGCGGCTCCAGCGTCAAGCTGGATGAAGTCCCAGTCACCGACCGCAGCGGCACCCCGGTGCAGCCCGGTGGGGCAGGCAGTGGTGCCGGTACCGGCGCCGATTCCCGTGGCGTTGCGCCGGTCTCCGTGGCCCCCGGCCAGATCGGGCAGCCGCCTGCATCGTTGTCGCGCACCATTTATTTCGACTTTGACAGCTTCACGGTGCGGCCCGAGTTCGCTGCCACGCTGGAGGGCCATGCCCGTTTCCTGAATGCCGACCGTTCCCGCAGTGTGGTGCTGGAAGGGCACACCGACGAGCGTGGTGGCCGCGAGTACAACCTCGCGCTGGGCCAGAAACGTGCAGAGTCGGTGCGCCGCGCGCTGTCCCTGCTGGGTGTGAGCGACAGCCAGATGGAAGCGGTGAGCTTTGGCAAGGAAAAGCCGGCCAACCCTGGCACCACCGAAGAGGCGTTCAGCCAGAACCGCCGCGTTGAGCTGAGCTACCGCTGATGCTGGGCGCCATGTCTTCACGTTTCGGGTTGTCGCTGGGGGCGCTGTCCCTCGCGGGGCTGCTGGCGCTGGCTTCGGCGCCGGCGCACGCCATCTTTGGCGACGACGAGGCGCGCCGGGCTATCCTGGATTTGCGCGCCCGCGTGGACGCCAATCAGGCCGCTTCGGAGGCAGCCAACAAGGCGCTGGAGGCAGAGCTCCGCAAGTTCCTGGAAGAGCAGGCTGCGCCGTCGCGGCGCGGCATGCTTGACCTCATCAACCAGCTGGAGGCATTGCGCAGCGAACTCGCCGTGTTGCGTGGCCAGAACGAGCAACTCATGCGCGACGTTGCCGAACTGCAGCGCCAGCAAGCCGACCTGAAGGGCTCGGTGGACAGCCGCCTGCGCACGTTCGAGCCCCGCGAGGTGACGGTGGATGGGGTGGAGTTCGTGGCCCAGCCCGCAGAGACTGCCGAGTTCGAGGCTGCCATGGCGGTGCTCCGCCAGTCCCAGTTCAAGGAGGCTGCGGCGCTGTACGGGCAGTTCGTGCTGCGCTACCCCAACAGCGGCTACGTACCCACGGCTCTGTACTGGCAGGGCAATGCCCTGTACGCCGCGCGCGAGTACCAGCCTGCCATACAGGCCTACCGGAGCATGATTGCCAGTTCTCCCACCCATCCCCGGGTGCCCGAGAGCCTTCTGGCCATTGCCAATTGCCAGCTGGAGCTGAAGGACGCGCGGGCGGCCAAGGCAACCCTGGAAGCGCTGATCAAGGCACACCCTCAGTCCGAGGCTGCCAACGCGGCTCGGGACAGGCTTTCCCGGATGCGATGACCCGATCGGGGTGATCGCTGGCGCGGGCCTTTACAATCCGCGCCATCATGGAAATGTCTGAATTCGATGGCCTGCGAACCCAGGTCCTTTGGGGCGCCTTCGCCGTTTCGCTGCTGTTCGGTCTGATCGCGCAGCGCACACACTTCTGCACCATGGGTGCGGTGAGCGATATCGTCAACATGGGTGACTGGACCCGCATGCGCATGTGGGGCATGGCGGTGGGGGTGGCCATGATTGGCTTTCACCTCATGGCATGGCTGGGCTGGATCGATCCCGCGCAGACGGTTTATGCCAGCGGCCGCGTGGTCTGGCTTTCCGCATTGGTGGGCGGTGCACTGTTCGGCTTCGGAATGGTGCTCGGCTCGGGCTGCGGCAGCAAGACGCTGGTGCGCATTGGTGGTGGCAGCCTGAAATCCCTTGTCGTGTTTTTCGTGATGGGTGTGGCTGCGTTTGCCACACTGCGCGGTCTCACTGGCGTGGTGCGGGTGAATACCGTAGACCATGTGGCGTTCCAGATGGAAGGCGGTAGTTCCGTGCCTCTGTGGCTTGCCAGCCTGCTGGGGCTGGATGGGCCGATGGCGGGCCTGGCACTTGGCGTGGTGGTGGGGTGTGCGCTGGTGCTTTGGGCTGCGTCCAGCAGTGGCTTTCGGGAGAGCGGCAACAACTGGCTGGCAGGCCTGGGCGTTGGCGTGGTGGTAGCCGCCATGTGGTGGGTCAGCGGCAGTCTGGGCTTCGTGGCAGAGCACCCCGAAACCCTGGAGGCGGTGTACGTCGCCTCCAATTCTGGCCGCATTGAGGCACTCACGTTCACTGCGCCCATGGCCTACACGCTCGACTGGGTCATGATGTTCAGCGACAAGTCCAAGGTGCTGACCCTGGGGGTGGTATCGGTCGTGGGCGTGGTGCTCGGGGCGTTTGTTTACGCGGTGGCCACCCGTTCCTTCCACTGGGAGGGGTTCCGCGGTGCACAGGATACCGGCCTGCATATCGTGGGCGGTGTGTGCATGGGGGTGGGCGGCGTGACAGCGCTGGGCTGCACGGTCGGGCAGGGCCTCTCGGGTTTGTCCACGTTCAGTCTCACCAGCATCATTGCGGTGGCCGGCATTGTGGCGGGGTCCGTGGCAGGTTTCCGGTTCCAGATCTGGCTGCTGGAGCGTGAGTAACGCTCTCTCCGCGGCCGGCACCGGGCCCTTGGAACTGGCTGCGTTCGAGCGGCGTTTTGGCGGCAGCCGGCGGCTGTATGGCCATGAAGGTGCCGGGCAGATTTTCGGTGCGCACGTGGTGGTGGTGGGGATAGGTGGCGTGGGTTCATGGGCTGCCGAAGCGCTGGTCCGTGCCGGTGTGGGCGAGATCACACTGATCGATCTGGACCATGTCAGCGAATCCAATATCAACCGCCAGTTGCACGCCCGCACGGATACGTTGGGGCAGGCCAAGGTGGAGGCAATGCGGGAGCGCGTGCTGGCTATCAACCCCGGTGTGAAGCTGCACCTGGTTGATGATTTTGTGACGCCGGACAACTGGGCTGGTCTGGCTACGCCCTGGCTGGCAACTGGCACGCACCGGTTGGCGATTCTGGATGCATGCGATGCAGTGGCTGCCAAGACCTGTATGGCGGCGTGGGCGCTGGCCCACGGGGTGCGGCACGTGGCGGTGGGCGCTGCAGGCGGAAAAAAGTTGGCACACCGGGTCGAGGTGGCCGATTTGTCCGAGACCACCCACGACCCCCTGCTGGCGCAGCTGCGTTATCGGTTGCGCAAGCACCATGGTGCAGCGCGCAACGGTACAGGCGCCATGGGGGTGACCTGCGTGTTCAGCCGCGAAGCCGTTGCTGCACCGGCCACGCCGGAGGTTTGTGAGCCGGCTGGCGCAGCCCCTGCGGCTACCGACCATTCCCTCAACTGCCACGGCTATGGAAGCAGCGTGGCCGTGACGGCTACCTTCGGGCTCTGCGCTGCAGGCTGGGTGATGGAACACCTTGCTCGTGGCGCCAGGGTGCGTCCAAGGAAAAGCACCGGGTCTTCAAAAACCCCTGAAAATGACGCTATAATCTGAGGCTTCGCAGCAATCACACCAGAGCGTTAGCGCACAAGGTGGCCGCGATATACCAAACCGCATGACGGGTCGTTAGCTCAGTTGGTAGAGCAGCGGACTTTTAATCCGTAGGTCGCGTGTTCGAGTCACGCACGACCCACCATTTGAATCAAGCACTTAGGCAGCAATGCCTAGGTGCTTTTTTCTTTCCCCCCAGCGCGTTGCTGTGCGGCAGGGGCGGTCACGCGCCATGCGTCATCGTCCGGCATTCGGTCACCCATGTACCATCGGCCATGGCGCGGACCTGTTGCGCTGTCTGAACCGGACGAACACCCACGTGCGCATCCTTCTCGTCTCCGATCTGCATTACACGCTGCCGCAGCTAGACTGGGTGGTGAAAGTGGCGCCTTCCTTCGACCTGGTGGTTCTTGCAGGGGACCAGCTCGATATCAGTTCTTCGGTACCTTTGAACGCCCAGTCCACGGTGGTACTGCGCTACCTGGCGCTGTTGCAGGCCGCGGGCCGGGTGGTCATCAGCTCGGGCAACCACGACCTGACGGGGCCCGATGCACAGGGTGAGCAGGCAGCCCTCTGGCTGGCCGATGCGCGCGCAGCCGGCATACCCACAGACGGAGACAGTGTGCTGATTGGGGACACGCTGGTCACCGTGTGCCCGTGGTGGGACGGGCCCCATGGCCGACAGGCGCTGGAGGAACAGCTTGCTGCCGACGCGAAGCGCAGGCCCGCGCGCTGGATCTGGATTTACCACTGGCCTCCCGTCGAATCCCCCACCTGCTGGACCGGGCGCAGGTTCTACGGCGACACCGACGTAGGCGGCTGGATGGCCCAGTACCAGCCCGATATGGTGCTGACCGGACATGTGCACGAATCGCCCTTCAAGCCGGCGGGCGCCTGGGCAGACCGCATGGGCCACACCTGGGTGTTCAATGCCGGGCGCCAGATTGGACCGGTTCCCGCCCACATAGAGATCGACGTGGACACCGGCGAGGTGATGTGGAAGTCCATGATGGGCATGGAAACCTTGCGTCTGGCCGATACCCAGCGCCCCGAGCGCAGCGTTTTTTGAGCTCAGTAGTCCGGGTCGGGGTCACGGGCTGAACCGGGCCTCGCCGGCGGCGGGGCGGAGTCGGCCAGTTGACTCAGCACCTCCGAGACCATGGCAAGCCCTGGTGATTCGCCGTACTGTTGCTTCAAATCCACCAGGTAGGTGGTGACGAAGTTCAGGCGCTCGGCCAACCCCACCGCCACCAGATGGCCGATCTCCGGGTCGCTGGACAGAAAGGCTCGGCCGTCGGCCGCATGGTGCAGCACGCTGGGTTCTGTGGCCTCCACCGTAGCGCCATAGGCCGCATCCAGAAGCACAGAAATTTCTCCTATCAGGGACCCGGGCCGCTGGACCGTGTTGACCAGTACGCTGCCCTTGCGCACCTGCAGCGCACCACTGGACAGTATCCACAAGCCCTGGGCCGGCGCACCCTCACGCACCACCGCCTCGCCAGGGGCAAAGTGCACCACCGGCAAGTTCTGGCAACGTGCTAGCAGGTTTTTCATGTTGCCATGCTACCAAGGCTGGACCGGCAGGGGCGCTCCGGGTTGGGCGGTATATGAAAAAAAGGTGCGGTCGCTGCCCGCATCCCCGGGCTAGCACGATGTGTGGCCCTCCTGGACGCGCCTGTTCATGGTTCGTTTACGTAAGCTGGGGCGCAATGGGGCACTTTCAGTCACGAAGCCGGTCTACCGGCGAGTTCGTAGCCTTCGCCGGCGGGTCTGAAATGTCCTTTGGTGGCCGGCTGATGCACCCTTACTCCCCGCACCATGTCCATTTCACGCTCCAGTTCTCAGTCCCTCTCCGAGTCCCTGGCCAGGCGCCGGCAAGACCGTGTTGCGCGGTTGGCAGCCTCACACCTCAAAGGTCTGGGCGGCACATTGGCTGATACGGTAGGCACCCACCACCGCCAGCGCCTGGTGTGGCTGTCGCTGCTGGCTGCGCCCTTGCTGTTTCCCGTGGCGCTGCCTGGCATGGCATCGGCAGTGGGCGGCTTCTGCCTGCTGGTGGCGGCGGGATTGTTGCTGGGGCAGTCGGTGTCGCTGCCTGGCTGGCTGGCGCGCAGAGAACTGCATGGCCATATCAAGACGCTGCTGGCCACCATGGTAGGCCGGGTGGTACCTGTGGTGGCGCGGGTATGCCGCCCCCGCTTGCTGGCGCTGACACACCCCTCGCTGAGGCTGTTGAATGGCTCCATCTGGCAACTCCCATCGAAAGACGCCTTTAATATATCGCTACACACTGTAAATACCGATCTGTCCGTTGAGCAGCTACCAACATACTGGAAGCACTGACGTTCACGATGCTTAAAAACAAAAATTCCTGGCCGATCGAGATCCTCTGAAGTGGTGGAGACGCAAGATTGAAGGTGATGTCTGGACCGCCAGTCGTTGGACTTCGCCAGCAAAGTGTCTCGAAGCGCAGACGCCTTGAACTGATAAATGATCGACAATTAGAGTCTAATATAGAGGCCGGTTCCCTTTACCGTTTACGATATTTCTCTTGCCCTACAGATGGTTTATAATAAATTTTTTTTCACGGTTTGATGAGCACGATTACAATCTAGATAAATTCGAAGTGTTGCAGAGGGCACCTGTTATAGGCTAATTTCTTCAAAAGTTTTTCATGGGTTGATGAGCAAAACTAACAATGGGTTGAAGTTACAACACTTTCCAGTGGTTATATGAAAGAGTCATTAGTTAAAAACGTCAAAAGTCACAACACAACTTTGAGTTGCCAATTGATCCGTAAGTATTTTCAAACTCAAGAATTTCATATGAAATACGAACGCGTGAAAAACAAACTTCACATGTACCTTTCCAGCTGATCCACACGATCCGGCAGTAGTTCCGACATCTGCCCACCAGCCAGACTTGACTCGTATGTCAACTGGGTCAACTCGCTTGCCAGCTAGAATCGCCCGGTAACCATTCAGTATCTCATCAAGATGTCTCTGATCAGACTGAACGGCAAATCCGGCTCCAGACGACGTTGCCGCCAATTCATCATCAGCGAACTGGTCGTCTCTAAGACGGAAACGGGTCAACAATGAAT